>CAZOYV010000210.1:4638-14931 GCA_964584075.1 uncultured Rickettsiales bacterium | reverse complement strand
GGATGATGCGGTGCTCAGGCGACGGGAGGGGATAGATTCACAAGCTCTCAGTCCAGCAGGATCGTGAACCCGAACTCGGTCGGGGCGTCGTCGGCGACCTCGACGGTCCTGGCCTTCAGGTCCATGTGCAGCATCGGGTCGGAGTTGTCGGCGGTGCCGGAGGAGTCGTGGGCCTCGACCGGCAGCCCGTCCTGGACCGAGCAGAACACGTACCCGGTGGTGTCGCTGACCCCGTACAGCGTGACGTTGTTGCACGCCACGCGGACCTTGCAGTTGTAGGGCGCCTCGCCGGGGTACTCGGAGACGGCGTCGACGGTGACGGTGCACGGGTCGCCGTACTTCACCGGGGCGGCGCCGCGGACCTCGCCGGCGGTGCCCGTGGCGCTGTAGCCGTGGCGCAGCAGGCCGCGGGCGTCGGACTCGTCGACCTCGCCGCGGCACGGTACGACGGAGATCCAGCGCCCGTCGGTCTCGATCGCGCCGTGGACCAGGTGCCAGGTCCCGTGGGACTTCTCGGCGACGTACTCGTAGCTGCCGCGCCCGTCGGAGCCGCCCACCGGCACGGTCCACTGGGCGAAGCCCATCCCCCCGCTGGACTGCGAGGTGCCGCAGCCGACGAACGGCGCGGCGTCCCCGATCGGCTCGCCGAGGGCGCGAACCGCGTGGTCGCAGGCGTTGGCGGTCTCCATCGCCGCCGAGTGGGACCCGCCCAGGCGCGGCATCACGAACAGGAAGAACGGCGCGGCGAGCAGGGAGATCCCGATGGCGAGCGGCGCCACGTTGAACCCGCGGGCGCCCTTGTAGGCCTCCATCAGCTTGATCGCGCGGTCGACGTTGTCCGCCTCGACCAGCTTCTCGAGCTGCGGCGCCAGCATCTTGCCCCGGCGCAGCCGCCGCGACTGCGCCACGGCCCGCTTGGCGTGGGCCTTGCGCATCTCCTCGTCGGTGAACGTCGTCGCGGTCTGCAGCTCGTCGATGACGGCCTGGACCTCGGCCTCCGAGTCGCGGAAGAACCCCATCTCGTCCCCTCTCTGCGGTCCGTACCGGGACGATCATGACGGTCCGCGAGCGCGGACGCCAGCCTCGACCCCGGACCGTCCATTGGCACGGTTCGTGCTAATCGACAGAGACGGAGATGCGCGGAGGAGACACACCATGGACCACCGGACCGTTCCCACGGCCATCCCCCCCCTCGTCGCGGCCGCGGCCCTGCTGCTCGCCACCGGCTGCGCGCCCGAGCCGCGCGTCGTCGACACGTTCTTCGACGAGGTCGACGCCGCCGCGGTGACGATGCTCGACGCCGAGATCGAGGACGGCGACCTGCAGGTCCTCGGCGACGACGCCGTGGACACGGTCGAGGCCCGCGTCGACCTGCGCACCACCCGCACCGGGGACAGCAAGGACGAGGACGCCATCGACTCCGTGCGCATCGAGATGCGCGACGACGGGAACGGCGCCGCGATCCTGCGGGTCTGGATGGACCCGGCGGTGCAGCGCTACACCGCCGACGTCACCGTCACGATGCCCACCGCGCTGGAGGTGCTCGCCGTCACCGAGGTGGGCGAGGTGCTGATCAGCGACACCGCCGGGGTCGACCTCGACAGCAGGAGCGACAACGTCGTGATCGACGACCAGATCGGCGACGTCACCGTGGTCGACGGCGGAGGCGAGCTGTCGGTCTCGCACGTCACCGGAGACGTGGTGATCGACGACGGCGCCGGGGACATCTCGGTGGCCGACGTCGACGGCGACGTCACCATCGGCGACGGCAACGGCCACATCGTCGTCGACCACGTCACCGGGACGGTGACGATCTCCGATGGTGCCGGGGACATCGAGGTCACGGACGCCGGCGGCTTCACGCTGGAGTCGGACAGTTCCGGGTCGCTGGTGATCAACTGAGCTAGGATCGAGCGCGCGCGACCCGACGAGGTCCCACCACGCCCAGGGAGGCGGACATGCCCCACGTCAAGGACTTCCTCAAGAAGCCGATCTACCGCATCTCCGACGGAAAGAAGCTCGGGGACGTCAAGGACCTGTACCTCGACGAGCACGCCGACCGCGTGATGGCCGTGTATCTGGGCAAGGAGGGGCTGATCAAGCGCAAGCCGCTGGCGATCCCGCTGTCGCGGATCACCGTCGCCGGGATCGACGCCTGGCTCGCCGCCGAGGACACCGAGCCGCTCGACGCCCGCGAGATCGACGACGGGGAGCGCTACATCCTGCTCGCCGACCTGAAGGGACGCGAGCTGCAGACCTCGGGCGGGACCCGCATCGGGGTGATCGGCGACGCCACCCTCGACGAGGGCTTCCGCGTCACCGCGTTCGCCCTGAGCAAGGTCTACGTCGAGGGCCCGGTGGCCGAGGCCAGGGCCGTCCCCCGCGAGTCGGTGGCCGAGCTCGGGGACGGCAAGTCCCCCGCGGTGATGGACCTGGAGATCGCCGAGAACACCTGAGGAGCGTTCCGCGACGCCGAGCGCGAGTCCGTCTCGTCCTGGTCCGCGGAGACGCCGGCCACCTGACTCATTCTGGATCGCCACTGTCTCGTCCCGGCACACACGGGCCCCCGGATCTGCCCCGGTGATGGGGAATCCTCGCTGGCACGATTCCTGCTTTTCTCTCCGGTGTACGCAAGGAGCACGCAGATGCACACCGACACCGCCGTGAGCCCCCGACGGCAACGCCTCGAGACCGCCGCCGTGATCCTCGGCGTCGCGACCCTGATCCTCGCGCTTGCGCCGCCCGCGTTCGCCGCCAAGGCGCTCGAGCACACCGTCGCGCTGGCCGACCTGTCCCAGGTGGACGAGGAGGTCCTGTGGGTCCTGCGCGACAAGCAGGCCGACGTGACCAACGCCGAGACCGCCTACGAGGGTTCCAAGGTCGACATCGACGCGGCCAGGGAGGAGCTCAAGCGGAGCAAGGAGGCCAAGAGCCAGGCCGCCGCCGACATGCGGGCCGCCCGGGCGGAGCTGTCCGCCGCCAAGAAGAGCGGCGACACCGAGCGCATCGACATGGCGTCGCAGCAGGTGGAGACGATGCGGGCCGTCCAGAAGGACGCCGGCTTCCGCGTGCAGTGGGCGAACAAGGAGCTCGACGCGGTCAAGAAGCGCTCGACGGTGATGATGATGAAGCACGATCTGGCCAAGGCCGACCTGGAGCTGGCCCACGCCAAGCTGCTCGAGGAGCAGGGCGTGGCCGCGGCGGCGAACTACGTGGTGTCCGACTTCCAGCTGCAGCGGGACAAGATCGAGGCCACGATGGACAAGACCCAGATCAAGACCGACCGCCTCCAGCAGAAGGCCGACCACGCCCGCCAGAGGTTCCGCGATCGCGTCGTCGACGCCGCGCCATAGGAGCCTGTCGGACATAGCCCACCGCCCGCCTCCCCTGCCCCGCCCCAGACGTACTACCCTGTCCGGGATGCCCTCGGACGCCGACGAGCCGGCGCCCGCCGCGTCGCGGGTGCTGCCGCGCTTCGACCGCGAGGCCGCAGCCCGCCAGCGACGGCGGGACCGCCAGCAGATCGTCGCCACCGGCCTGGCGCTGACCGTGGTGCTCGTGGCGGTCGCCGCGCTGGCCGGGCGCGGCACCGGCGGGCTCGGCGTGGTCGAGCGGGTCGAGGAGGTGGTGCTCGACTCCAAGTTCCGCGTGCGGGGGGCGATCGAGCCCAGCCCGCGGCTGGCCCTGGTCGAGATCGACGAGGAGACCATCGAGCGCTACGGCCAGTTCCCGTTCGGCCGCGACGTGATCGGCGATGCCCTGGTGCTGCTCGGTGCGCTGGGGGCCGAGCAGGTGCTCGTCGACCTGGTGTTCTCGGAGCCGGCCGGGGGGATCGAGGACGGCTCGTTGCTGTCGTCCCTGGAGCAGGCGCCGGCACCGGTGACGCTGGGCTACTTCTTCTACACCGACCGCGCCGAGGGGCTGTCGGCGATGCCGCGCTTCCGCGCCGAGTCGTTCCGCGAGGGCGCCGCCCCGCTGGCCGCGGCCACGCCGCCCGACGAGGGACACCTGCTGCGCGCCACCGGGGTCCAGCCGGTGCTGGACACCCTGGACGACGCGGCGGGCGGGGTGGGCTTCCTCAACGTCCGCGTCGACCACGGCGGGATCGTGCGCCGCGCGCAGCTGGTCATCGCCCACGGGGATCGGGTCTACCCCTCGGCCGAGGTGGTCGCCGCGGCGATCGCGGCGCTGGGGACCGGCGGCGAGGGCTCCCCGGCCTACCTCGCCGGCGGCCCGTACGATCCGGTGCTGCACATCGCCGAGCGGACCGTACCGCTCGACCCCTCCGGCGCCGCGCTGATCAACTACCCGGGGCCCAGCGGGACGTTCCCCACGGTGTCGCTGCTCGACCTGCTCGACGGCGCTGGCGATCCCGCACGGCGCGGGGATCTGGAGGCGGTGCTGGACGGGCGCACGGTGCTGCTCGGCCCGTCCGCGGTGGGCATCTGGGACCGCCGCGACACGCCGTTCGGCGCGTCGGTCCCGAGCATGGAGATCCACGCGGCGATCCTCGACAACCTGCTGGAGGACCGCTTCCTGCGGCGCCCGGCCGGGCTGCTGATCGCGGAGTGGGGCCTGGTGCTGCTGCTGGGGGTGCTGCTGACGCTGCTGCTGGCCCGCGCGCCGGTGTCGGCCGGGGCGGTGACCGCGACCGTGGCGGCGGCCGTGGTGGTCGGGCTCGATCTCGCGCTGCTGTTCCCCTCGGGCCTGTGGGTCAAGTGGCTGCTGCCGCTGGGCTCGCTGGCGCTGCTGTTCGTCGTACTCGCCACGCTGCGGAGCCGCCAGGAGGTCCGGCTGCGGCGCCTCGAGCGGGAGGCCCGGGACGCCGTGGAGCAGCTGTTCGGGCGCTACGTCGCGCCCGCCGTGGTGCGCGAGATGCTGGATCGCCCGGAGGCGGTCCGGATCGGCGGCGACCGGCGCGAGATCTCCGTGCTGTTCTCCGACGTACGCGGCTTCACGACCATCTCGGAGCACGGCGATCCCGAGCAGATCGCGGCGGTGCTCAACGAGTACTTCACCGCGATGAGCGACGCGATCCAGGAGCACCGCGGGATGGTCGACAAGTACATGGGCGACGGGATCATGGCGCTGTTCGGGGCGCCGCTGCCGGACGACGGCCACGCCGCCCTGGCCTGCGCCGCGGCGGTGGCCAAGCTGGGCGCGCTGGGGCGGCTCAACGACCGCCTGCGGCACCGCGGGCTGCTGCGCGAGCCGCTGCGCATCGGGATCGGGATCAACACCGGCCACGCGGCGGTGGGCAACATGGGCTCGGTGGACCGCTTCGAGTACACCGCGATCGGCGACGAGGTGAACCTCGGCTCGCGGCTGGAGGGGCTGACCAAGCAGTTCGGGGTGGCGTGCCTGGTGACCGACGCGACCCGCGCCGCGGCGGGCGGCCGCTTCGTGTTCCGCGAGATCGACCGCGTGCGGGTCAAGGGCCGCGACGCCGCCGTCGCGATCCACGAGCTGGTCGGCCCCGCGGGCGCGCCGGTCCCGCCGCACCACGCCCGCTACACCGAGGCGCTGGCCCACTTCCGCGGCCGCCGCTGGAGCGAGGCCGAGGCGATCTGCGCGGCGATCCTGGACGATCACCCCGACGACGGGCCCACGCGCCACCTGCTCGCGCGCGTACGGCAGTATCATGGAGAACCACCGCCGCCCGGCTGGACGGGGAGCTACCGGGCGGTCTCCAAGTGAGGGCTCCCCGGGGAGCATGCCGATGGCCGACAGCGTGGCCCGCTGGCTGGAGCGATACCTGGAGCGGGTCGTCGAACGATCCCCGGCCCTGGAGGATCTGCGCGGGGAGGCGCGCGCGCCGCTGCCGCTGAACGAGGTGGCGCGCTACTTCGAGGCGCGCACGCTGGCCCCCGGCGAGGTGCTGCTGGCCCAGAGCGCGGAGCCCAACCGGCTGTACCTCGTGGTCGAGGGCAAGGCGCTGGTCTACGAGGCCCCCGCGGCGGGGGACGGGCGGGTCCGCGACGCCCAGCCGATCAACGAGCTCGGCCCGGGCGACGTGGTCGGCGAGGTCGGCGTGGTGATGCGCATGCCGCGGATCGCCACCGTCACCGCGGCCACCCCGCTCGAGGTGCTGGCCACCGGCCACGGCCGGCTGGGCGAGCTGGTCCAGCGCGACCCGGTGCTCGGCACCGCGCTGCTGCGCTGGTTCGCCCAGAACGCGGTGCTCAAGATCCGCACCACCCGCTGGTTCGACGAGGCGTTCCCGCTGGCGGCGCCGATGGACGAGGCGCCCACCGTGCACGACGGCCCCGCGCCGCTGCCCGAGGCCGCCCCGGTGGCGCTCTCGCTGCCGCCGGACGAGCTCCGGCGCCGGCTGGCGGGGCTGCGCTGCTTCCGCTGGCGCGAGGGGCAGGTCACCGCGGACGTGGCCCGGTTCTTCCGCGCCGTGCGCGTCCCCGCCGGGACCCCGATCGTCCGCGACGGGGAGCACGGGGACAGCCTGCTGCTGCTGACCCAGGGCACCGCGATGGTCCACGACCGGCGCGGCCAGCCGGTGGCGGCCTTCGCCGCGGATCACGACCGCGCGGTGCACGTGATGCTGGGCGAGATGAGCTACCTGATCCCCGGCCCGCGCACCGGGACGGTGACCGCGACCAAGGACTGCGAGCTGCTGGAGCTGCCGCGGGCCGGGCTGCGCGAGCTGCTCGACGAGCACCCCGGCGTGGCGGTGATGATCCACATCCGCGTGCTGCAGGTGATCTGCCGCAAGCTGGTCGAGACCGCCGCCGCCAGCGCGCACTACGGGGCGATGCTGGGCGACGACTGGCGCCGCCGCTTCGCCGAGGACGACCGCTTCGTCGAGCGGCTGACCGAGACCGGCGGATGAGCACCCTCGCCCCGAGGCTGCTGGCCGCCCTGCTGCTCGCGCTGGTCGCGGGCGGACCCGCCGCGGCCCAGCCCACCGCGCCGATGGACGTCCAGCACTTCCAGCCCCACGCCGACGGCCGCGGCTGGCTGGCCACCGAGTCCCCGCGCACCCTGCAGCTGTGGCAGCCGGCCTTCGGGGTCTGGACCCACTACGGCCGCGACCCGTACGCCTACTGGGTCGACGGCGAGCTCGACCGCCGGCTGCTGGGCGACCTGTGGACCCTCGACCTGCAGGCCGCGATCGGCTTCGGCGTCGCCGACCTGGCGATCGACATGCCGCTGCACCTGGTGGCCGCCGGCGAGGAGGTCGACAGCGGCGAGCCGTGGCAGACCACGGCCCCCGGCGACCTGCGGATCGCCCCCAAGCTGCGCTTCCTCGACCCCGAGGTGCGCGGGATCGGGCTGGGGCTGGCGCTCCCGCTGACCGTCCCGACCGGCGACGAGCAGCGGTTCGTGGGGTGGCCGACGGTCACGTTCGTGCCCACGGTGCTGGTCGCCGGCCACGTCGGGCCGGTGCGGCTGGGGGCCAACCTGGGTGCCCGGATCCAGCGCGGCGAGCCGGTGGACGGGCTGGTGATCGGCTCGGCGTTCGTGTTCCGCGGAGCCGTGGCGGTGGACGCCCACCACGCGCTGACGCTGCAGGCCGAGGTGTTCGGCGACGTGCGCGCCGGGGAACGCGCCAACCCGGTGGAGTGGCTCGCCGGGGTGACGTTCCGCCCCGCCCCGCCGCTGGCGATCACCCTCGCCGGCGGCACCGCGCTGGGCCCCGGGCTGGGCGCACCCCAGAGCCGCGTGGTGCTCGGCGTCGGCGTGACGATCCCCCGCAGGCGGGACGACGCGCCCGTCGTCGCCGAGGCCGCGCCCGCGACCCGCACCCTGACCGCGACCCTGCCCCCCGGGGCCGCGGTGGACCTGCCGCACCCCTACTGCGCGTGCCTGACGCCGGCCGGCGGCACGCTGCGGGCCGAGATCCCGCTGGCGGTCGATCACGTCGTGGTCCGCGCCGACGGGTACGAGCCCCTGACCGTCCCGCTGCCGTCGGGCGGCGGACCGGCCGCGCTGGGCGCGCTGGACCTGATCCCGGTGCCGCCCACCGGGGTGTTGTCGCTGGTGGTCCGCGACCCCGAGGGCCGGCCGCTGGCCGCCGAGCTGCTGCTCGACTCCCGCGAGGAGGTCACCGCCGTGGACCCCGCCGGCCTGGCGCTGCGGCTACCCGCCGGGGGCCACACCGCCCACCTCGCCGCCGACGGGCACCGGCCCGGCTCGATCCCGTTCCGCGTCGACACCGGCGCGATGACCTACCTGCGCGGGGTGCTGCAGCCGATCTCGGTGACCTTCCCGGAGCGGATCTACTTCGAGGTCGGCGAGGCGACGCTGGACGCCACCGACGAGGCCACGATCGGCGCGGTGGCGGAGCGGCTCGCGGCGTACCCCCAGGTCTCGCGCGTCCAGATCGTGGGGAGGGCCGATCCGCGCGGCACGGCGGAGGACAACCGCGCGCTGTGCACCGCCCGCGCCGGGGCGGTGCGAGACCGCCTGGCGGCGCTGGGCGTCGACGCCGCGCGGATGGAGCTGCGGGTCGAGCCGCCGAGCGCGGAGGAGCAGGAGCTGGCACACGGCGTGCAGGAGATGGCGGAGATGCGACGTGTCGAGTTCCGGGTCCTGGCGGAGCCGGAGGAAGGGGACGATCGATGAGCGCTCCGCGAACCCCGGCCCTGCTCACCACCCTCGCCCTCGTGCTGGGGCTCGCCGCCGGCGCCCGCGCCGCGGACGGCGACGGTGGCCGGCAGGACAGCAGCGCCGAGGTGCTGTACCTCGCCGGCGGGGTCTCCGCGACCCACGCCGACGGCGCCGCCGTCGAGGTCGCCGTCGGGACCCGGCTGGTGGCCGGCGACACGCTGGTGACCGCCGCCGACGGCCTGGCCAGCTTGCGCCTGATCGGCCACGAGGAGTCCCTCGAGCACGACCACATGCTGGTCTCCTCGGGCACGACGGTGGTGATCGCCGACGTCTTCGTCGACGCCGAGCGCAAGCAGCGCAACGTGGTGCTGAAGCTGCTCGACGGGCTGGTCGAGATCGTCACCGCCCACTCGGGCGAGGGCCGCACCGCGATCGACGTCGAGACCCCCACCGCGATCGGCGGCGTGCGCGGCACCGAGTTCCGCGTCGCCGTGGAGCCGGCCGCGGACGCGGCCCCGGTCGCGACGCGCGTCGAGACGCTCGACGGGGCCGTCGAGCTGCAGGGCCAGGGCGAGGTCCTGGCCGTGACCGGCGGGCACGGCTCGCGGGTCCGCGAGGGCGAGGCTCCCGGCCCGCTGCACCCGCTGCCCCCGGCGCCGGTGCTCGCCGATCCCCCCGACGGGGCCCGCCCCGCGGCGTTCGCGTTCCGCTGGGAGCCCGTCGACGGCGCCGCCGGCTACGTGGTCGAGATCGCCGAGGACGCGGCGTTCCACCGCCTGGCCCACCGGGCCGCGGTGGACGGCCCGGAGTACGCCCCCGCGCAGGTCCGGCTGCCCCTGCGCGAGGCCGGGTACCACTGGCGCGTCTCGGCCGTCGACGCCGACGGCTTCCAGGGGCGCCCGTCGCCCGGCCGTGCGCTGCTGCAGGCCGCCCCCTGATCGGCGATGGCACGGTGGCTCCCCGCGCCGGCCCCGGCCGGCGGCGACTTGCGACCCCATGCGGCATGTGTTGTAACGCTGATCGCGGAACCTCGCCTGCTGGCGGTGGCGCTGCCGCCGCGCGAGCCGCACGGAGGGGCACCCCACGTGAGTACCGACTGGATCGACGAGCTCGCCGAGCAGCTGTCCGGGCGCCAGGTCGAGCTCGACGACGTGTTCCGCCGGGTGATCGACGAGGTCGCGGCGGCGCTGCAGGCCGATCGCGGCACGCTGTACCTCGTCGACCCCGCCTCGCGGGTGCTGGTCAGCCGCATCGCGCACCTGCCCGAGATCGCCGAGATCCGGCTCCGCATCGGCGAGGGGATCGCCGGCCGGGTGGCCAGCGAGGGCGCGCCGATCCACGCCAGCGAGGAGAACGACGACCTGGCCGTCGCCCGCCGCATCGAGGCGCTCACCGGCTACCACACCGAGAACGTCCTGGCCGCCCCGGTGCTCGACGCCGAGGGGCGCGTGGTGGCCGTGCTGCAGGTGCTCAACAGGCGCGGCGGCGACTTCGCCGGCGACGACCGGCGGCGGCTGTCCGATCTGGCCCGCGAGGTGGCCAGCCTGCTGTTCGCGTCCAGCCTGCGCAGCCAGATCATCCGGCCCCAGCAGCAGCCGCTGTCGTTCCGGTTCAACAACATCGTCGGCGAGTCGGCGGCGATGCAGCGGGTCTACGACCGCACCGCCCGCGCCGCGCGCACCGACGCCACCGTGCTGATCCGCGGCGAGAGCGGCTCGGGCAAGGAGC
>CAZOYV010000210.1:0-4628 GCA_964584075.1 uncultured Rickettsiales bacterium | reverse complement strand
GAGCTGTTCGCCCGCGCGATCCACGACAACTCGCCGCGCCGCGCCGCGCCGTTCGTCAAGGTCGACTGCGCCGCGCTGCCCGAGCAGCTGATCGAGAACGAGCTGTTCGGCCACGAGCGCGGGGCCTACACCGGCGCCGACCGCGCCGCCGAGGGCAAGGTCGACGCGGCGCAGGGCGGCACGCTGTTCCTCGACGAGATCGGCGAGCTGCCGCAGCCGATCCAGGGCAAGCTGCTGCGGCTGCTCGAGGACCGCGTGTTCCTCCGCGTCGGCGGCACCCGCCCGGTGCAGGCCGACGTGCGGTTCCTGTGCGCCACCCACCGCGACCTCGAGGGTGCGGTCCAGGACAAGGCGTTCCGCCCGGACCTGTACTACCGGCTGCGGGTCGTCGAGCTGGCGATCCCGTCGCTGCGCGAGCGGGGCCACGCCGACCTCGACCGCCTGATCGACCACTTCCTGTACGAGCTGGCCGAGCGCCACGGCCGCCCCGGGGTGGCCCTGACCCCCGAGGCCCGCGCCGCGCTGCACGGTCACGTCTGGCCCGGCAACGTGCGCGAGCTGCTGCACACCGTGGAGTCGGCGGTGGTGCTCGCCCCCGAGGACGACATCGCGCCGGAGCACCTCTCGATCGCCCGCCCGCTGCTCGACGGCGACGGCGTGCCCGAGGGGGCGTTCGTGACGCCGGTCCGGCCGCTGCGCGAGGTGGAGCGGGCCTACGTGAACCACGTGCTGGAGGCCTGCGACGGCAACCGCAGCGCCGCGGCGCGGACGCTCGGGATCGGGCGCAACACGCTGCTGCGCAAGCTCTCCGAGGCCGGCGCGGGCGGAGGCTAGCAGCCGGTCGCTGACCGGCGCGCGCCACGCGCCGCGCCCCGCTCGCGCGGGGGATCGCGGGCCAGGCCTTGCGCCGTCCTGGAGCGGGGTGGTCCAATTCGTCGCAGGATCCGGAGCCCGGGGGCCCCTTCGGCGTGCGCCACGACCGGGTCGGATCCGTGGTACGGGCTGGCACGGAACCTGCTAGCCCATGACGCGCGAGACACACCGGGAGGAGCACGCGGGCGACGCCCGCAGGAGGAAGAGCACCATGCACCGTTGGCTGTACACGATCGTGGCGACGCTGATCGGCGGAACCCTGGCGCTGCCCGCGCTGGCCCAGGACGGGGGCGACCCGGACTACATCCCCGACGACGTGGTCAAGCAGGACGAGGAGAAGAAGACCGGCTGGCACCCGATGCTCTCGATGTCCGCCAACCTGGCGCTCAACAGCGCCAAGAACGTGGTCGGCACCGAGGACGGGCTGACGATCAACGCCGGGCTGCTGCTCAACAGCGGCCTGGGCTACCTGTCGGAGAACGAGGTCCACGAGTGGTCCTCGACGCTGAGCTGGGGCCTGGGTGGCACCCGCACCCCGGCGATCCCCAAGTTCGCCAAGAGCCTCGACGCGCTGGACTTCAAGACCTCATACCTGCTGCACCCCAAGCCGGCCCCGTGGATCGGGCCGTTCGCGTCGTTCAACCTCAAGTCCTCGGTGTTCCCCGGCAACGCGCTGCGCGGTGCCGACACCACCGTGGTGCGGCTGGACGTGGACGGCGTCGAGGAGGACCGCGAGACCGTCGCGGCCACCGAGCCGATCACGCTGACCAAGGCGTTCGCCCCGACCCAGATGCGCGAGAGCCTCGGCGCCTTCGCGGTGCCGGTCAACAAGACCGTGCTGAGGATGGAGTTCCGCCTCGGCGTCGGCGCGTGGGAGACCTTCGTCGCCGACGGCTACGCGGTGGCGGACGACGAGGACACCGAGGAGCTCGAGGTCCTGCAGCTGCAGGACTCGGTCCAGGTCGGCGGCGAGTTCGGCTGGGTCGCCAGCGGCACGATCAAGGAGAACATCGCCTACACCGGGCGGGTCGCGCTGATGCAGCCGTTCGTCCACAACGCCGAGACCGATCTCGAGGGCCTGCAGCTGCTCAACGCCGAGTTCGAGGCCCTGCTCGGCTTCAAGATCACCAAGTGGATGTCGGTGGACTACCAGCTCAAGGCGTTCCGCTATCCGCTGGTCGTCGACGCCTGGCAGATCCAGAACGGGCTGCTGCTGTCGTTCACGGCCAACTTCATCGGCGGCTGACAGCGCCGCGCCCCGTTGATATGTTGCCCTCCGCACCGAGGGCATTCGTGACCGACTCGACCGCCACCGAGGGTCTGTTCGCCGGCGTGGACGTGGGTGCGTCCACCGCCAAGGCCGCCGTGATCGACGGCGCCGGTGCGCTGCGCGGCCACGACGTGCGGCCGTCGGGGATGGACTTCGCCGAGTCCGGGCTCGGCGCGCTCCACGCCGCGCTGGCGATGGCCGGGGCGACCCGCGAGGATCTGCAGCGGCTGTTCGCCACCGGCTACGGCCGCGACAACGTGCCCGGCCGCGACGGCACCCGCACCGAGATCGCGGCCCACGGCAAGGGCGCCTACCACCACCACCCCCACGCGATGACGGTGGTCGACATCGGCGGCCAGGACAACAAGATCATCAAGCTCGACGAGGCCGGCAAGCGCCTCGGGTTCCGGATGAACCGCAAGTGCGCGGCGGGCACCGGGGCGTTCCTCGAGGAGATCTCGGCGCGGCTCGCCACCCCGCTGGCCGAGCTCAACGCGCTGGCCGCGCGCGCCGCCGGGGCCCCCGGCAGGTCGACGCTGAACAGCTTCTGCACCGTGTTCGCCTCCACCGAGCTGCTGGCGCGGATCCGCGCCGGCGAGCCCCGCGAGCAGCTGGCCCGCGGCATCTTCCGGGCCGTGGTCTCCCGCGTGATGGAGGCCGACGTGCTGACCCCGCCGGTGATGGCCACCGGTGGCGTGGCGGCGCACAACCCCGCGTTCCTCGAGCTGCTCGAGGAGGCGGTCGGCAGCGCGATCCTGGTCCCCCCGCACCCGCAGCTGGTCGGCGCCCTCGGCGCGGCGCTGTTCGCGCGGGCGGACTGGCGGAAATCCAGACCTCCGAACTCCCAGGACGAAAGGACCTGATTCATGCCCAGCGTGTGGTTGGACATCGGCAAGATCCTCCCGGTCAACGCCCAGAAGTGGCCGGACAAGCTGGCGCTCAAGGACATCCGCCGCGAGCTGACGTTCTCGCAGCTCGACGAGCGCGTGAACCGGCTGGCCAACGCGATGGCCGACATGGGGCTGCGCAAGGGCGACCGCTTCTGCGTGATGCTCAACAACTGCCTGGAGTTCTGCGAGATCTACCTCGCGGCGGCCAAGGCCGGCACGGTGGTGGTGCCGATCAACACCCGCTACGTGGCCCAGGAGGCGGCCTACGTCGTCGCCAACAGCGAGGCCAAGGCGTTCTTCGCCGGCGGCCCGTACCTGACGCTGCTGCGGGACGCCCGTGACCAGATGCCCGGCGTCCCCGAGGACCGCTGGATCTCGGTGCTCGATCCCGAGGGCGTCGACGGCTACCGCGCCTACGAGGACCTGATGGCGAGCGGCTCGACGGTCCAGCCGACCGTCGAGGTCGACCCCGAGGACACCTGGATCCAGCTGTACACCTCGGGCACCACCGGCAACCCCAAGGGCGTGGTGCGCTCCCACCAGAGCTACACCGCGTTCTACCTGATCAACGCCACCGACTTCAGCTTCAAGCCCACCGACATGGGGCTGACGCTGATGCCGCTGTACCACGTCAACTCGACGTTCTACGCGTTCGTCTTCACCTACATCGGCGGCGCGGTGTACGTGCACCGCGACGACCGCTTCGACCCCGTCGAGCTGCTCGAGGTGATCGACCGCGAGAAGCCGACGTTCTCGTCGATGATCCCGACCCACTACAACCTGATCCTCAACATCCCCGGGGACATCAGCGGCAAGTACGACGTCTCCAGCATCGAGTGCCTGCTGTGCAGCTCGGCCCCGGTCCACAAGCAGACCAAGCTGGACATCATGGAGTTCTTCGGCGGCGCCCGGCTGTTCGAGGCCTACGGCTCCACCGAGGCCGGCCTCGTGACGCTGCTGCGCCCCGAGGAGCAGATGAAGAAGCTGGGCAGCATCGGCCTGGAGTGCTCCGGCACCGGCCGGATCCAGATCCTCGACGACGAGCGCGAGCCGGTGCCGCAGGGCGAGGTCGGCGAGCTGTTCAGCTACGGCCCGATGATGTTCGACGAGTACTTCCAGATGCCGGAGAAGACCCGCGACAGCCACCACGGCAAGTGGTTCAGCGCCGGCGACATGGCCCGCCAGGACGAGGAGGGCTACTACTACATCGTCGACCGCAAGAACAACATGATCATCACCGGCGGGGAGCACGTGTACCCCACCGAGATGGAGGCGATCATCCACCAGCACCCCAAGGTCTTCGACTGCGCGATCATCGGGATCCCGCACGACAAGTGGGGCGAGCAGGTGATGGCGGTCGTGATCCCCAAGGAGGGCGAGACCCTCGAGCCCCGGGAGATCATCGACTTCGTGGCGCCCAAGGTCGCCGGGTTCAAGAAGCCCAAGCGGGTCGAGATCATCGCCCCCGACGACATGCCCCGGACGACCACCGGGAAGATCCTGCACCGGATTCTCAGGGAGCGGTACGGGGGAGAGCAGTAGCGCTGAGAGCTTGTGAATCTATCCCCTCCCGTCGCCTGAGCACCGCATCATCC
>CAZOYV010000209.1:0-15025 GCA_964584075.1 uncultured Rickettsiales bacterium | reverse complement strand
CCTACCCGGGGGCGGCCGAGCAGTGCGACGGGGTGGACAACGACTGCGACGGGGCGGTGCCGGGCGACGAGGTCGACGGCGACGGCGACGGCCAGATGGTGTGCGGCGGCGACTGCGACGACGGCGACGCCACCACCTACGACGGCGCCGGCGAGCTGTGCGACGGGGTGGACAACGACTGCGACGGGGCCGTCCCCGCGGACGAGGCCGACGGCGATGGCGACAGCTACCGGATCTGCGACGGGGACTGCGCCGACGGCGACGCGGCGGTCAACCCCGGCGCGGTGGAGCTGTGCGGCAACGCCACCGACGACGACTGCGACCCGGCCACGCCCGACCTGTGGGACGGCGACGGCGACGGTGCGGACTGCGACATCGACTGCGACGACGCCGATCCCGCGCGCAGCCCGCTGCTGCCGGAGCTGTGCGACGACGGTGTCGACAACGACTGCGATCCCGCCACCGCGGACGTGTTCGACGGGGACGCCGACGGCGCGGACTGCGACGTGGACTGCGACGACGCCGATCCCGCGCGCAGCCCGTTCTTCGCGGAGCTGTGCGACGACGGGATCGACAACGACTGCGATCCGGCGACCCCCGACCTGTTCGACGGCGACGCGGACGGCGACACCTGCGACGTGGACTGCGACGACGGCGATCCCGACGTGGGCCCGAGCCAGGACGAGCTGTGCGACAACGGCGTGGACGACGACTGCGACCCGGGGACCCCCGACCTGTGGGACGCCGACGGCGACGGCGACGACTGCTCGGTGGACTGCGACGATGGCGACGCGGCGGTGGGGCCGGGCCAGGCCGAGGTGTGCGCCAACGGCGTGGACGACGACTGCGATCCCGGGACCGCCGACGTGTTCGACGCGGACGCGGACGGGGACGACTGCACCGTGGACTGCGACGACGCCGACGGCGCGATCGGGCCGTCCCAGGTCGAGGTCTGCGCCAACGGCGTGGACGACGACTGCGATCCGTGGACCTTCGACCAGTGGGACGACGACCTCGACGGCGACACCTGCGAGGTCGACTGCGACGACGCCGACCCGCTGGTGGGACCGAGCTGGCCGGAGATCTGCGGAAACGGGTTGGACGACGACTGCGATCCCGCCACCGCGGACCTCCACGACGCCGACGGGGACGGCGTCGACTGCGACGCCGACTGCGACGACGACGACCCCGCGGTGTACGGCGGCGCGCCGGGGGTGATCGACGTCCCGGGCGACCAGCCGACGATCCAGGCCGGGATCGACGCGGCGGTGGACGGCGACGTGGTCTGCGTCGCGCCCGGGACGTACCCGGAGAGCATCGACTTCTCGGGCAAGGAGATCCGGGTCACGGGGGCGCGCGGGGCGACGACGCTCGACGCGGGCGGGGCCGGCGTCGGGGTGACCATCGACAGCGGAGAGGGGCTCGCGACCGAGCTCAAGGGGCTCGTGGTGAGCGGTGCGACGGACTTCGGCGTGATGGTGTGGAGCTCCAGCGCGACGCTCGTCGACGTGACGGTCTTCGGCGTCGGCGCCGGCGGGGTGCTCGTCTTCGATGGGGAGTCCACACTGGACGGCGTGCGCGTCGAAGGAGCCGTCACGGGTGTCAGCCTGCAGTACTCCGTCGTGATGGTCCACGACCTGGTGTCGACGGACAACGTCGTAGGTCTGTACGTCCGCGAGGGGGCCGTCTTCGTGAACCATGGCCTGGTGGCACGCAACGACGTGGGCGTCTCGAGCCTGGACTGCTTCGACCTCGATCTGCGTCGGCTCGCCATCGTCGACAACGGCACCGGTGCGCTGCTCGACGAGAACGTGTACGCGGCCTCCTCCAACATCGAGAACTGCCACGTCTCGGGCAACAGCGGACCGGGCGTGGTCGTGTCCCACCACGACCTGACCGCGTTCCGGACCCGGATCGAGGACAACGGCGGGACGGGTCTGTCGCTCCTCCCACCGTCGTGGTCCGACGCGTACGCGGAGCTGGAGTACGTGGTCATCGCCCGCAACGGGGCCGGTGGGCTGTACGCGGGGGAGAACGACGATCTGCGCCTGCACGACGTCTGGATCGCCGACAACGTCTCGGCGACCGATGGCGCGGGCGTCTCGGTCGAGGATTCGGTCCTGTCGTTCCGCAACACGGTCATCGAGGGCAACCAGCTCACGGACCCCGCGGGTCGCGGCGGGGGGCTCTCGCTGCGGACCTCGACAGCGGACCTGCGCAGCGTGATCGTCGCGGGGAACGACAGCGCAGGAGACGGCGGTGGTCTGCACCTCGAGGCCGGGATCGACACGTCGGTCCTGTACACCGCGATCGTCGGCAACAGCTGCGCCGGCACCGGCGGCGGCTTGCTCAGCGACGCCACACCGGCCACGCTGATCGGCACCGTCGTGACCCACAACACCGCCGCCACCGGCGGAGGGATCGCCAGCGTCCCCGGGGCCACCATGCCGACGTATGGTGACGTGTGGGGCAACACCCCGGACGACTACGCCGGGATGACCGACCCCACCGGAGTGGACGGCAACGTGCGGCTGGATCCACGCTTCCTGTCCTCCGCGCTCGTCGACCCGGATCGCTGGGACCTCCACCTGCGCGTCGACTCCCCGCTGGTCGACGCCGGAGATCCGGCCGAGAACGATCCGGACGGGGGACCGGCGGACATCGGGCCCTACGGCGGAAACCTGGCGGACAGCTGGGACCGTGACGGCGACTACGACGAGGAGTGGTGGCAGCCCGGCCCCTACGACCACGCCACCTACCCGGCTCTGGGCTACGACTGCGACGACTCCGTGCCGCTGACGAACGCCGGCAACGGCTGCTGACTACAGCGCGTTGCGCCGCGCGCGCCGCCACAGGACCAGCAGCGCGCCGAGCAGCAGCACCACCATCATCCCCGCCAGGATCCCCAGCAGCGCGCCGACCGACAGGCCGTTGTCCAGCACGTCCGAGGTCTGCTTGAAGCCCAGCAGGTAGAGGATCCCGCCCATCGGCACCTGGGCCCGCTCGAAGCCGGTGCCGCCGGGCTTGAACAGCTCCTCGCCGCAGCGCAGCAGGGCGTTGAAGCTCCAGCGCGTGACGGTCAGGTGGGAGAGGTAGCGCGCGACGGTGGGCATCTCCTTGACGTAGACGATCAGCCCGCCGAACACGATCTGCGGGATCAGCACCAGCGGCAGGGTCCCCACCGCGGCCTCGCTGGAGCGCATCGCCGACGAGATCAGCAGCCCCAGCGCCAGCCCCACCGCGCCGGTGAGCAGCGCCACGACGTACAGCAGCGGCATCGAGAACCCGTAGCCGTGCAGGCCCATCAGCGGGTACAGCAGGCCGACCAGCAGGGCGCACTGCAGCGCGTTGAGCGCCAGCAGCACGCCGAACTTGCTGCCCAGGTACGGCAGCAGGTTGAGCCCGACCCGCCGCTCGCGGCGCAGGATCGGCTGCTCGGCGATCACCTCGCGCACCGACGCGCTGCAGCCGAACCACAGCGTCGCCAGCGACACGATGAACAGCGCCGAGGGGTCGGCCTGGGGGAACACGATCGCCATGATCACCGCCAGGATCGGCGCCTGCAGCAGCAGGATCGCCATCCCCCCGCGGTCGCGCAGCTTGACCCGCGTGTAGCGCCGCGCGAGGAACCCCAGCTGGCGGAACAGCCCGCCGCTGCTGCCCCCCGACACCCCGGTGGTGCCGTGGTGCGAGGCGCCGCCGATGCCCAGCACCTTCTCGCGGGTGCCGACGTAGCGGCGGTAGGCCTGGGACTCGCGGTACTCCGCGGCGACGGCGTCCACGTCCTTGCCCTGGAACGCGGTGATCACCTCGTCGAGGCGCTCGACCCCGAAGTGCTGGCAGGCCTCGTCGGGCGGCCCGAAGAACGCCATCCGCCCGCCGGTGGTCAGCACGATCACCTGGTCGAGCATCTCGACCACCTGGGGGCTCAGGTCGTGGGTCACCAGGAAGATGATCCGCCCGCCGTCGGCCAGCCGCCGCACCAGCTTGACGATCTCCCGCGAGCCGTGGGGGTCCAGCCCGCTGGTGGGCTCGTCGAGGAACAGGATGTGGGTCGACTGGCTGAGCAGCTCCTGGCCCAGGTTGACCCGCTTGCGCTGCCCGCCGGAGATCCCCCGCCGCGTGGCGTCGCCGATCCGGCTGTCCCCGATGTTGCGGATGTCCAGCTCGGTCAGCACCCGGTCGACCTGGGCCTGGACCTCGTCGTCGCGCAGGTCCGGCGAGAGCCGCAGCCGCGCCGAGTACCACAGCGCCTCCTGGACCGTCAGCGACGGGTGGACGATGTCCTCCTGGGGGACCTCGCCGACCAGGTTGCGGCTCTGCTCGAGCAGCGGGTGGAACGGCTCGCCGTCGAGCAGCACGTCCCCGTCCTCGGGGGGACGGATCCCCGAGATCGCGTTGAGCAGGGTGGTCTTGCCGCTGCCGCTCGGGCCGACCAGCGCCACCAGCTCGCCGGAGAACACCGAGAAGCTGAGCCCGTCCAAGATCGTTCGGCGCCGCCCCGCGACCGGGACGGTGACCTTCAGGTCGCGCACCGTCAGCGCCGACGCCTTGGTCAGGTTGAACACGTGCAGCTGGCCCAGCTCGGGGACCACCCGCAGCCAGAACCGCCCGATCCGCACGCGATCGCCGGGGCCCAGCTTCTCGCGCTCGATCCGGCGGCCCTCGACGAACGTGCCGTGCTTGGACGACATCGACTCGATCCACCACTCGCCGCCGGCGAACTGCAGCGCCGCGTGGCGGCCGGCGACGTCGGGGTCGTCGAGGTGCACCTCGCACTCGGGATCGCGGCCGATCGCCAGCCGCTGGCGGTCCAGCTGCACCACCATGTCGCCGCTGGCCTGGTTGGGGGTCCAGCGCCGCAGGAAGCGCTTGAACAGCGCGGGGTCGACGTTCAGCGCCGCGGCCATCCGGTACAGGACCTGGAGCTCCTCGTGGCTCAGCCGGCCCTCGGCGGTGGCCACGCCGAACACGCAGTCCAGCATCAGCAGCGCCGCCCCCGGGCCGTGGCGCGCGGCGAACGACGACGCCATCCGCGCCCCCTCGTCCAGCGGGGTGCGGCCCGAGAGCCCGGCGTACTCGATGACCATGTCGAGCACCAGGTCGATGCCGAACTGGTCCAGGTCGGTCCAGGCCTCGAGGGCGTCGATCATCGCGGCCCGCTCGGCCTGGTGGAACTCGCGGTCGGCCATCGCGACGTCGACCATCAGCCGCGCGAAGTCCACCGCGAAGGCGGCGGTCTCGCGGTCCATCTCGATGTCGCGGGTCTGGGCCTCGTCCAGGACGATGTCCAGCAGCTGGAAGTGCATCGTCTGGGCGACGTCGTCGGACATGCGGGTTCCCCCGGAGGGCTGGGCGAGGCGGGCGCGCTACTCGTAGAGCTGCACGTACCCCACGGCGCCCGGCTGCTGGTCGCCGGTGTCCAGCAGCTTGAGCACCAGGTAGTAGGTGCCGGTCTTGTCCGGCTCGAGCTCGATCGTCGGCGTGCGGTCGACCTCGGTCTTGGCCTCCAGCAGCTTGCCGGCCTGGTCGTAGAGGTGGACGTCCAGGTCCGTGACGTTGCCGCCGGCGCAGGTCTGGATCACGTAGGAGTTGCCCTTGAACAGCGTGAAGCTGTAGACGGCCTCCTTGGTCAGCATCAGCGTCTGGATGTCGTTGGACACCATCCGCTGCCCCTCGGGCAGCTTCTCCTGGGCGATCAGGCGCAGGCAGGCGCCGACCTCGGCCTCGTCGTCGGCGAGGGCGGCGGGGGCGGTCGCCAGCAGGGCGACGGCGATGGACAGGGCGGTGATCGTGCGCGTCATGGTCGCCTCCTACAGCTGCCCGAGCATCTCGGTGGCGAGGTCGTTGATCTTCTTGACGTCCTCCTCGCCGAGGTCGTCCTTCATCGCGATGTCGTGGATCTGCTCCATCGTCCCGCGGGCCAGCGTCAGCAGCGGCGAGAGGTCCTCGCCCTCGGCCTCGCCCTTGATCTTGAGCAGGAAGTAGTTGACCACGTCGGGCTGCCGCATCAGGTTGGCCGCGTCGCCGGGGTCGTCGGACTGCATGATCGCCTTGGACAGCAGGTGGACCCCCTCGAGCCAGCTGCCGGCCTGGACCAGCGGCACGACCCGCGAGCCGGCCTCGTGGCCCAGCTCGCCGTACGCCGCCTCGCGCATCTCCTCGACCTGGAGCCACAGCTCCTGGCGGGACAGCGCGTCGGCCTTGACCGACTCGATCACCTCGCCCAGCGTGGCGTCGATGTCGGAGCCGGCGCCGATGCCCTTCATCCCGGCCTGCAGGTTCTGCAGGTCCTGGACCAGCACGGCCTTGTCCGAGTCGTTGAGCGTCAGCACCAGGTCCGCCAGGATCACGCCGGTGCGCAGCGCCACGGAGTCCACGTCGTCGTCGGCGAGGTCCATCTTGCGGCGCTCGACCAGCGCGCCGAACTTGATGTCCACGCCGGCGTGCATCATCGCCTCCTGGACCTCGGTGGGCGAGGGCACCAGCGTGGTGTTCTGGGCCACCTGCGCCAGATCGGTGCGCTCGGCCGGGACCTCGGCCTTGGGCGGGGGAGTGGTCTCCTCCGGGGTCTCGTCCTTGGGCGGGCAGCCCAGCAGTGCCAGGCCCCACAGGGCCACCAGCGCCAGCCCGGCGGCCGGGGTGAACCACGTCCAACGTGATCGGTCGTGCATCGACATCCTCCGCTGCGAAGTTCCCATCTGGATCGTTGGGAACTGCATCGTACCAGAGTCGCCCGCAGGAGGGGGCGGACACGCCTGCGGGCACGAACCGCTGACATTCGCGTGATACGGGTCGGCGATTTTCGTTCTTGGGAGTTGCGTGAATTGGTAAAATGGTTTAACAAGTGAACCAAGCCGCACGAAACGCGGTGCACAGGAGCACGCCATGGCCCACGAACACGCCTTCGGACCGCGGACGCGCCGGGTCCTCCAGAGCTTCTTCGACCGCATCTTCGACCCGGGAGACCCGTCCAAGGTCTCGCCCGCGGACATCGGCCTCGCCGACGTGCTGAGCCGCAGCATGGCCGACGGCCCGGCGCTCAACCGCCTGGGGTTCTTCGCGATGGCCCACGGCTTCAACGTCTCGCCGCCGGTGTTCATCCACGAGCCCAACCTGTTCACGCGGCTGAAGACCGAGGACCAGGACCGGCTGATCGCGAAGCTCGCGCACCACCCGCTGCGCCCGATCCGCACGGCGTTCTTCGGGCTCAAGATGGTGGCCTCGATCCACTTCTGGGAGCACCCCGCGGTGCTCGAGGACATCGGCCACGGTCAGCTCGAGCTGCTCCCCGAGCAGGAGCTGGAGAAGGCGTCATGAGCGTCGTCGTGGGCCGGACCGTCACCCGCCGCCGCACCGAGGACGTGTGCGACGTCTGCATCGTCGGCTCGGGCGCCAGCGGCGCCGTGCTGGCCAAGGAGTTCGCCGCCGACGGGCGCTCCGTGATCGTGCTCGAGGAGGGCCCCTGGTACTCCCCGGAGGAGAAGCAGGAGTTCAAGGTCACCGACACGATGATGCGGCTGTTCCGCGGCCAGGGCACGACGGTGGCCACCGGCCTCGGCGACACGCCGGTGATCAGCAACCCGCTGGGCTGGGGCGCGGGGGGCTCGTCGGTGCTCACCGGCGGGGTGATGTTCCGCACGCCCGACGGGATCCTCGAGCAGTGGGTCCGCGACCTCGGGCTCGAGCAGATGGCCCCGGAGAAGATGGCCCCGTTCTTCGACGAGGTCGAGGCCGACCTCGGCACCGAGGACACCCCCGAGTGCGTGGTCAGCGAGGGGGCCAAGCGGTTCCGCGGCGGGGCCGAGGCGCTGGGCCTCGAGATCAAGCCGGTGCGCCGCAACATGACCGGCTGCCGCGGCGCCTCGCGGTGCAACTTCGTCTGTCCGATCGGGGCCAAGAACTCGGTGGATCGCGTCTACCTGCCCCGGGCGATGGACCAGGGCGCGCGGCTGTACTGCGACGCCCTGGCCGAGAAGCTGACCTTCCGCGGCGGGCGCGTCTCCGGAGTCGAGGGCCACTTCGTCGGGCCGCGGGGCAAGGCCGTGGGCAAGTTCCAGATCGCGGCCAAGGTGGTGGTGCTGGCGATGGGCGCCGTGCACACCCCCAGCTTCCTGATGAAGAACAAGGTCGGCAACCACAGCAAGCAGCTGGGCAAGAGGCTGACGATCCACCCCGGGTACCGCGCCTACGGCGTGTTCGAGGACGAGGTCAAGGCCGGCCTCGGCGCGATGCAGAGCATCTACAGCCCGACGCTGATGAAGGACGGCATCACGCTGATCGCGATCATGACCCCGCCGGGGATCATGGGCGCCAACGTGCCCGGCTTCGGCGCCGAGTCCCGCGAGTACATGGAGAAGCGCCGCCACATCATGGCCTTCGGCGCGATGGTCCACGACACCGACACCGGCTCGATCGTCAACCCGCCGGGCCGCGAGCCGCTGATGCACTACAGCCTCGGCGACGAGGCCAAGGCCAAGGCGATCGAGGCGATCCAGCACATGGGCCGGATCTTCTTCGAGTGCGGCGCCAGGGAGGTGCTGTTCACGATCCCGCCGTACGAGCGCGTGCGCACCCGCGACGAGCTGGAGGCGATGGACTGGCGGGCGGTGCAGTGGAAGCACGCCGAGTGCGGCTCGTACCACCCGCTGGGCACGGTGCGGATGGGGACCCACGAGGACACCTCGGTGGTCGACCCCGCCGGGCGCGTGTGGGGCGTGCCCAACCTGTACGTCGTCGACGGCGGCGTGGTGCCGACCCACCTCGGGGTCAACGCCCAGGAGACGGTGATGTCGGTGGCGCTCAGGCTCGCCCGCGGGATGCGCGAGCAGGGCAACCGGCTGTTCGCCTGAGGCTCAGCGGCTCTTCAGCCAGTCCGTGACCGCGGTCTTGACCGTCGGGTAGCTCGCCGTGGAGGGCCACCCCACGATCCGCTCGCCGTAGGTCGGGCCGTCGGTGACCGGCACCAGCTCCATCCCGCGGGTCCCGTGGGCCTTGCCGCCCTTCTTGATCGTGGCCTCGCGCACCGCGAACTCGGCCGCCTTCCAGCCGGTCGGATCGATCGCGTCGAACGACCACTCGACGCCCTCGGGGGCCTTGCCCGGGAAGTACTCCCAGGCCTGTACGGTCAGGTCGCCGACCGAGAACTCGTCCACGACGTAGCCCTCGCGCGCCGACAGCCCGTAGACCTTGCCCCGCTCGTACAGCTTGTGCAGCGCGCGCTCGTGGGCCTCGGCGGCGGCGTAGTCGGCCATCCCGTAGCACGCCTGGACGCTGCGCTGCCGGGCCCGGTAGTCGTCGCCGTCGAGCTGCAGCACCTCGCCGTAGGCGGCCAGCGCGGCGGTGAACTGCCGCGAGGCGAGCAGCGCGTCGCCGAGGCTCAGGTGGCACTCGACGCACCGGGGGTCCGCGGCCACCGCCTTGCGGAACGCGCCGACGGCCTGCTCGGGGTCCTTCAGCTCGACCATCGCGAGCCCCAGCTCGTAGGCCACGTCCTGCTTGCTGGGGTCCAGGTCGACGGCCTTCTGGAGCGCCTCGATGGACTGGTAGGGGTGCCCCGACTGCTTGAGCACCCGGCCGTACTGGGCCCAGGTCTCGGCGTCGCCGGGGTTGCCCTCGAGCGCCTTCTCGAAGGCCATCGCGGCCTCGCCCGGGTTGCCCAGGAACATGCACACCCGGCCGTGCTGGGCGTGGTAGCGCCAGTCGCCGTCGTCCAGCGACAGCGCCCCCATGATCCACTCGTAGGCCTCCTGGTCCTCCATCGCCTTGGAGTGGCCCATCGAGGCCCAGTAGTAGTTCTCGGCCTCGTTGCCGCCCAGCGTGATCGCCAGCTCGAAGTAGCTGGCCGCCTCGCGGTACTCCTTCTGCTGGTACCGCTTGTGGCCCTCGGCCACGGCGTTCTCGGCCTCGCCGGCGCGCGCCGCCGGGGCCGGCAGCTGCACCGCGGCGGCCAGCAGCGCCACGGCCAGCGCCGCCGCGATCGGTGACCAACCCGTCCTGGGGCAACCCGCCCGCACCATCGCCTGCACCTCCTGGCCCGTCCGCCCGCGCGCTCCTGAGACCACAATCGTCGCGGGGGGCGTTTGGGGTATGATCAATGTACCAGGGGTAGCAGGGGAGTGGTGTGCCCCCGCCTCTGGCGACGCCGGCGCGGGAGGGCCCGCGCCGGCGCGGGAGAGAACGATGCGTCTACGACTGCTGCGCTGGCTGTTCCCGATCGTGCTGGTCCTGGGCTGTCCGGACACCGACATCGATCGCTACCTGACCCCGCCCGAGGTCACGATCGTGTCCCCCGACGACACCCAGGGCACGGTCGAGTTCTTCAGCGGCGACCTGGTCGAGTTCGTCGCGTCGGTCTCCGACTCCTACGACGCGCCGCCGGACCTCACCGTCGAGTGGGCCACGAGCTACCTGGACCCCGAGGGGAGCCAGCAGAGCGCCGATCTGGGCACCAGCACCGCCGAGCTGGACGGCCGCACCACCCTGTCGAGCAGCACGCTGCCCGCCGGGATCCACACCGTCTCGTGCACGGTGACCGACACCGACGACCAGTCCTCCACCGACTACGTCAACGTCACGATCCACGCGGTCAACGAGGCCCCCACCGTCGAGATCTCCGCGCCGCTGGCCGGCGAGGAGTTCGACCAGGGGGACCTGATCACGTTCACCGCGGTGGCCACCGACGACGAGGACCTCGAGCTGCTGACCGTGGCCTGGAACAGCTCGATGGATGGGTTCATGGGCAGCGCCCCGCCGGCGCCCAACGGCCTGCTGACCACCACCAGCGAGACCCTCTCGCCGGGGAACCAGACGGTCACGGTGTGGGTCAGCGACAGCGACGACCAGACCGCCACCGACCAGGTCTCGTTCGTCGTCATCGCGGTCAACCAGCCGCCCAGCGATCCGGTGGTCTACATCGACCCGTCGGGCCCGACCACCGACGACGACCTGCAGTGCGTCGCCACCGGCTCGGTGGACCCCGAGGGCGGCGTGGTGGACTACAGCTTCTCGTGGGACCTGGACGGCACCCCCACCGGCTGGGCCAGCGACCTGGTCCCGGCCTCTCAGACCGGCACCGGCGAGCAGTGGACCTGCCGCGTGGTCGCCACCGACGACCAGAACCTGCCGGCCAACGAGGTCACCGCGATGGTGGTGATCGACAACTCGCTGCCGAGCTACTCCAGCGTGACGCTGACGCCCAACCCGGCCGTCGAGCTCGACACCCTGGAGTGCGTCCCGTACGGCTGGTACGACCCCGACGGCGATCCCGAGGGCGCGCAGTACGAGTGGTACGTCAACGCGGTGCTCGAGGGGGCCGTCACGGGCGACACGATCGACGGCACCTGGTTCGACCACTTCGACACCGTGCAGTGCGTGGTCTTCCCCGACGACGGGTACTCGCTGGGGCTGCCGCTGACCTCCGGCCAGGTCCCGATCCTGAACACGCCGCCGGACGAGCCGAGCCTGGAGCTGCAGCCGTCGCCGCCGACGGTCGCGCAGGACCTGGTCTGCGCCGTGACGGTGCCGCCCTACGACCCCGACCCCGACAGCATGAGCTACGAGTACCAGTGGTTCCGCAACGGCGTGCTGCAGCCCAGCCTGACCGGCGACACGGTGTCGTCCACCGCGTTGGAGCTGGGCGACGAGTGGACCTGTCGCGCGCGCGCCTTCGACGGCTACGACTGGGGCCCGTGGGAGGAGGTCTCCGAGATCGTGCTGCCGCAGCAGGGCGACCTGATCATCACCGAGCTGATGATCGACCCGGTGGAGGTGGCCGACGCCGCGGGCGAGTACGTCGAGATCTACAACGCCTCGGGCCGCCTGATCCTGCTCGACGACTTCGTGATCGGCAACGGCGTCGGGGAGGCGCACTCGATCAACAGCGGCGGCACGGCGGTGATCTACCCCGGCGACTACTTCGTGCTCGGTGTCAACGCCAACCCGTCGACCAACGGCGGGGCGACGGTGGACTACCAGTACAACGGCATCACGCTGTCCGAGGGCTTCGACACCTTCGAGATCGCCTACGACTGGATGGTGGTCGACACGGTGACCTGGGACTGGGGCCTGACGTTCCCCTCGACCTCGGGCGCGAGCCACATCCTCGACCCGACCCAGATCAGCGCCACGGCCAACGACCTGGGCCAGAACTGGTGCGTCTCCACCGCGCTGATCCAGCCCGGAGCGGACTTCGGCTCGCCCGGCGACCCCAACGACGCGTGCGACTGCGACGCGTCCGACGACGACGGCGACGGGTTCGGCGACGACGCCTCGTGCGACCCGGCGTGGATCGACTGCGACGACACCGACCCGGCGACGTACCCGGGGGCCCCGGAGGTCTGCGAGGACGGGATCGATCAGAGCTGCGACGGCCAGGACGCGATCTGCGACTGCCTCGCCACCGACGGCGACGGTGACGGCTTCGGCACCGGCCTGGCCTGCAGCCCGGTCGACTGCGACGACACCGATCCGGCGGTCTACCCCGGCGCCACCGAGGTCTACTGCAACGGCGTCGACGACGACTGCGACCCGGGCACGGTCGACGACCCCGACGCGGACGGAGACGGCCACGACGTGTGCGTCGACTGCGACGACGGCAACGCGGCGATCCACCCCGGCGCCACCGAGGTGACCTGCAACGGCCTCGACGACGACTGCAACCCCGCCACCGTCGACGGGCCCGACAACGACGGCGACGGCGCCTCGCTGTGCGTCGACTGCGACGACAACGACCCGTCGCTGAACACCATCGACGCCGACGGCGACGGCTACGACACCTGCAGCAACGACTGCAACGACCTGGACTTCAACACCAACCCGGGCGTCACCGAGATCTGCGACAACTACGACAACGACTGCGACGGGTCCGTCGACGAGGCGTGGAGCAACTGCTACGCGGTGGCCAACGGGACCCCGTGGTGCAACGCCGGCAGCTGCGACGTGAGCTGCACGCCGACGTACTACGACATGGACAGCATCTACTCCAACGGCTGCGAGGCCCACGAGGACAGCTACGAGGCCCAGGGGGGCGACTCCTGCGGCGCGTCGATCGACCGCGGGGTCGTGCTCGACTACCCCCAGAGCGACATCATCACCGTGGGCAACATCGTGCCCGCCGGGGACGCCGACTACTACGAGTTCACCGCCACCGATCTGCAGAACGAGGGCAGCATGGGCGGCGAGTGCGACACCTTCGACGTGGACGTCACGATCGCGCCGAGCAACCTGTTCCGCTTCGAGGTGCTCAACACCAGCTGCGGGCTGATGTCGTGCCAGTCGGGTTCCAACAGCAACCTGTCGCACTACGAGTGGACGGCCAACTCCAACCAGTGCAACTGCATCAACAACAACTCGCCGTACCAGAACCTGTGCGCCGACGACAGCTTCTCGTTCATCATCCGCGTTTTCCGCTACAGCGGCACGCCGGACGACACCGACTACACGCTGACCGTGGTCAACGGGTAGCGCATCAGCGCTCGATGCGGTTGCCCTGCTCGTCGCAGGTGTAGACGTCCTCGGAGATCTCCTCGAACCGGTAGGTGCTGGGCTCGTTGCCGTACTCCTGATCCCAGATGCGGGGCAGGTCGTGGAAGTGGACGTACTCGACGCGGCCCTGCTCGACCAGCGGCTGCAGCGCCTGCAGCTGGGCCTCGAACAGCGGCAGGTACTCGTCGATCTCGTACATGTGGAAGTGCATCGTGGCGATCGTCGCGGTGTACGGCTGGTCGGGGGGCGCGGTGTCGTCGGCGATGGCGTCGGCCAGCGCCTCGATGTAGTCGCTGGCGTACCAGAACCGGGCCTGCTCGTAGCCGGTGGCGCAGCCGTGCAGGTGGCCGGAGCCGACGGCGATCATCCGCGCGTCGGGGTCGTCCAGGTAGTACAGCTCGCCCGGGGCGTCCACCCCGGGGTCGTAGTCGAGGCCGCTGGGGCGCCACAGCCCGCTGCTGAACTCCTCCGTGCCCGGCAGGTGGCCCGGCACGGCGGCGAAGGTGAACAGGTCGGGGGTCCAGGTGGAGTCGGGGAACAGGCTCCCCGTGAGCCCGGCGCTGAGCTGGTCGAACTGCTCCTGGTTGTTGGTCTCGTAGCCGCCCACGACGGTCAGCGTGTCGAACGGGATCCCGGTCTTGCCCAGGATCACGGCCACGTCGGCGTAGTTGAGCTCGACCCCCTCGTCGTGGAGGTGGGCGTCGATCATCACGTCGCGGTGGTGCTGCAGGTAGGCCAGGACGTTCTCGCCGTCGTACAGCACGGCCTCGCCGGCGCCCTCGCACTGGCCGATCCGGCTGGGCAGCGCGTAGGCGGTCTGCAGGTTCCACTTCACGCCGTACTGCTCGAACAGGTCGGCGTAGGCCAGCAGCTTGGTCTGGAACTCGGCCAGCTGCTCGCAGTCCTCGGGGAACGACTCGGGGTACCAGCCCAGCCGCTCCAGGTGGGTCCCGACGGTGACGTACACCGGCGTCGGCGGCGGCTCGGGTGTCGGCGGCTCGACCGTGTCGTCGTCCCCGGTCGGACACCCGGCGACGGCCAGCGCGGCGAGCAGCAGCGGGATCGCGAGACGGCGGCGCATCGACTCCCTGGGCGTCCCCCCGGCCCCCCGGTTCAATGTAGACGGGGGGTGGGGGGTGATCAAGGAAACCGGGGTCGGACGGGGTGGGGGAGATCGCGCAGAGACTGGTCCGGCACACCGGCGGAGGGGCAGAGGACGCAGAGGAAGAAGGAAGAGGAAAATGGGGAAAGAAGAGGGAAGAGGGAAGAGGGAAGAGGGAAGAGGGAAGAGGGGAAGAGGGAAGAGGGGAAGAGGAAGAGTTCTCACGCAAAGGCGCAAAGACGCAAAGGGGGAACTCGAAGACGATCGATCGGGGTCGCTGGCACGTTTGCGCTTCAGCGTGAGTCCCAAATCGTGCTTCATCCCCTCCGCGTGGCCCCCTCTTTTCTCCCCTCTTCGCGCCGCGTGGCCCCCCCCTTTTCTCCCCTCTTTGCGCCTTTGGTGCGCCAGGCGAAGTCTGGCCCAACTTGCTGTCTGAAA
>CAZOYV010000208.1:0-15208 GCA_964584075.1 uncultured Rickettsiales bacterium | reverse complement strand
TACGGCAACGCCACCACCAGCAGCCGCGAGGTGCGCATCCTCAAGGACCTGCGCGGCAATATCGAGGGCCGCGACGTGCTGGTGGTCGAGGACATCGTCGATACCGGCCACACGCTGGCGCATGTGCTCAACCTTCTGCACAGCCGCCGCCCGCGCAAGCTGCGCACCATCGCGCTGCTCGACAAGCCCTCGCGCCGCGAGACCGATATCCGCGCCGACTGGACCGGGTTCGAGATCCCCGACGAATTCGTCGTCGGCTACGGCATCGACTACGCGCAGCGCAACCGCAACCTGCCCCATATCGGCAAGGTCCGGTTCACCGACGGATGAACCTGCGCTGGCTCTTCCGCATGTCCCGCTGGGCGCGCAACCCGCCCAGCGCCGCCCGGGTGGCCTTCGTGCTGGGCATCGAGCTGCTGCGCTTCGACATGAGCGAGTACATGGAGAAGCACACCGTCAGCCGGCTGATCGGCGCCCCGCCGGGCTACGTCGGCTTCGACCAGGGGGGGCTGCTGACCGACGCGATCATCAAGAACCCGCACACCGTGCTGCTGCTCGACGAGATCGAGAAGGCCCACCCCGACCTGGTCAACGTGCTGCTGCAGATCATGGACCACGCGGTGCTGACCGATCACAACGGCCGCAAGGCGGACTTCCGCAACGTGATCGTGATCATGACCACCAACGCCGGCGCGTTCCAGGTGGAGCGCGGCCGCATCGGCTTCGGCGGCGCCGGCGCCGGCGAGGACGGCAAGTCGGCCATCGAGCGGACCTTCCCCCCCGAGTTCCGCAACCGCCTCGACGCGTGGATCGCGTTCGCCCACCTGACCCCGGCGGTGGTGGAGCAGATCGTCGACAAGTTCGTCGCCGAGCTCGAGGATCAGCTGTCCCCCAAGCGCGTCGACCTCGACCTCTCCGCCGACGCCCGCAGCTGGCTGGCCGCCCACGGCTACGACCGCAAGTTCGGCGCCCGCCCGATGCGCCGCCTGATCGATCGCGAGATCCGCCGCCGGCTGGCCGACGAGATCCTGTTCGGGGAGCTGACCGCCGGGGGGACGGCCACGATCGGAGCCGGGGACGAGGCCCTGACGTTCCGCTTCGAGCCGCGGCGGCCTGCGGCGCGGGGCAAGCGCGCGCGCGAGCCGGCAGAGGTCGGGTAGCCGGCGGCGCGGGGCGCCCCCCTCAGGGGAACCGCAGCTGGCGCTCGATCAGCCCGAAGAACGCGGGCTCCACGCCCTGGAAGTACCACCCCAGGTGCGACCCGCACGCGGAGCAGGCGGCGTAGCGCCAGGCGTACCCCGGGAACCAGCTGAACTCGGTGGTCGGCGCCCCCGCGACGGCACAGCCGGGCGCCCGCTCGAAGCACCGGATCTCGAAGATCACGCCGGCGGGGTTGAAGAACGTGTGGTCGGTCGCGCCGCCCACCGCCAGCACCGACCGCTGCGAGGTCACGTCGTGCCCGCACGCGCCGCAGCGCACCGCGCGGTCCCCCTCCTCGTCGGCCCCGTCGTCGACGGTGGGGGCTCGGACCGGCTCCTCGCCGTCGCGGCCGGGCTGGTAGCACGACAGGGGCATGGCGGGCGGGCTACCCCCGACGCGAGGTCCGGCTGGCCAGGGTGCGCAGCGCGTCCCGGGCCTGGGGGACCAGCCCGCTGTCGGGGTACTTCTCGATCAGGAACTGCAGCAGCCGCGCGGCCATCTGCAGGTCGCCGAGGCGGCCCGCCGCAAGGCGGGCCCCGGTGAACAGCGCGCCGGGGGCCATCGGGCTGTGGGGGTCGCCCATCACGATCCGGCGGCAGGCCTGGACGGCGTCCTGGGGCATCCCGGCGGCGTCGAGCACCCGCGCGAGCTTGGCCTCGAGCTGGGAGTCCAGCTTGGGCGCCGCGCCGCGGCCGATCAGCTCCTGGTAGGCTTGCAGCGCGGCCGCGTCGTCCCCGGCCTCCAGCGCGGTTCGCAGCGGCGCCATCGCGTCGTCCACCGCGTCGTCCCACAGCTTGACGCCCTCGTCCTCCATCCCCGACGTGTAGCGGTTCAGCGTCGAGACCGAGAGTGCCTCGATCGAGGTGGCCGTCTCGCGGTTGGGGTCGTACTGCGCCTCGGCCGGCGAGGACTCGTCGAGCACCAGCCCCGGCGGCGCGCCGGGCGGGGCCTGCGGCGCGGCCGCGGCCGGGGGTTGCGGCGGGGGCGCGGCCAGCTGCGTCGCCGGGCTCTGGCACGCGAGGCAGCGGAACCCGCTCAGCACCGGATCGTGCTGCACGCAGTGGCCGCACAGCAGCCGCCCGCAGCCGACACACTGGAACTGGGCCGCCAGGTCGGGATGGTTGGCACAGGTCGGCATCACGCGCTCCACCCCCCGCCGCCGATCAGCATAGCCGATCCACGGTCCGCGGCAGGGTCGCCGCCTTCACGGCGTCAGGTCGTACAGCGCGTCGAGCTCGAGCCACACCGTCCGGCCGAGCAACCGGCTGCCGCCGAAGTCCAGGTCCCAGACCACGTCGCCCTCGGGGGTGATCTCCCGCACCCGCGGCGTCGTGCCGTAGTTGTGCAGCGTGTTGCCGCCGGGCAGCCGGTGGGCCTCGCCGGCGTAGTGCGCCGCGATCCCCTGATCGGCGCCGAAGGTCCACACCTGGTGCAGCGTCTCGCTGCCGTGGTCGACCTCGAACTCGCGGACGACGCCGGTGTCCTGCAGCGGGCTGGCGTAGGTCGACAGCAGCAGCGTGCCGGCGTCGGTGTAGGTCACGCCGTGCTGCATGAAGAACGCCGACTCCTCGGGGTCGAAGCCGTAGTCCGAGGGGACGTGCCCGGCCCACCACAGCTCGGTGGCGGTGGCCAGGTCGAGCTCCAGCACGAAGCTGTCCGAGGGGAAAGAGTACAGCAGCGTGTCGGCGGCCTCGTTCCACCACATCGCGTTGCTGTGGCACCAGTCGACCATCCCCAGCCCCTCGAAGAACGGCCCGCAGTCCCAGAACGCCTCGACCTCCCCGTCGGGGTGGCGCCAGCGCAGGACCTCGTGCTCGCCGCCGCCGTCGCCCCACAGGATCGAGCCGTCGGGCAAGTCGAGGAACGCGTGGTGCAGCCCCGGCGTCGGCACGCTGTCGGTGATCGTGCCGTCGATCTTCATCCGGTGGACCCGGGAGCTCGCGCCGCCGTCCCAGCCGCTCCAGTAGGTCGCCTCGTCCCACAGCAGGTCGCGCCCGTCGCGGGAGACCCGGACGTAGATCGTGAACGCCGGCTCGCGGGTCGGGTAGGCCCACACCACGCGGCCTGCGCGGTCCAGGACCCAGATCCAGTACAGCCCGCCGACCCAGCCGCCCTCGTCGCGGTTGACGCTCCCGAGCAGGAACTCGCCCCGCGGCTCGTAGCGCTCGGGATCGGCGGCCAGCAGCTGGGGCTCGGGGAAGCCGGCGGGCAGCGGCCCGGTCTCGGCGGTGACCCGCGCGCTGGCGTGCAGCCCGCCGTCGATCTCGTTGACCACCCGCACCGGGACCCCGGCGCCGAACGGGATCCCCAGCAGCAGCTGCTCGTGGGGCCCCGCCGGGAGCGCCCGCGCCGGGCCGTGGAGCCAGTCGTCGCCCACGCGGTACTCGACGTACCCCTGGCCCACGGCCTCCAGCTGGGTCCAGGTGACGGTCACCAGCGACGCGATCTCGTCGTGCAGCGACCAGGCCAGGTCGGCCACCGGGGCGTCCTCGGGCAGGGTGTCGTCGTCGCCGGCGTCGTCGTCCGTGCTGGCGTCGTCGTCCTCCCCGACCAGCCCGTCGCCGTCGCAGCCGGCGGCCACCAGCAGCGCGGCGAGCAGCCAGGAGGGGGGGGCGATCCGCATCGGCTACTGCTCGGCGCGGCGCTTGATCGCCTTGAGGGTGTCCCGCAGGCTGTGGTTGGCCAGGAACTTGCGAAAGTCGTCGGGCAGCTTGCGCCCGGTGTCCATGTCGACCACGTAGACCAGGCGGGTGCCCCCGTCGAGGATCGGGGACGGGGCGGTCTGGTAGTAGCCGTCGACCCGCGCCAGGTCCGACTCCTGGTCCGGATCGAGCTCGAACCACAGGTACCCCTCGGCGGCGGTGTAGTGGTAGGTGTCGTAGAACGTGATGTCCTGTCCCAGCACCTTCAGATCCCAGCGCGCCGCGATGAACCGCTCCCCGCCGCGTCGCTCGTCGCGGTAGGTCTCGTACGCCCTGGCCGGCTTGTTCTCGGCCAGCCTCGCGTCGAAGTCGAGGATCTCGGCCCAGACCTCGTCCTGGGGGGCGTCGATCTCGATGATGCCCATCACCTTGAACTCCGCCTCGTCGTCGATCCCGGTGCGGATCACGAGCCGGCCCTTGGTCAGCCTGTCGGTCTCGTCGTCGTCGACCTCGGGCAGCGCCGGGGCGGCGCCCAGCGCCAGCAACCCCAGCACCGCGATGCTCCACGGAATCGCTCGTCGCATGCTCCTCCCGTCCGCGCCGCCCGCCCGGCAGACACCCGGACGGAGGCGCGGGGTTACGCCCCACCAGTGCAACGCACGGACGGTGCTTCCGGGGACGACATTCCCACCCTACCGGAAAAAGGCGCCCCGGCAACGCCCCGCTCGCCGTAGCTCCCGCGGGTGATCCATCATGGACCCCAGCACCCGGAGTCCCCGATGTCCCGCGACCGCCTGCACCGCCGCGCCCCCTGGTTCCTGCTGCCGCTGGCGCTCGGCGCCTGCGAGCCCGGCGGCGACCTGCCGCTGCCCGCGCTGCACGTGGACGCCACGGTGGAGGTGGCGGAGAACCCCGACAACCCGTTCGCCGCGCTGGTCACGGCCACCGTCGACCAGGACCTGTCGGTATGGGTCGAGCACGGCGACGAGGGCTCCTTCGCGTTCCGCACCGACCCGGCCGCCGCCACCGCCGGGGAGCCCCTCGAGATCCAGGTGCTGGGCCTGCGCGCCGGCCGCGAGCACGCCCTGCGGCTGGGGGCCAGCGACGGCTCGCGGACATGGCACGGCGAGGTCCACGCGTTCACCACCGCGCCGCTGCCCGCCGACTTCCCGCTGTGCGAGGTCGAGCACGGGGTCGACCCCGGGCAGTACGACCGCAGCGAGGCGATCTGCACCAACGCGTGGTACGACCACGTGGACGGCCGCCCGGTGTACTTCTGCGTCGACCGCTGGGGCGAGCCGCTGTTCCAGCTGGCCCACCCCGACGACCAGGCGCTGCTGGCGGTTCGCGCGCTGCAGGACGGCGCGTGGGCCTCGGTGGCCGACTCGGACTCGCTGCTGGCGGTGTTCGACGACCGCGGCACGCTGATCCGCGACTACCCCCCGATCTGGTTCGAGGGCCGCACCCGCTACGAGCACCACTGGATCGACATGCACGAGACGATCCAGCTCACCGAGGGGCCGTGGGCCGGGGCGCTGGCGGTGATCACCAACGCGGTGGAGGAGTGGGGCGGTCCCGACGAGGACTGGCTGATCGGCTCGGGGATCCTCGTCTTCGACCCCGTCACCGACGAGGTGCTGTGGGACTGGAGCCCCCACGGGGAGCTCGGCGACGGCGAGCCGATCTCGCCGCTGCTGCCCTACGACCGCCACGGCCTGCTGCACGAGGGCGAGGACTGGCAGCACGGCAACGCGCTGCTGCACGGCGTCGAGGACGACGGCGGGCAGTACTTCTGGCTCAGCCTGCGGGCCCAGGACTGGATCATCAAGGTCGACGTGGACAGCGACGAGGTGGCGTGGCGCTTCGGCTACGAGGGGGACTTCGCGCTGGTGGACGACCTGGACGCGGACGACCCCCAGCCGCTGCCCGACGAGCGCTACATGTTCCACCAGCACGCCCCCGAGTTCCAGGCCCGCCAGGGGTCGCGGACGCGGTTCCTGGTGTTCGACAACGGCTCGGTGCGGCCGGGCCCCGGCGGCGAGCCCAGCTGGGAGGGGCTGCACTCGCGGGTCCCCGAGTTCGAGCTCGACGAGGCCACGATGCGGGCCACGATCCACTTCGACCACGGCAGCCCCGAGGAGGGCGCCGACGACCACTTCTTCTCCGACGGGGTCGGCGACGCCGACCGCATGCCCGGCGGCGGCGGCGTGGTGTTCGTCGCCGGCTGGGCCGAGCCGCCGACGATCACCGAGGTCTCCTACCCCGACGGCGCGTTCCGCTGGCGGCTCACCTGCTGGGGCCAGGGCGAGTTGTACCGGGTGAACTTCTTCCCTAGCCTCTACGACCGGACCTGGTGGTACGGTGTGGAGCGCTGAAGGACCACACCCGGGAGGGACGATGCGTACCTGGCTGACGTTGCTGCTCACCGGCCTGCTGACCCTGGCGCCGCTGGGGTGCCCCGACGACCCCGACGACGACGACGACAGCGGCGACGACGACGCCGGCGACGACGACGCCGGCGACGACGACTCCGGCGACGACGACACCGCCAGCGACGACGACGCCGGCGACGACGACAGCGGCGGCGGCACCGGGATGCTGGGCTACTACGGCAGCGCCACCGCCGACGCCGACGGCTACGACGGCATCGAGGAGCTGTACCTGATCGCCGACAAGGGCATGGGCGAGGACCTCTGCCGGATCCGGTACGAGGTGGACGCCACGGCGCCGCGCGACGACTGCGCCGACTGCATGTGGGCCCACGACGTGGTGTTCGAAGACCCCGAGGTGATCGTGGACGTGGCGGGCGCCTGCGCCGCCATCGGCTACGACGCCGCCGCCGTCGCCGCCCTCTCCGGCACGACGCGCTCGCAGGGCTACGCCGAGGAGTACTTCGGCCACGCCGACGTGATCATGGTCTTCGACGGCGGCACGTGGTCCGTGGTCAGCTTCGCCACCTGGGACCACGGCAGCCACCTGTTCGAGTACGACTGGGAGGTCGGGTACGAGTCGTACTGAGGATCGCCCGCGCCGTCCTCACGGATACAGCGGACAGTCCACGTCGATGCACTCGGCGTTGGCGGCCACCTGGGTGCAGACCAGCTCGGCCTCGGCGCGCAGCGGGATCGGCAGCAGCTCGCGGGACAGCTCGGCGGCGACGCCCAGGGCGACGAAGCTGTCGCGCTGGCAGCAGCGGGCGGCCTCGAACTCGGCCAGCGCGGCGGTGACCCGGGAGTTGATGCGCAACACCTGCTGGCGCTGTGCGGGGGTCAGCGGGGTGGCGCCGAGCAGGATCGAGAACCCGATCGAGACCCCGGTGGCGGCACCGCAGGAGCCGGCGAAGGCGCAGAACCCGCCGGGGACCTGGGCCCCGCGGTCGACGGCCCGGCGCATCGCGTCGGGGGGCAGCTCGCCGCCCAGGTTGCGGTAGGTCGCGACCATCACCGCGGGCACCAGGGCGTGGTGCTCGGGGCCGTGGACGTGGACCGCGGGGTGGGCGCGCACCTCGGCCAGCAGCGCGACCATGTCGGTGCGCTCGCTGCGCTCGCAGAGGTGCTCGACGACCCGCAACGCGTCGGCGCTGTGGCAGCGGTCGCACACGAAGTGGCCGTCGCGGCAGGTCACCTCGGCGCGGGCCTCGTCGCCGCAGTAGGCGCAGGTGGCCCGCCGCGGGGTGGCGTGGTAGTTCAGCTCGGCCCCGCAGACGATGCAGCCCGCCTCGAAGGCCACGGCGGGGGGCAGCGCCGGCGTCAGCGCCGGGCGGTCCGGGGCGGGCGCCGGGGCCGGCTCGCAGCCGCACGCCGCGACGGGCGCGGCGGTGGCGGCCGGCGCCGGCTGGCAGCAGGCGGCCCCCGGTGCGTCGGGGGTGCAGCAGCAGGCGGCCTGCTCGTCGGCGGGGTCGCCGGTCACGAACGGCCCCGGGTAGCGCCGCAGCGCCTCGCCGGGCTGCCGCGGCTTGCGCGCCTCGAAGGTCAGCGAGAAGAACGGGTGGCCGCCCACCTCGCGGTACGGGAACCGCCGCAGCGGTCGGGCCCACACGAAGCCGGTCTCGTACAGCAGCCCGAACAGGTCGCGCTGGGTCAGCGCCCCGGCGATGCACTGGCCGTGGAGCAGCTCGTCGTTGCGGATCGCCGGCGGCGGCTCGGCCTCGCAGACCACGTCGGCGACCACCAGCCGGCCGCCGGGGCGCAGCACGCGCAGCACCTCGCGGAAGGTCCGCCGCTTGTGCGCCGAGAGGTTGATCACGCAGTTGGAGATCACCACGTCGACCGAGTCGTCCTCCACCGGCAGCTGCTCCAGCATCCCGTGGCGGAACGTCACGTTGCGGTACCCCAGCCGCGCCTCGACCGCGTCGGCGCCCCGGCGCGCGCGGTCCAGCATCGGCTCGAGCATGTCCACACCGATCACCAGCCCCTCGGGGCCCACCAGCGGGGCGGCGACGAGGCACTCCACGCCCGTGCCGCTGCCCAGGTCGAGCAGCACCTCGCCGCCGGTCAGGCCGGCGTCCAGCACCGGGCTGCCGCAGCCGTAGGAGCGCAGCCGCGACGCCTCGGGGATGTGCTCCACCAGCGGTCCGGGGAGCGCCACGGGGTTGAGGATGTCCGTGTCGGGCGATTCGGCCGCGGCGCGGTAGAACTCGCGCACCGCGGTCACCGCGTCCCCGCCGGCGACCGACAGCAGGCAGTTGCTGTGGGTCAGCGCCACGGCGCCGTGGGCCCCGCAGCTGTGCAGCACGTCGCCGCGCTTCAGCCGCAGCCGCGGTCCGTCGCCGCCGGCGGGCTCGGCCGCGGCCTCGCGGGCGATGGTCCACAGCGCCAGCCGCTCGATCAGCGGCAGCGTCGGGTCGCCGCCCACCAGGGTCCCGCCGTGGATCAGGCTGTGGTCCGGGTCGCCGCCGCCGGTGAGGAACCGCAGCGGGCGGGCGGTCCCGGCGGCGGTGGTGTGGCGGACCGCGCGCAGCGCCGCGCCCTCCCGCCAGGCCCGCTCGAGGCCGCCGTCGAGCGGCGTCGCCATCGCCTCGAGCCCGACCATCGCGGGGGTCGGGTAGACGCGGCCGTCGGGGGCCACCGCCAGCGACTCCCAGCCGGCGTTGGTGCCGTCGTGGACCGTCCCCGTCGGGGCGAAGACCTGCGAGCGCAAAGCGTCCAGGTTGTCGATCCCGATGCCCAGCTCGCGGGCCCGCGCGTCGGCCGCGACGAGGGCCTCGTACAGCGCGTCCTCCGAGGCCCTGGCCTGGGCTTCTCCCCGTCCGCGCGCGAGGTGCCACATCGCGTGGACGTTGCTCGCGCCGTGCGCCGCTGCCAGCTCGACCAGCGCCGGCAGCTCGCCGGCGGTGTCCGCCGCGGCCACCGCCGTCAGCGTCCACGGCCAGCGGCGGGCCCCCAGGACCTCGACCGCGGCCAGCACCTGCGCGAACCGTCCCCGGCCGCGGATCGCGTCGTGGGTCGCCTGTAGCCCCTCGACGCTGACCTGCCAGTGCACCCGCTCCCGCGGCCAGCGCGCCAGGGCCGCCTCGTGATCCGCCAAGGTCAGCCCGTTGGTCAGCACCGCGACGTGGGCCTCCGGCAGCGCCAGCAGCCCGTCGACGAGGGCCTCGAAGTCGGGGTGGATCAGGGGCTCGCCCCCGGTCAGCGCGAACACCCGGGCCCCCAGCTCCGACGCCTCCCGAGCCAGCGCCAGGGCCCGCGCCAGCGGCAGCTCCGCGGCCTCTCCGGGCCGGCACGAGAACAGGCAGTGGCGGCAGGCCAGATCGCAGCGATCGGTGACGTGCAGCCACAGCTCGGCCAGCCGCTCGAGCTCGAGCGCAGCGGCCCGGCCCGCGTACGGCGCGGCCGGGTCCGCGGGCAGCCGCTCGAGGAACCGCCCGACCGCCTCCCCGTCGCCCGGGGGCTCCCCCGCGGCGAGGCGGCGCAGCACGGCGTCGCCGGCGTCGTCCGGGACGAACCAGTCCCCGCTGGCGGGGCGGACGTGGATCGGGGTCCCGTCGTGCTCGAGGCGGACCCACTCGCCGGGGTCGAACGGCATCGGGCGTGCTCCTCCGCGGGGTCAGGGCGCGAAGATATATAGGTCCTCGAGGAAGATCGATCGACCGACCAGCCGATCCCCGGGCCACTTCAGCTCCCACACGATCTCCCCGGCGGGGGTGACCTCGCGCAGCCGCGAGTCGCTGCCGTAGTTGTGCAGCGTGTTGCCGCCCGGCAGCCGGTGGGCCTCGCCCGCGGTGTAGGCCGCGACCCCCTCGCCGAGGCCGAAGCTCCAGACCTCGTGGAGCGTCTGCGAGGCGTCGTCGACCTCGTACTCGCGCGCCACCGTCTCGGCGTCCTCGTGGCTGCGGTGGGTCGACCACAGCAGCGTCCCGGCGTCGGTGTAGGTCACGCCGTGCTGCCAGAAGCAGCCGGCGTCGGGCGGGTCGAACTGCCACGGCGTCGGGACCTGGCCCCAGACCCGCAGCGTCGTGCCGGTGGCGGCGTCGATCTCGGCCACCGACGAGGTGCTGTAGAACGAGTACAGGAACGAGTCGCTGGGCTCGTGCCAGTACAGCGAGTTGGACTGGCAGAACTCGCCGATCCCCAGCGCGTCGTGGTAGTCCTCGCAGCGCCACAGCGTCGACTGCACCCCCTCGGGGGAGCGGATCTCGAGGGTCTCGGTCTTCCAGTCGGCGGCGCCCCACACGAGGCTGCCGTCGTCCAGCTCGGTGAACGCGTGGTGGCCCCCCGGGGTCGGGACGCTCTCGACGATCGTGCCGTCGATCTTCATCCGGTGGACCTGCGACGCCGCGCCCATGTCCATGTCGCTCCAGTAGGTGAACGCGTCCCACAGCAGGTCGTCGCCGTCGTACGACACGCGCAGGTAGATCGTCCACGCCCCGCCGGGGGTCAGCAGCGCCCACACCACGCGGCCCTCGCGGTCGACGACGAACTTCCAGTAGTGGCCGTCGGTCCAGCCGCCCGGCTCCTGGTTGATGCTGGCCAGCAGGTAGCGGCCGGTGGGCTCCCAGCGGTCCGGCTCGGACGCCAGCAGGTTGGGGATCGGCAGGCCCTCCGGGAGCGGCCCGGTGGTCCCGGGGCGCGGGGACGAGTGGAGCACCTCGTCACCGTGGTCGTTGACCAGGCGGTACTCGAAGGCCGTGTCGTAGGGCACGCCGAGGACCAGCACCTCGTGGTCTCCGGTGTCGATCGCCTCGTCCGGCGTCGGCGCCCAGTCCCCGCCGTCGAAGCGCACCTCGACCCGCGCGGTGGTCGGCACCAGCTGGGTCCAGGTGACGTAGATCAGCGACTGGATCTCGCCGTGCAGGTGGTAGGCCACGTCCGCCACGGGGAGCTCGTCGCCCGCGTCGTCGTCGCCGCTGTCGTCGTCGCCGGTGTCGTCGTCGCCGGCGTCGTCGTCCTTGGGCTGGACCTGCCCGCCGCCGTCGCAGCCCGACGCCAGGGCCGGCGCGAGCAGCAGCGCGAGCAGCCACGGTCGCCACGGAGCGGCCAAGCTCAGCCCTCCTGCGCGACCGGGTCGAGGACCGTCAGGAAGATCGGCGCGGGGTTGTAGCAGGCGCTGCAGCGCAGGGCGAGGACCCAGATCCCGTCGCCGTGGAAGCCGCCGAACGGGGCGCCGTCGGCGTCCACCGCCGCGGCCAGGTCGGCCTCGGTGCCCCCCGCGTGCTCGAGGGTGTACAGCTCGGTGGCGATCAGCTCGAGATCGAGGAACCGGTCCTGCAGGTCCGGCAGGGTCATCCCCTCGTAGTAGCCGAGCATGATCCCGTCGACGTCCTCGGGCACGATCGTCTCGCCCTGGCCGTCCACCGTCAGCCCGTCCCAGTGCAGCTCCCAGGGGCCCTCGGCCCGCAGCCGCGGCCTGGTCAACGACTGCAGGTCGACGCTGAAGTCCAGCACGCCGCAGCCGTCGGGGATGTCCACGTGGGTCACGTCGGAGTCCTCCGACGGCGCCAGGAACACGATCATCCGCGCGCCGATCCCGGGGGTCGTCCCGGTGGTCAGCACCAGCATGTAGGTCCCGCCGCCCTCGGTGTACTCCTCCTCGATGTCGATGTCGGTGCCGAAGAACGAGAACGAGGACAGCTGGGTGCAGGTGAGCTCCTCTTCGTTGCGCCACTCCACGTACCCGTCGATGTCGGCCTGCTGCAGGTCGTCCCGCGACATCGCGTCCTCGACCTCGGGCTCCGTCAGGTGGCGGAAGCGGATCAGCCCGAGGTTGTCCACGTCGGTGGCGGGGTCCATCTCGTGGCACTGGATGTCGTGGAGCAGGGCGTCCCAGCAGATCTCGATGTCGGCCCCCGACGCGGTCTCGATCGTCGGCGCGTCGATGGCGCCGTCGTAGCCGTAGTTGTGGTCGTCGGTGAGCTGGATCGGCCCGTCGAGATCGTCGTCCTCGGGGGGGCAGCCCCCGCCGGCCAGCAGGACGGCCAGGGCGGCCGTCGCGAGCGCGCGCGCGGGGCTTGTCGTGGGATTCCGCAACTTTCTCACTCCTCGGTTGCGCCGATCGTAACCCAAACCCCGGGGAGAACCGACCCAAGAGGAGAGCGGCGAGGACGAAATCGTCAGGCCCCGGGCGCAGGTTTGGGAGTCCCCTTTTCACCGCGCACGTCGTATGTATGCTAGGTAGGCCCGCGGAGGACCGAGGAACGGAGCAGGACGGCATGGACGCCTTCTATCTCTCGGCGCCCGGCATCGAGCTGCCGGCGGCGAAGTGGACCAACGACGATCAGCTGGCCAAGGTGCGAGAGCACTTCCGGGGGGACGAGCGCGAGTGGAAGGCGGTCAAGCGGCGGCTGGAGTTCGTGTTCCGGCTGTGCGGCTCGGACGAGCGGTACTACGAGCCGGACGTGGACCACAACATCGCCGACTACGCGGTGCAGGCCGCGCGGACCTGCCTCGCGGCGGCCGGCGTCGAGCCCGCCGAGCTGGACATGCTGATCAACGGGTCGGTGGCGCGCGAGTACTTCGAGCCCGCCACCGCGATGGAGATCGGCGCCAAGCTTGGGCTCGAGGAGGTCCACGCCTTCGACGTGACCTCGGCCTGCGCCGGGCTGCTCCAGGGCGTCCACATCGCCATGGCGTTCATGCACATGTACGGCGACGTCGGCCACGCGCTGGTCTGCGCCTCGGACCTGACCAAGGGGCGGATCAGCTACGACGTGCAGTCCAAGGCCGACGTGGCGGTGCGCGCCGCCGGGCTGACCATCGGGGACGGCGCCTCGGCGCTGGTCGTCTCGCGCACGCCGATGGCCAACGGGGGCAGGATCCTCGGGATGCTCAGCGAGAGCCTGCCGCAGCACTACCACCTGTGCAGCGCGCCGGTGGGGGGCAGCTTCACGTCGCTGTCGGGGGACCTGTTCAAGCTGCACAAGCACATGCCCGACCACGTCCGCAGGCTGCTGGCGCAGCACGGGCGGTCGCCGGCGGACGTGGACCACTGGATCTGCCACCAGCCGTCGGACAGCGTGGTCAAGACGATCATGGAGGACCTCGAGGTCGATCTGGCGCGCGCCCCGCTGTGCCACGGCGTGTTCGGCAACACGATCAACAGCACCGTGCCGATGACCCTCGACTACACGCTGAAGCACCGCGAGGTGAAGCCCGGCGACCTGCTGCTGCTGTCGTCGGCCGCCGCCGGCTTCATGATGGTGTCCCTGCTGCTGGTGTGGGGCGCCGAGTAGGGGAGAACCACCGATGGACAGCCTCGCGTCACGCCTCTGGCACATCAGGGGTCTGCAGCGCCGCGTGTTCAAGCAGTTCCTGCGGCCGTGGATCGTGGCCGGCGCGCTGGGCTGGCTGCACTGCTACGTGTCCGTCACCTGGGCGCTGGACTCGGTGTTCTTCCCGGGGTTCAAGAAGCAGGTGATCGACCGCCCGGTGTTCCTCGTCGGCAACCCACGCAGCGGCACCACGTTCCTGCACCGCTTCCTCGCCGACCAGGGCGACCTGGTGGGCTACAAGGTCTACGAGATGCTGGTCCCGTCGCGGACCGGTCAGCTGCTGATCAAGCCGTTCCTGCCGTTGCTCAAGGCGTTCAACCCGGCCAAGCACCACGGCAGCGACGCCCACCAGACCAGCTTCGACGCGCTGGAGACCGACGACCTGGCGCTGTTCGCGCGGTTCGTCGACGGCGTGTTCCTGTACGGCTACTTCCTGTCCTGGGACGAGCCGGACCCCAGCTTCATGTTCGCCCAGCTGGACCCGGGCTCGCCCCAGACCGACCGCGACCTGGCGTTCTACCGGCAGTGCCTCCAGCGCAACCTGTCGCGCAGCGGCAAGCCGCGGGTGCTGGGCAAGCTGTTCACCTTCCCGCCGCGGATCCCGGACGTGCTGCGCCACTTCCCCGACGCCAAGCTGATCTACATGGTCCGCGACCCCGCCGCGACGATGCCGTCGGGGATGAGCCTGCTCACCGGCGTGCAGGACAAGCACTTCGGCGTGCGCAAGCTCCCCGAGGAGGTCCAGAAGCGGTTCTTCGACCGGCTCTACACCGGCCTGTCGCTGCTGTTCACGCGCTTCGTCGACGACCTGCGGGCCGGCGAGATCCCCGAGGAGAACCTGCTGATCGTGCGCTACCCGGACCTGATGCAGGACTTCGAGGGCGAGATGAAGCGGATCCTCGAGTTCGCCGAGCTCGAGCCGTCCGAGGCCTACCTGCAGCGGATCCACGAGACCAGCGAGAAGCAGAAGACCCGCGTCAGCAAGCACAAGTACTCGCTGGAGGAGTACCACCTCGACGCCCAGCAGATCGTCGACGACCTCGCCGAGGTCTACCGCGAGTTCGACCTGCCGCTGCCCGAGGGGACCACGCTCCCGGGCCGGTCCGAAGCCTCCTGAGATGGCCCGCCGGCCGCCGACCCGGCGAGCTGGCCCACGCCCACCTGATGGCCCAGGACGGCGCCGGCGGCGCCATGCCCTGGCCGGACCTGATGCTGCTGACCCGTGGAGGCTGGCAGCTGCCGATGTACGGCGGGATCGTCAGCCACCTCGGCACCACGCTGCCGAAGTGGATGCCACCGACCTGCCCGTTCGTCGGCGGCCACGGCTCGGTGGACACCCTGCCGATCATCGCCGCGATCCACGCCCCCGGCGCCCGCCCCGCCCGTCCCGACCGCCCGATCCGGATCGCCGATCTGGCCGTCACCGCGGCCGGAGCCTTCGGCCTGCAGCTGCAGAGCACGACCCTCGGCGTCGACCTCGCCGAGGACCTGCGCTGACCCGGTGACGCCCCGTCTCCGTCCCGCCGTGCGACCACGCAGCCGAGGCCCCCGGGAGCAAGCCCCCACCCGGGGACGACACCCGACCCATGGCCGCCCATCGGGCCTGTTCTGGCCGGATTCCGGCCATTTCCCCGCGTATGGCCGCCCATCAGGCCTGTTC
>CAZOYV010000207.1:0-15269 GCA_964584075.1 uncultured Rickettsiales bacterium | reverse complement strand
TGGCCCCAGTCCCGGCGGGCGTCCAGGTTGCCCAGGTACAGCTTCCGCTGCAGTCCGACCTTGATGCGCCCCAGGGCCCGCGTGATCTTCCGCGTCACGAAGGTCTCCCCGCGTCGGGGGGACTCGTGGTTGAACAGGATCCCGTTGCAGGTGAACATCGCGTACGCCTCGCGGTGATTGACTGACTGCCAGAAGGCGTGGACCTTCGCGCAGGAGTAGGGCGAGCGCGGGTGGAACGGCGTGTGGATCGACTGGGGCGGTGGCTGGGAGCCGAACATCTCGGAGCTCGAGGCCTGGTAGTACCGGATCTCGGTGCCGACCCGGTCCCGGACCGCGCGGATCGCCTCGAGCAGGCGCAGCGCCCCCATCCCGACCACGTCGGCGGTGTACTCGGCCTGCTCGAACGAGACCTTGACGTGGGACTGGGCGCCGAGGTTGTAGACCTCTTCGGGGCGGACCTCCTCGAGGATCCGTTGCAGCCCCGAGCTGTCGGTCAGGTCGCCATAGTGCAGCCGCAACCGCACGCCCTTCTCGTGGGGGTCCTGGTAGATGTGGTCGATGCGATCGGTGGTGAACGTCGAGCTGCGCCGGACCACGCCGTGGACCTCGTAGCCCTTGTCCAGCAGCAGCTCCGCGAGGTACGAGCCGTCCTGGCCCGTGATACCGGTGATCAGTGCGGTCTTCGCCAAGGTCGCCTCCAGGAGATTCGCAAACGTATCAGTCCGCCCCTCCCGGTGAAACCCCGCGTGCGACGGTTAGGAGACGCTCTCAGTTCTCCAGCCAGATCACCCCGATCTTGCTCGCCGCGAACACGCCGTGCCCGTCGGCGCCGTTGTGGGGGTTCTGCCAGGTCGTCATGTCGTAGCGGCTGACGTACAGGGCATTGTAGCCATTCTGCAGGTAGGCCAGCTCGGTGGGGCCGAACACGAAGCCGCCGCCGTCGTTGCTGGTGCACGTCAGGTTGCCACCGGTGGGGTTGAGGTAGGCGTCGATGCTGATCAGCTGGATCAGCATCCGCGAGTCGCCGGTGCCCCCCTGGGTCCACTGCAGCGTCGCGCCGGGGTTGCGGTGCCAGACCGTCATCTGCTGGGACGCCAGGTTGGGATCGAACACGGCGAAGTCGGCGCCGGCGCGGATCGCCATCGGGACCGTCATCGCCGGCAGCCCGCTGCCGCCGGGGACCTCGAGGGAGTAGCTCGCGCCGAACACCACGGACTGAGGCGACACCTCGGGGTTGGCGTAGATCGGGCCACCGGACTCGTCGCTGGACATCGTCAGCGTGATCGTCCCGTTGGGCGTTCCCAGCCCGACGGTGGGGCCGGCGTCCAGGTAGTCGTACAGCACCGTGGGGGCCTCGATGTTGTACCCGCAGCTGCCGTTGGCCGGCAGGTGGTCGAGCCAGTCGTGGTCGTCGGGGGCGTACAGCCGCACCAGCGCCTCGCTGAGCGTCCCGCCCGAGGACGGCTCGTGGACGTGGAACAGGAACGCTCGCCCCCCGTCCAACCCCTCGGCCCAGGTCGTGTCGTCGTCGTCGCCGCCGTCGTCGTCGCCGGTGTCGTCGTCGTCCCCGGCGTCGTCGTCGCCGGCGCTGTCGTCGTCCATGCCGATGATCAGCGGACAGCCGGGGAGCAGCCACAGCAGCGCGAGGAGGACGAGCAGATCGTCGGGGGAGCGGAGCGCCATGGGGTACTGGACATGGTAGCCGAAGGGGCTCGAGGGGCCTAGGGAGGGCAGCCCCGAGCCACGCTCCCCGTACGAGTTCCACTTTCTGTCTCGAATCGCGCCAAGAACTGGAACTCGGGGGTCTGAGTTCGAAGAAATGGCGCGAATCGGGACAAGAAGTGGAAGTCGGGCGGGGTCGGGTTGCGGGACCTCGGGTGTCGAATCGTCACAGCGCGTCCGCCCACGGAAGATCTTTGCACTCCCGCGCGTCTCCCGGACAGACTGGATCGCCATGCACCGCCCGCTGCTCCTGGCCGCCGCCCTGCTCGCGCTGGGTCCCTCCCCTGCGACCGCCGCCGGGCTGCCCGACACCGTCACCATCCGCGTTGGCGCCAAGCTGGACCTGGACACCGTCGCCGTGCACCTGCCCGGTGGCGAGGTCCGCGTCCTCGGCGTCGCCGAACGCGAGCGGCTCGCGCTCCCCCCCGGCGCCGAGGTCGAGCTGGTCCCGGGCGACCGGCGGCGCTACGGGGGGACGCTGACCGTCGAGCGGCGGGCCGACGGCACCGTGGCGTACCTCGAGGCCCCGCTGCAGAGCTACCTGGCCGGCGCGGTGGTCTCCGAGATCGGGGCCGACGCCCCGGACGCGGCGCTGCAGGCCCAGGCGATCGTGTCGCGCACGCTGGTCGCGCTGGGCACCGATCGCCACCCGGGCGAGCCGTGGTCGCTGTGCGACCTGACCCACTGCCAGTCGTTCCGCGGGGCGACGGCGTCCGGGGCCGCGGCTGACGCGGTGGCGGCCACCGCCGGGCGGGCGCTGACCGTGCTCGGGCAGGTCGTCGAGGCCCCGTTCCACTCCACCTGCGGCGGGCACACGCTGTCCTCCGAGGAGGTCTGGGGCCACGCCGCGGCCCACCTCGTGGGCGGCCCCGACCTGCGGCCCGACGGGACGCCGTGGTGCTCGGCCAGCCCCCACCTGCGGTGGCGCTGCGCGGTGGCCGGCGACGGCCTGCCGGACCCCCACGCCGAGCCGGACCGGTTCCGCACCGCCGTCGGCCGCGCCCACGGCTGGAACCTGGTCAAGAGCAACCGCTTCACGGCCACGCTGGTGTCGTGGAAGGGGGCGCAGGTCTGGCGCCTGGAGGGCACCGGGCTGGGCCACGGGGTGGGGCTGTGCCAGCAGGGGGCGATCGGCCGCGCGCGGGCCGGGCTGACGGTCGACGAGATCCTGCTGGCCTACTACCCGGGGGCGCTGGCGACCGAGCTCGACGTCACTGCAGGCGATCCTTGAGGTAGCGCACGATCGCCAGCCGGTCCTCGGGGTCCAGATCGACGAACTCGAGCCCGTTGCCGATCGCCGCGTCGGGGAACCCCTCGCGGAAGTCGTTGCGCTGCTGGACCACCTTGGCGCGGCACTGCACGGTGCGCTTCAGCCCCGGCAGCAGGAACGACAGGTCCAGCTCGGTGCCGACGTCGAACGGCAGCAGCTCGTGGATGAACATCCCGCCCTGGGACAGGTCCACGGCGACGGTGTAGATCGTCTCGCGACCCCGGGTGGCGCGCACCGACAGCTCGGTCTGGACGCGGACGCTGCGGCGGCGGTTGAACGAGCCCGGCGACGCCTCGCTCCGGGCGTCCGGATCACCGGATACGCGATCCGCATCGCCGGCGCTGCCGCGATCCCGGTCCCCGTGCTCGCCCATGGTCCCTCCCCGGCCGGCACGCCTCGAGGGCGCGCGCGCGGGCGGTCACTCGTCGTCGGTCATGATCCCGATGGTCTTGGTCCCCGCGCCCTTGATGATGTCCATCACCAGCACGCAGTTGCCGTACGCCGCGTCGTCGTCGGCCTCGAAGAACACCACCTTCTCGGCCTGGATCTTGAGCCCCAGCTGGACGCGCTCCTGGAGGTCGTCGATGGAGACGGGCTGGTTGTTGACCAGGATCGTGTTGTCCTTGGTGACGTGGACCACGATCTGCTTCTTCATCTGGTCGGTGGGCTCCTCGATCTCGGCCTTCTCGGGCACCAGGATCGGCAAGGACTTGGTCATCAGCGGCGTGATCACCATGAAGATGATCAGCAGCACCAGCACGACGTCCACCAGGGGGGTGATGTTGATGTCACCCTTGGGCCGCGAGCCGGCGCCAGCACCCAGGTCCATCGCCATGGTCGGTCCGCCTCCCCGGAGCTACTGGAGCCCCAGATCCTTCATCTGCTGCTGCAGCTCCGCGACCGTCGAGTCCTTGTCGGTCATCAGCGCCACGTTCTTGGCCCCGGTCTTCTCGCAGACCGTCATCACCTTGCGCACGTCGGCGTAGCGGGTCTGCAGGTCGCCCTTGATCAGGATCGGCTTGAACGGCTCGGCGGTGAGCACGCCGCTGAGCCGGGTCTCCAGCGTGTCCACCGTCATCAGCTCCGCGTTGAGCCAGATCGCGCCGTCCTTCTGCACGCTGATGATCAGGTCGTCCTTGCTGTCCTCCTTGGGCTCCGAGTTGTCCGCCGCGGGCAGGATCACGTCCGCCCCGCGGGTCAACATCGGCGTGATCACCATGAAGATGATCAGCAGCACGAGCACCACGTCCACCAGGGGCGTGATGTTGATCTCGTGCTTGGGTCCGGTGGTGTTACCCGGCGCTTCCATCGAGGTGTCCCCGGTTCTTGAGGAAGTAGTCGACCATCTCGGACGAGTTGTTGTTCATCTCGATGACGAAGTTCTCGACCCGGCCGTTGAAGTAGTTGTAGAGCCACACCGCCGGGATCGCGACGAACAGCCCGAACGCGGTGATCACCAGCGCCTCGGCGATGTTGACGCCGACGGTCTCCAGCCCGGTGCCCTCGACCGCCATCTTGTGGAACGTCCCGATGATGCCCAGCACGGTGCCGAGCAGCCCGATGAACGGGGCGGTGGCGCCGATGGTGGCGAGGATCGCGAGCCAGCGCCGCAGGGCGAGCGTCTCGTCCTCCACCGTGCGCGCCATCGCCGTCTTGATCGTCGACAGGTCGCTGGTGTCGCCCTTGGTCTCCTGCAGGTCGCGGAAGTCGGCGACCCCGGCGGCGACGATGCGGCCCAGGTAGGCGCGCTTGAACTTCTTGTCGTTGGCCGTCCGCTGCACGCCGTCGAGGTCGTGGCCCTTGAGCATCTTCGCCACGGTGGTGGCGAACGTCTTGGACTGCCCCTTGGCCATGATGAAGGTGATCAGGCGCTCCACCGACACCGCCACCATCGCCACCGACATGATGCACAGCACGGACGCGACGACCTTCGCGGCCACGGTCATCTCGTGCCAGATCTCGATCAGGGAGACTTCCATCGAAAACGACCTCCGCTCTTCCTCAGCCCGAGAGCGCGAACTTCAACCGGATCTTCATCCGGACCTTGGTCAACACGTTGCCGGACTTGACCGGCTCGCAGCGCCACTGCTCCACGGCCTTGATCGCCTCGGTGTGGAACACCTTGGGGCCCGCCACGACGGTGATCTCCTCGGGCACGCCGTCGAGCCCGAAGATCACCTCGAGGACGACCTCGCCCTCGATGCCATTCTTCTTCGCCAGCGGTGGATAGGACGGGCTGGGCCGCTCGAGCCACACCACCTTCTCGGCGTCGTAGCCGAGATCGAGCACCCCGCCGTTCCAGTTGGCCGGATCGCCGGTGCCGCCGACCACGCCGCCGACCACGCCGCCGACCACGCCGCCCTCGACGCCGCCGACCACGCCGTACTCGGAGGCTTCCACCTCCGCGGCCTGCTCCAGCTCCTCGTTCTCCGGCAGGTCCTCGACCTCCTCGGGCTGCACGATCTCCTGCCGCTGCTGCACCACCTCGGTCTTGGGTGCCGAGGACTGCTTGGCGGAGGACGGGGGGGGCGGCGGTGGAGGAGGCGGCGGGGGGGGCGGCGCGCTCTGGAAGAAGGTGACCTCGACCTCGACCGCGTCGTCCTCGTCGACGGCCTCCCTGGCGAAGTAGATGATGCCGACGATCAGGAGCACGTGCAGCGCCACCGAGACGATGATCCCGATCGGGTTGCGTCGCTTCCTCCGGACCGTCTGGGTGGTGGCCTCGAACACCGCTACGTTTCCTGTCCTGGCTCGCCGCACACGGGATCGGCAGCCGGTGGATGCGACTGCATAGCACCCGCTCGGAGCGCTGTCAAAACGGCCTGCCCGGGGCGAGCCGCCTCCTGATCCGCCTGGACGGACACCCCGCCGGGGACGGTATCAGGTCCGGGCTGCCGTGTGTCCGGACCGTTCCGGACCGTGCCATCTTTTGACACGGCGCTGGCCCATCGGGTTCCGACTGCCTCGAGCACGCTCTCCGAGGATCATCGCACCAAGCGAATACCCTGGATCCGCTTCACGATGAAGGACGTATCTGTCTCCCGGCGGTGGTCGAAGCCGTCGAAGCTGGCCACGCCGCCGTTGTCGTGGATCTCGCGAGGGCTGACGCGGGCCAGCGCCAGCCCACCGCCGTCCCCGGACTGGTGGCGGTAGAGGATCTCGATGTCGTGGTCGCGGTTGATCGCCGCGCGCACCAGGTCCAGCGTCTTGGCCGGCGAGAGCTTGAGCAGGTCGCCGCTGCCGGCGGCCCCCGGCTTGCGGCCCAGGTCGCTGCCCAGCCCGGCGATCGGCCGGCCGTCGCCGTTGAGCGCGGTGTACATCTCCATCGAGTCGGTGGCCTCGTCCTCGTCCTCGTCGCCGGCGTTGGGGGGCTGCAGCACGACCAGCTGCTTGGCGGGGTACTCCACCGGGTCGGCCCCGATGTCGCTGAGCACGCCGCCGTCGCCGGTCTCGGCGATGCGGCCCATCAGCCGCTCCATCGTCTCCCGGTGCGCCCCGCCGTGGGCGTACGCGCGGACCCACGGGACCGCCTCGAGCCCTCCCGCGATCAGCGCCTCGCGCAGCTCCTCGAGGCACTCCCGGGAGACCGCGAAGACCCCGGGCGCCATGCGGCGGAAGCGGGTCTCGACGCCCTCGATCGCCGCGCGCAGCGCCTCCTCCTTCTCGGCGGCGACGGTGACCACCAGGGCGTCGTGGAACTCGACCTCGCCGTGCTCGCCGATCCACTCGTCGACCGTGCTGTCGACGTTCTGCGGCATCCCGTGCGCGGACTGGTTGCGCAGGAACCGGATCACCTCGGAGCGGCGCCAGCCGGAGTCCATCGCCCGCAGGACCGTCTCGCGGGTCAGCAGGTAGTGGTTCACCCGGTCGCAGCTGAGGAACCGGGCCATCTGCCCCAGGTGGTACAGGTCGGGCAGCGCCATCCCCGCCGGGGCCAGGACCTCGAAGTCCGGCTGGAGGTACATCGGCACCGGCGCGTCGCCGGCGGTCTCCCCCAGCGGCTCGCCGTCGAGGAACGCCCGCCCGGTCTCGCTGATCCGCACCATCGAGCCGTCGGGTCCCAGGCCGCGCTCCACCAGGCCCGCGATCTGCAGCGGCTCCAGCGGGGGGTTGGGGTTGTAGAACCCGCTGGGCGGCAGGTAGTAGGTCTTGAGGATGAAGCGGCGGTGGAACACCGAGCCCATGTACCGCCGGCGGAACATCAAGCTCAGCGGCTCCAGCGGGACCCACTCCTTGTCGGGCACCTCGCCGAGGTTGCGCAGCATCCACATCAGCAGCGGGGCCTGGCGCACGAACACCGCGGCGAACAGGTCGCGCCGCTGCCCGGCGTCCAGGTCGAGCCAGTCGGCGAGGGCGTCGTCGCGACACGCCAGGTGGCCCCCGGCGGTGCGCGTCAGCCCCAGCAGGTCCAGCATCTCGAGGTGCCACTGAAGGACCTTCTCGCTGTCGGTACGGCCCCACAGGTTCTCGAAGAAGTCGAGGATCTCCTCGAGGTTCTTCTTGAAGATCTCCCCCTTCTGGGTGACCCGCACGTTGTGCTGCTCGAGGTAGGTCAGCAGGCTGACCAGGCTGTAGCCGACCGGGAAGTTGAAGTTGGTGTCCTTGCTCAGCCGCACGCCCTCGTCGGGGGTCCGCGGCAGCGCCAGCCGGCGCTGGAAGTTCTGCGCCACCGCGTCCATCAGCGGCCGCGGCATGATGTAGTACAGCGGCGGCGCCTGGCGGCTGTTGCCGAACACCAGCAGCTTGCGCCCCAGCTCGTGGAGCACGCCGGCCCAGCGGTCCTCGCTGCCCCCGTGGGCCAGCACCAGCTCCTGCAGCAGCCACGTCCCGCCGGCGATCCCGCCGGCCTGGATCAGCGCGATCAGCGCCATGTGGTGGCTGCCCTTGAGGGTCTTGAGCACGCCCCGCATCTGCTTGCGGTCGGCGAACGTGTCGACCATCGCGTGGACGACCTTGGACGAGGAGCGGGCCCGGGTGTCCTCCCCGAGGTACCGGCGGCGGTACGACGCGAGCATCTCCGTGGAGCACGAACGGAAGTAGTTCTCGAGCTCGGCCTTCATCACTCGTCGGTCCCGCGTCGCCTCGGGACGTTCCCGGATCGTTCGGTTCGGTCAGGGGGCGCCGAGTCTGATCATAGCGAGATACTCGCCATGTCGATCGGACAAATTCCGCCGGCCTCCTCGTCCCACTCCTCGATGTAGTAGCTGTAGCCCTGCTCGGTGAGGAACAGCTGGCGCTTGTGCGCGAACTGCTGCTCGCGGGTGTTGCGGCTGACGACGGAGTAGAAGCTGGCGAAGGCGTTCTTGGGCCGCAGGATGCGCCCGAGGCGCTGGGCCTCCTCCTGGCGGCTGCCGAACGTCCCCGAGACCTGGATCGCCACGTTGGCGTCCGGCAGATCGATGCTGAAGTTGGCGACCTTGCTGACGACCAGCACGCGGATCCGTCCGGCGCGGAACTGCTCGTAGAGCTCCTCGCGGTCTGCGTTGGGCGTCTTGCCGGTGATCAGCGGCGCCTTGAAGCGGCGGGCGATCCGGCGCAGCTGGTCGAGGTACATCCCGATGATCAGGATGTGCTCGTCCTTGTGCCGGCGCAGCAGCTCGGCGACGACGTCGAGCTTGGCCGGGTTCTCGGCGGCGATGCGGTACTTGCGGCGCTCGCTGGCCGCGGCGTACTCCAGCGCCTGCTTGGGCAGCAGCTCCAGCCGGATCTCGCAGCAGCGCGCCTCGGCGATGAAGCCCTTGCCCTCCAGCTCCTTCCACGGCACGTCGTAGCGCTTCGGCCCGATCAGGCTGAACACGTCGCCCTCGCGGCCGTCCTCGCGGACCAGCGTGGCGGTCAGCCCCAGCCGCCGCCGGGCCTGGATGTCGGCGGTGATGCGGAACACCGGCGCCGGCAGCAGGTGGACCTCGTCGTAGATGATCAGCCCCCAGTCGCCGGCCTGGAACAGGCTGAGGTGCTCGAACTCGCCGTCGGCGGCCTTGCGGTGGGTCAGGATCTGGTAGGTCGTGATCGTCACCGGGCGGATCTGCTTGACCTCGCCGGTGTACTCGCCGAGCTGGTCCTCGCGCAGCGCGGTCTTGTCCAGCAGCTCGCGGATCCACTGGCGTACCGCGGCGATCCCGGTGCACAGGATCAGCGTGTGGCAGCGGGCCTCGGCCATCGTCGCCAGCGCCACGATCGTCTTGCCCGCGCCGCAGGGCAGCACCACCACGCCGTGCCCGCCGTCGGCGCCGCCGCTGCGGTAGAACGTGTCGCTCGCCTCGGTCTGGTACGCCCGCAGGTGGAACGGCTGCCCCTCGCCGGTGCGCTTGCGCAGCCGCACGTCCAGCGGCGCGCCGTCGATGAACCCGGCGCGGTCGCGCACCGGGTAGTTTCGCTTCAGCAGCGCCTGCTTGATCACCCCGCGGTTCTCGAGCGGGACCTTGTAGACGCCCTCGCGGACGGCCCCCGAGGTGAGCTTGATCACCTCCTTGCTGAACGAGATCTCCCGCGCCACCATCGGGTCCGAGGTCTCCAGCAGCAGGTACCCGTCGCCGGGCAGCAGCCGGACCTTGCCGAACCGCTGCAGGTGGTCCTCGATGTCGATCAGGACGTGCTTGGGGACCTCGTACTTGCTGTAGTCCTCGAGCGTGTGGCGGATGTCCTCCAGCGTCAGCCCGGCCGCGGCGGCGTTCCACACGCTCAGCGGGGTGACCCGGTAGGTGTGGATGTGCTCGGGGGACTTCTCCAGCTCGGCGAACCGGCTGAGCCGGTCCCGGACCTCCTCGTACAGGGGGTTGTGGACCTCCAGCAGGACGGTCCCGTCCCCTTGCACGATCAGCGGATTGGCCGGGTTGAACTGCATCCGTTCCGTCTCAGCCCCGGGGCCGACCCGGCCCGCCCCTCTGCAGCCCGGATCCTCGGAGTTGCGGGATGATAGGGATCGGTCCAGGAACGGTCAAGGTCCAGGACCTCCCTTCACTCGAGGTACGCGGGGCGCTGCGTGACGTCCTCGCCGACCTCGGTGGCGCCCGCGGCCTCGAGGTCCTCCTGGGAGATCGCGGAACGCTCCAGCGCGGCGTCCAGCTCCTCGTCGCTCATCTCCTCGACCTTCTCGGCGAGCTCCTCGGTCTTGGAGAAGTACTGCTCGTCCTTCATCTCCGCGGCGTCGACGACCTGCTCGCCGCCCTCCTGTACGACCTTGGCCCGCTGCCCGCCGGACAGCGCCGCCTCGAAGGTCAGCGAGCCCTCGCCGCCCTCTCCGTCGCTGGCGATCACCGAGATGCGGTACGAGCCGCTGCCGTAGCCCTGCCCCGACGCGATCCGCATGATCCCGCTGGTCCGGCCGATGCTGACCCCCGGTGGCGCGCCCTCGAGCCGCCAGGTGACCTCGTCGCCGTCCGGGTCCTGGGCCTGGAACCGGTAGCCGTCGAGGCTGCCCGCCGCGCCGATGCGGCTGGTCACCACCGGCCTGGAGTTGGCCACGCGGATGTCGCGGAACCGGTGCTCGTCCTCGCGCTTGTTGATGTCGGTGGCGACCACCTCGACCTCGACCACGGACCCCTTGCCGAACTCGTCGGCGGGCAGCGTGTCGCCCGTGACGCCCATCACCTCCTCGCCGTCGACCCACCACTGGTACTCGACGTCCAGGTAGCCCCCGGCCGGGTTGTCGATCCGCGGCTCGGCGCGCAGCGCCTGGTACGACAGCGGCGGATCGGGGTGGAGCCACAGCTCCATGATGTAGGGGCCGTCCTCGGGCTTGCGCTTCGTGCCCTCGGCGGTGACCACCCCGCCGGCGGCGGTCAGCGGCACCGCGGGGTCGTCCGTCGACACCACGCGGCGGGCCTGGTCATCGGGCACCGTCGTGACCGCCGGCCCACCTCCACCGCACGCCCCCAGCGAGATCCCGGTCCAGATCAGCACCCAACCGCACGTGACGACTCTCATGGTCCTCTCCCTGTACGTAGTGTAGTCCTTCGCGGCTGTTCTCGTCAGTGGAGGGTTCGATTCCCCCGTCCGGCGTCGGCCTCGCGCCACAGCGGGCTGCGCTCCGCGTCCGGGTCCCAGGCCGCCTCGCGCCGCCGCTGCTGGTCTCGCTCCGCGGCCTCCATCTCGGCCAGCCGCTGGCGGTACTGGCGGCGCTTGCGGGCCCATCCCAGCGCGGCGAGCACGGCGGCGACGCTCCACACGGTGCCCGACCCGCCCAGCACCGGCAACCACGCGTAGCGCCGGCTCAGCCGGCCGGCCCAGCGCTGCTCGAGGGTCCGCAGCGACACCCCGGTGGCGTCCTCGAACGCCTGCTCGACGCTCGCGCCCGCCGCCAGCCGCTCGACGATCTCGGCCACCGTCTCGTCCCCGTAGGTCGCGCGCAGGTAGAGCAGGAAGTCGCGGCTCTCCGCGTAGGCCACGCGGGCGCGGTAGGGGTCGTCCGGGAACCCCTCGGTCAGCGTCGACAGCGGCATCAGCTGCCCCCCCAGCGCGGCCTGGGACAGCAGCGTCTGGGTCCGCAGGTCGAACTCGCGGGCGGTCACCTGGGTGATCCCCTCCTCCAGCCAGCGCGGGGGCTCGTTGTCCCCGAACGTCCAGTGCAACACGACGTGGGTCAGCTCGTGGACGTAGACCTGGCGCGGCGTCTTCTCGCCCCGCGTCGTCATCAGGACGAACACCAGCCCGCGCTCCGGGTAGGCGGTGCCGGCGGCCCACTCCGGGGGGGTACCGGGCTGGATCGCGGCGAACACGTCGCGCCGGGGCGCGAGGTAGGCGTCGATCCGGCCGGGCGGCGGGCTGGCCCCGGTCAGCGCCAGCAGCTCCGCCATGATCGCGTCGGAGTCCGCGGCGAGCTGCCGGCCGGCGCGGCGCTGCGAGCGGGGCGCGTGGACCACGACGTGCTCCGACTCGAACGCCTCCCAGTCCTCGGGGAGCTCTCCCGCGTGTGCGTGCGATCCGGAGACGAAGAAGGGGATCGAGAGCGCGGCGAGCAGCGCGAGGACCGGCGACGGCGGGAATGGGAGCGGCCACGGCATGGGCACCCTTCCCGTAATCACTCGTGGGCGACGCGCATCACCTCCTCGAAGGTGGTCGCCCCGCGGGCCATCTTCTTGATGGCGTACTCCCACAGGGTCATCATGCCCTCGGACAGCGCCTCGCGCTTGATCTCCACCGAGGAGGAGCGCTCCTCGATCAGCTCGCGGATCCGTGCGTTGATCGGCATCACCTCGAAGATCCCGGTCCGGCCGCGGTAGCCGGTCCCGCGGCACCGCGGGCAGCCCGCGCCGGTGCGGACCCGCAGCCGCCGCCCCTCGGCACCCTGGATGTGCAGCGCGTCGGTCTCCTCCTGGGTCAGGTGCGTCTCCATCCCGCAGTCGCGACAGATCGTGCGCACCAGCCGCTGGGCGACGACCCCGACGAGCACGCTGGAGATCAGGAACGGCAGCACCTCGAGATCCAGCAGCCGCGTGATCGCCGTGGCGGTGTCGTTGGTGTGCAGCGTCGAGAGCACCAGGTGTCCGGTCAGCGCGGCCTGCACCGCGTACTCGGCGGTCTCCCGGTCGCGGATCTCGCCGAGCATGATGATGTCGGGGTCCTGGCGCAGCACGGTGCGCAGGGCGTTGGCGAAGCCGAACTCGATCTTCGGCTGCACCGCCACCTGGTTGAAGTCCTCCTGCACCATCTCGATCGGGTCTTCGATGCTGACGATGTTGACGTGGGGGCTGTTGAGGTACTGCAGCGAGCTGTACAGCGTCGTGGTCTTGCCGCTCCCGGTCGGCCCGGTCACGAGGATCAGCCCCGCCTGGCGGCTGATGAAGTCCTCGTACAGCTCCTGCTCGCGGGGGAAGAACCCCAGCGAGCCGATGTCCTGCAGCAGGACCGTCGGATCGAAGATGCGGATCACGACCTTCTCGCCGAAGGTCGACGGGATCGTGGAGACGCGCAGCTCGATCTCGACGTCGTTGTAGGTCGTCTTGATCCGGCCGTCCTGGGGGCGGCGCTTCTCGGCGATGTCCATCCGCGCCAGCATCTTGATCCGGCTGACCACCGCGGGGTGGACCTGCTTGGGCAGCACGTGGATCCGGTGCAGCACGCCGTCGATCCGCAGCCGGATCACGCTCATCTCGCGCTTGGGCTCGACGTGGATGTCGCTGGCGCGCTGGTCGAAGGCGTACTGGAACAGGTACCAGACGGCCTGCACCACCGGCTTGTCGGTGGCGTCGATCTCCTCCATCTTCTTGAGCTTGGTCAGCTGCTCGAGGTTGCCCAGATCGACCATCTCGCCGCCGAACATCTCCGCGGCGGTGTCCACCGACTTCTTGAAGCCGTGGTACTCGATGATGATCTTGAGCAGCTGGGACTTGGTCGCCAGCTGCGGCTCGACGGTCAGGCCGGTGAACCGCGCCAGGCTGTCCAGCAGCTCGCGGTCGAACGGGTTGGCGATCGCCACCGTCAGCACGCCGTCGGCGCGGCGCAGCGGGATCACCAGGTGCCGCTCGGCGAACGCGCCGGGGAACGTCTCGGTGACCAGCTTGTAGTCGAGCTTGAGCGGGTCGGGGATGACGTACGGCATGCCGGCGTCGGACGCCACCTCGCGGGTGATCCGCTCCTCGGTCAGGACCTCGCCGTCGGTGCCGGGGATCACGAACCGGAACGCCGCGACGATCTCCATCTCGCCGACCTCGTAGGCCGTGCGCTTGTGCCCCAGCGCCTTGCGCATCTCGGGCCGCTTGCGGAACAGGATCCGCTTCTCCTGGACCGAGTACCGCACCATCACGTCGCGCTTCTGTCCCTCGTGCATCAGCTCGCGCTGGACGAGGAGATCGCAGATCCGGCCGAGGGTCGCGACGGAGGCCATGGGAGCACGATACCAGATGGTGTAGGCTGGATTCCCGTGACGACCGTCAAGTTCATCGCCATCGCGGGCAACATCGGGGCGGGCAAGTCGACGATGGTCGACTACCTGTGCCACACCTACGGCTTCCACCCGTTCGTCGAGCCCAACGAGGAGAACCCGTTCCTCGACGACTTCTACCGGGACATGGGGCGCTGGGCGTTCTCGTCGCAGATCAGCTTCCTGGCCCACAAGTTCCGCATCCACCTGGAGCTGATGGAGACCGAGGGCACGGTGGTCCAGGACCGGACGATCTACGAGGACGCGGAGATCTTCGCGCGGCACCTGCACCAGATGGGGGCGATGAGCGATCGGGAGTGGCAGACCTACGAGCACCTCTACGAGGCGATGAACCGCGTGCTGCGCCCCCCCGACCTGATGCTGTACCTCAAGTGCCCGCTGCGCACGACCCGGCGGCGGATCCAGCAGCGCGGGCGGCACTCCGAGCAGGACATCCCGGTGGAGTACCTCAAGCGCCTCAATCGTTCCTATCGTGCATGGGTTCGCCGCTACGACCTCTCGCCGGTGCTCGAGATCTCCACGGAGAGGCTCGACTACATCTCCGACTTCGTCCACCGCCTGGACCTGGACGATATCCTGCGCCCGTTCTTGCTCGGAGCGCCCGGTCAGCAGGGTTAGACAGCCCTTGGTTGCGGTTGACACCGCTTTCCCACAACAATAAAACTTACGCGGCTTACCGCCGCTCCGGTCCGTCGTGCGCCTGCCGTCTGGTGCCCGGTTGCGAGACCGGCGGAATCGACTTGCCGGGGGCACCGTCCCCCAACGTAGGAAGCCTGGGATGAGGATTGTCTGCGATAGCTGCGGCGCCGTTTACAAGATCGCCGACGACAAGTTGGTGAAGGAGGTCAACAAGGCCACCTGCAAGCGGTGCGGTCACAAGATCATCATCCGCAAGCCGCGCTCGGCCTCCTCGATCGAGGGTCCGAGCGAGCGCACCGTCGTGTCCTCCTCGCCGCCGGCCGAGGACCAGGTGGGGCCCGGCGCCAGCGCCGAGGGCGACAAGGACAAGGACGAGAAGACGGTCATCACGACCATCCCAGAGCTGCAGAAGTACGAGAACGCGGCCGTCTCGGCGGGCGCCATCGGGAGCCTCACCAGCGAGCTCCGCACGATCACCTCCCCGGCCGACATCCCGGAGCCCCCCGCCACCGACAGCCTCGGCCCCCAGGGGCGGCGATCGTCCCCCAGCTTCGGCAGTGGATCGGTCCCCGAGCCGCCGCCGCCGCCCGAGCCGCCGAAGTTCTCGGTCCCCGAGCCCTCGCCGATCCCGGAGATGCCCAGGGCCCCCGAGCCGCCGCCGCCGCCGCCGACCGGTGTGCCGGACCACCCCGAGCCCGCGATCGCCGCACCGGAGCCGCCGCCGCCGCCCAGGCCGCCCGCGGCGCCCCCCGAGCC
>CAZOYV010000206.1:0-15283 GCA_964584075.1 uncultured Rickettsiales bacterium | reverse complement strand
GGGTTCCTGCTGATGGCGCTGCGGCTGGCGTGGCACGCCGGCGGCGGGTGGTGGGGGCGGGGGGCCTCGCTGCTGGCGGTGGGGCTGGCCTGCGCGCTGGCCGCGACCCCCGAGGGAGAGCGCGCCTGGGTCGGGTGGACCGGCGGCGCGGCGCTGCTCGGCGCGGTGGCGCTGGGGGCGCCGATCTACACCGTGATCGGCGGCTTCGCGATGCTGATGTTCTTCGCCAAGCCGTTCCCCTCCCCCATCTCGGCGGTGCCGCTGGAGACCTACGACATCTCCCGCGAGCCGATGCTGGTGGCGATCCCGCTGTTCACCCTGGCGGGCTACCTGCTGGCCGAGGGGGGCGCCTCGGGGCGGCTGGTGCGGCTGTTCCGCGCCTGGGTCGGCTGGGTCCCGGGGGGCACCGCCGCGGCGGCGATCCTGGTGTGCGCGTTCTTCACGACGTTCACCGGCGCGTCCGGGGTGACGATCCTGGCGCTGGGCGGGCTGCTGCTGCCGATCCTGCTCAAGGCCGGCTACCCCGAGCGGTTCTCGGTGGGGCTGCTGGCCGCGTCGGGCAGCATCGGGCTGCTGTTCCCGCCGTCGCTGCCGGTGATCCTCTACGGCGCCACGGCCCACATCCCGATCGACAAGCTGTACCTCTCGGGGATCGTGCCCGGCGCGCTGCTGATCGGGCTGCTGGTGGCGTACGGGCTGGTGATCGGGATCCGCAACAAGACCGGCCGCGAGAAGCTGGACATCGCCGAGGCCGGCCGCGCGCTGTGGGCCGCCAAGTTCGAGGTGCTGCTGCCGGTGCTGGTGCTGGTGGGCATCTTCGGCGGCTTCATGACGGTGTTCGAGGCCGCGGCGTTCACCGCGCTGTACGCGTTCCTCACCGAGGTGGTGATCCACCGCGACCTGTCGATCACCCGCGACCTGCCCAAGGTGATGGTCCGCTGCGCGACGCTGCTGGGCGGGGTGCTGATCATCCTGGGGGTGGCCAAGGGCTTCACCAACTACCTGATCGACGCCGAGGCGCCGATGCAGGCCGCCGAGTGGGTCGGCTCGCGGGTGGCCTCGACGATCCTGTTCATCCTGCTGCTCAACCTGTTCCTGCTGGTGGTCGGCTGCCTGATGGACATCTTCTCGGCGATCGTCGTGGTCGTGCCGCTGATCCTGCCCATCGGGCTGGCGTTCGGCATCGACCCGTTCCACCTGGGGATCCTGTTCCTGGCCAACCTCGAGCTGGGGTTCCTGACCCCGCCGGTGGGGATGAACCTGTTCCTCGCCTCGTACCGCTTCGAGAAGCCGCTGACGCTGGTGTACCGCATGGCCCTGCCGTTCCTGGCGCTGCTGGCGATCGGCGTGGTGCTGATCGCCTACGTCCCCGGCCTGACGCTGTGGCCCCACGGCGGCGCGACCGAGGGCGGCCCGTCGGCCGACGAGCTGTTCGAGGACGACGAGCCGACCCCCACCCCGGGGCTGGTGCTGCCCGAGGGGGTGGACCTGATGGGCGAGCTGCTGCAGGACGACGACTCGGCCGAGGACCCCGGGGAGGCCGCCACCGCGGGGCCCGAAGGCACCGCGCCGACGCAGCTCGTGATCCCCGACGGGGTCGACCTGATGCAGGAGCTGCTGGAGGACTGAGAGCTTGTGAATCTATCCCCTCCCGGCAGGCTCCGCTGCATTCCGGCACGAACCCGCTTGATTCCGCCGAATCCATCGTTTATAAAGCTGCTCGCTCCGCCGGTGCGAAAGTGGCGGAATTGGTAGACGCGCTGGGTTCAGGGTCCAGTGGGCGTGCGCCCGTGGGGGTTCGAGTCCCCCCTTTCGCACCAACCTAGAGTTCGATCCGAGGCCCTCCCCACCGGAGGGCCTCGCTCGTTCGAAACCCGTGTCGCTGATACCCCGATTCCAGCTGTTCGAGTTCCAGGACCTGGCCTGGCTGCCGCGCGTGTGGCACGAGCTGCTCACCGACATCGACGGGTTCTTCGCGTACTTCGTGCGCCCCTACGGAGCGCTCGACGGGCGCCTGCGCGCCGCCCTGCAGCGGACGGGCGCCCGCGCCGTCGTCGACCTCTGCTCGGGCACCGGCTGGACCTCGTGGACGGCGCTCCGCGAGCTGCCGGACGGCGACGGGGGCAGCCTGCCGGTGCAGCTCACCGACCAGCACCCGCGGCCCGGGGCCTGGCGGCGTGTGAAGCGGCGCTGGGGCGGACCGGTCGGGCTCGTCGAGCGGCCGGTCGACGCCGCGCAGGTCCCCGCCGAGCTCGACGGGTTCCGCACGCTGTTCACCGCGTTCCACCACTTCGACCGCGACCAGGCCCGCGCCGTGCTCCGCGACGCCGCGACCCGGGGGCGGGGCATCGCCGTGTTCGAGTACACCGAGCGCAGCGTGCCGATCTGGGGACCGGCGGTCCTGCTGATGCCGGTGTTCCTGTGGGCGTTCTCCCCCTTCATCCACCCGTTCCGCTGGACGCGGCTGCTGTGGACCTACGTGATCCCGGTGGTGCCCCTGCTGGCCACCTGGGACGCGCTGGCGTCGTGCCTGCGGAGCTACGACCCAGACGAGCTGCTGGCGCTGGCCGAGGGGATCGGCGGGGACGGCTACACCTGGGAGAGCGGCCGGGTGCGCTCCCGCGGGCTGCTGCGCGCGACCTTCCTGATCGGCACCCCGAGGAGCTGATCGCCCCCCGGGGTGGTACTGGTCTTGCTACGATCGACCGACGCGGGGAGCCCCCTCCCCGAGAACCCGGAGGTCCCGATGAACCCCACGACGCGATGGCTCTCGCTGCTGCTCGGTATCGGCCTGCTGCTCCTCCCCGGCTGCCCCGCGGCCGACGACGACGACACCGCCGGCGACGACGACACCGCCGGCGACGACGACACCGCCGGCGACGACGACACCACCGGCGACGACGACAGCGGAGACGACGACACCGCCGGCGACGACGACACCACCGGCGACGACGACACCACCGGCGACGACGACTCCGGCGACGACGACACCGCCGGCGACGACGACACCACCGGCGCGGTCCCGGACATCCACGTGTCCCCCCCGCTGATCGACTTCGGCGTGCTGTGCGTCGGCGCTCCTCCCACGGTGGAGCCCCTGCTGATCGAGAACGTCGGCACCGCGGTCCTGCTGATCACCGACTTCCAGGTGGTGAGCTGTCCCCACGTCAACCTGCCTCCCCAGGCGTTCCCCCAGATGGCCCCCGGCACCTCGGCGCAGGTCGACCTGCCGGCCCACTGCAACCAGGAGAATGCCTGCAACGGTCAGGTGGTGATCGAGAGCAACGACCCGGACGAGAGCCCGCTGTTCGTGCCGCTCAGCGTGATGTGTGACGAGTGTTGAGCTGGCGTGGACGGCGGACCGCTGCTAGTCGTCCTCGTCCCAGTCGATGTCCTCGCCCGCGTCCCAGTCCACGTCGGTCTGCTCCTGCTGCTTCTTCTTCTCCTCGGCCTCGCGCTGCTCCTCCTCCTCCTTCTTCTTGGCGCCCTCGTCGGCGTGGAGCGGGTCCTCGGCGTACGGGTCGTAGTCGAAGATCGTGTCCTCGCGGGACTCGGACTTGGGGATCGTGTCGGTCCCGCTGAGGTCGAGCGCCCCCTCGTCGACGACCTCGGGCTTGCACGCGCCGGAGTCGTGGTAGGTGAACTTGACCGCGTCGATCTCGTTGGACATCTGGCGGGCCATCACCGTCCAGGCCCCGTCCGGGTCCTCCCAGGAGTACTTGCTGCGGCCCGACTGCACCACGTTGCCGTCGCCGTCGGTCACCGCCGACGACACCACGTCGGTCTTGCCCGCCCCGAGCTCCTTGTTCAGCCGCTCGACGATCTGTGCCCACTCCTCGACGTCGCGGAACATCCGGAACTCGGCCTCGGTGAGGAAGAACTGGTCGCCGAACTCGAGCAGCCGCACGGTCCAGTTGCCGTCGTGGCCCCACAGCTCGCCGGTGACGAGGTACACGCCGTCGGCCCGGTAGGAGTTGCCCTCCTCGCTGGTGTCGTTGATCCCGAGCAGGTTGGCGACCTCCGGCAGCGTCTGGCACCACTGCAGGTCCTTGGGCAGGGTCAGGTCCGCGGCGCCTGCGCCCGCGGCGGTCCCCAGCAGCATCGAACAGGCTAGCCCCAGCATCGTGATTCGACCCATCTCGACCTCCGTCTCCCTCGCGGGATCCCGCACGGTGACCCCGCGCGGGGGTCTCGCGACGCAATACATCAGACCGCGTCCGAGCGTGTCAATTCGAGCGTTGCGCCCGATCGGGCACAAAAGTGCCCGCTCTGCGCGCTCTCCCGGAACGACCGCGACACCCGTGTCGCACCCGGGGGGCGCACTGGGCCGGCCCGCGAGAGCACGTCGGTCCGGCCCTCCCCCGCCATTCCATGCAACGTGCTGGAATCACGATGGTTTCGTGTTGTATTCGCAGAATCTTCTGCGACTTGGCACAGGCCTTGAATATTTCTCTCGACGAATCAGGCCCCTCGAACGGGCAGCCCGGTTCCCCTCGAGGCCAAACGTGCCCCTCCTCGAGGGGGACCGCGGTTGTCCAACCGCGGGGGCCGGGGATCCACGGAAGATTCCATCCTCCCCGAGGCGGCAGCGCGCGGAAGGCCCACCGCGCGCTGTCGTGGGTTCTGGGATAACTCGCCGAAATCGCATTGAAATCGGGAACGAAAGTGCCCTAAGGTGGGGCCTGGAACCTGCGTTCCTGTGGGGACGGTTGGGCCGATCCTCTCCGCGGCCCGAGGAGGGAACATGCGTCAGGCTTTCGTTGCGTGGCTCGCACTGCTCGCCGTCTTGCCGTGGATCGGCGTCGCGTGCTCGGACATGAGCCTGAGCGGCGCCCCGAGTGAAGACGACGACGACTACTGGGACGACGACGACATGGCCGGGGACGACGACGCCGGCGACGACGACATGGCCGACGACGACGACAGCGGGCCGCCCGAGACCGAGGACGACTTCGTCTCGGTCCCGCCCTCGGCCGGGGACGTGTACGTGTTCATCGTCAACCCCAACCGCGACTCGGTCTCCAAGGTCCACGTCGTGACGCGCCAGATCACGACCATCGACGTCGGCGACGAGCCCAGCCAGGTGCTGGTCACCGAGGACTACAAGCGCGCGGTGGTGTTCAACGACGGCGACGACTCGGTGTCGATCATCGACGTCGGCAGCGACGAGGTGGTCGACGTCGACGTGCGCGAGGACTTCAACTTCATGGTGATGTCCCCCACCGGGGACCACGTCGTGTGCTTCCTCAACACGGCGCTGCTCGAGGGCAACGAGGGCCTCGAGGGGGTGCTGTCCTACACCGAGGTCTCGATCGTCGACGTGGACGAGGCGATCAGCCACGACTTCTCGGTGGGGTTCAGCCCGCGGCAGATCAAGTTCAGCGAGGACGGCGACCAGGTGGTGATCATCTCCGACGAGTTCATGACCGTCGTGGACCTCACCGTCGACCCGCTGGAGCCCCAGCTGATCGACCTGGACGCCGACCCGTTCGATCCCCCCACCGCGGCCGAGGTCGAGGTCGAGCCCACCGGCGAGTTCGCGTTCGTGCGCTACGAGGGCGACGACGCGATCCAGGTGGTGGACCTCGACACCGGCGAGCTGAGCTGGATCGCGGCCGGGGTCGACCCCACCGACATGGACCTGTCGCCCGACGGCACCGAGCTGATGGTCGTGGCCCGCACGAGCCAGGAGCTGCGCACGTTCCAGGCCACCGACCCGGCCGCGCCGCCGGCCCTGATCGACCTGCCGCCGACCGAGACGATCGGCAGCGTCTCGATGGCGCCGGTGGGCAACGCCGCGCTGCTGTACACCACCGCGTCGCTGACCGACCGCGTCACGCTGTGGGACCGCGCCACCGACGAGCTGACGATCAAGCGGCTGGAGAAGCCCGTCGAGCAGGTGATCATGGCCCCCGACGGGAACTCGATCCTGGCAGTCCACACCTACGCCGACGCCCCGGGCGAGGACGACCTGTACACCGACCAGTGGGTGATGACGATCATCACCGTCGGCGGCGGGACCTACATCCCCAACGCGGTGCTGCTCGAGGACAAGCTGGAGTCGATCGCCAACTTCGACGACGGCGAGCGGGCGGTGTTCATGATGGACGAGAACCGCAACGTCGGGATCATCGACTACCCCTCGCGGCTGGTGGACGACGTGCTGGTCCCGTCGATCCCCGTCCACGTGGGCGTGATGCCCGAGGAGGACGGCCTGCCCGACCCGGTGGCGTGGGTCTCGCAGGACCACCCCCTGGGCCGGATCAGCTTCGTCGAGCCCGCGGAGCTCGAGGTCCAGACCGTCACCGGGTTCGAGCTGAACTCCGAGATCGAGTGAGGAGGCCCCCATGCGCCGGCACCTGCTCCTGCTGATTCCCCTCGCCATCGCCCTGGCGGTCCCGTGGTCGGGCTGCGAGAACCCGTCGTGGTGGTCGCTGCCCGACGATCTCGTGACGTTCGACTCGGTGTCGATCGAGGGCAAGGTCTACCTGATCTCGCCCTACGGCGACCGGGTCATCGAGGTCGACCGGGCGACCCGCGAGGTGCGCTCGGTGGTGGTGGGCAAGACCCCCCACGTGCTGACCGTCGACCAGGGCAGCGAGGACCCGACCCACGTCTACACGATCAACCGGGACGACCACTCGCTGTCGGTCGTCGACGTGACCGACTTCGAGGCCGCGCCCGACGAGCTGCAGCTGCGGCCGTTCTTCGACACGCTGGTGTTCTCGCCGGACGGGACCCGCGCGATCAGCTACATCGCCGGGGAGATCACCGCCGAGGACCTCGAGGGCCAGGGCTCGGTCAACCGCAACGAGATCGCGATCCTCGATCTCGCGGGCGACGAGCGCGCGGTGGAGTTCCGGACCCTCGACGCGCGGCCGACCGACGTGATCTGGGCCCCCGACGGGACCAAGGCGCTGATCCCGCTGACCACCGACATGTCGGTGCTGTACCTCCCCGAGGAGGGCGACATCGACGTGGTCGACTACCCGTTCAGCCTGGACTCCGCCGACCCGGCCGAGCCCAGCCTGGTGGAGACCAGCCCCGACGGGCAGCGGGCCTTCGCCGCGGTCAGCGGCGAGAGCGACGTGTACATCATCGACCTCGACCTGCGGCTGTTCGAGACGCTGATCCCGACCCCGTTCTCGCCCACCGACATCCAGGTCACCGCCGACGGCGAGCACACCGTGGTGGTGGGCGGCAGCAGCAAGGTGGTGATCTTCGACAACGAGGTGTTCGAGCCCGAGACGCTGACGATCGACAGCTACGCCCGCCGGATCGTGGCGGCCGGCACCGCCGAGGAGCCGGTGCTGCTGCTGTACAACGACACGCAGGTGGCCTCCACCTTCACCGCGATCACCTTCGACGAGGGCGCCCCCGAGGTGGAGACCTTCGTCACCGAGGCGGGGATCACCGACATCCAGGTCGATCCCACCGGGCAGACCGCGGTGATCATGCACGCCGAGAACAGCTTCGGCGCCGGCGGCGTCAGCCTGTTCAACCTCGAGGAGAGCCAGCCGTCGTACATCGATCTCGAGACGCCGGCCCACTCGATGACGTTCCTCGAGACCGAGGACGAGACCGTCGAGCCGATCGGCTACGTGATGGTCGTGCTCAAGGAGGCGCGCACGCTGGTCCGCATCGGGCTCACCGAGTACGACCGCGTCAACATCAGCGTCGCCGAGAACCCCGAGCTGGTGCAGCCGCTGCACCACGACGCCACCTTCGTCTACGTGATCCACGACCACCCCACCGGCCTGATCACGTTCCTCAACCCGTACCGACCCCTGGCCCTGCCGTCGGGCTTCCCGACGGTCTACGGCTACGGGCTCGAAGGCCTGCTGGACTAGGAGGACGCCATGACCAAGCTCCACACCACCGTCGCCCTCCTGCTGGCCGTCACGCTGCTGCCAGCGGTCGGCCGCGCCGCCCCCAAGGAGTTCCCCGAGGTCGACGTCAGCGTCCGCTGGTCCACCGTCGGGGCGTTCCAGCCCGAGTTCGGGCTGTTCCACGAGCGGCACTACGTCGACCGCCTCAACCCCGAGTTCGGGATCCACGTGCTGAAGTTCCTGACCGTCACCGGCGAGTACACCTACGCCAGCATGTCGGGTCGCACCGAGTTCGCCGACGAGAGCTCGTCGATGCACGCCCACTTCCGGCAGCACGGGGTCGGCGTCGGCGCACGCGTCCACCCGCCGTGGCGGGGCGTGGTGCTGCCGTTCTTCCACGTCAACTTCGCGGTCACCACCGCGCGGGTCACGATGGACACCCCCACGGGCGGGTTCTACGGGTTCTACGAGGCCTCGGACACCCGCCCCGAGCTGGCGCTCACCGGCGGGACCGAGATCCTGTTCCCCCGCGGGATCCGCGAGCGCAGCCACGAGGCGCTGAGCGGCAAGACCAACCGGCTGATCCGCAACGCCACCGTCGGCGCGGTGCTCGAGGCCGGCCACGTGCTGGCCCCGCGCTACGACTTCGACCGCTTCGGCGACCTGTCGGTCAGCGCGTTCACCTTCGAGGTCGGCTTCATCGCCCATTTCTAGCCCGCTCCGGGCACAGTCCTCGTTGACACGGATTCGCGCCGCCCGCTACCTTCCAGGGGTGCGGATCGCCCTGGCCCACGCCCTGCTCTCGGTGCTGCTCCTCGCCGGCTGCGCGGGGGTCGACGACCGCCCGGCGCAGTCGTTCCGGATGACCGACTCCGAGCCGGAGTACATCGACCCCAACATGTGCACCGAGTCGGCCGGGCTGCGGGTGCTGATCAACCTGTTCGAGGGGCTCACCGCGCTGCCCCCCGACGACGGCCCCCCCCGGCCGGGGATGGCGACCCACTGGGACCGGGACGAGACCGGGACGGTGTGGACCTTCCACCTCCGCGAGGACGCGGTGTGGAGCGACGGCGAGCCGCTCACCGCCCACGACTTCGTCTACTCGTGGCGCCGGATCGTCGACCCCGCCACCGGCAGCAAGGTCGCCCAGTACATGTGGTACGTGCGCAACGGCCGCGCGATCACCAGCGGCCGGCTGGACCCGACCCACCTGGGCGTCACCGCGCTGGACGACCACACGCTGATGGTCGAGCTCGAGGAGCCGACCCAGTACCTGCTGGAGCTGCTGTCGTTCCCGGGGTTCTCCCCTGTCCCGCAGCACCTCGTCGAGGAGGTCGGCGACGACTGGGTGCGGCCGGAGCGGATCGTGTCCAACGGGCCGTACCAGCTCACCGAGTGGATCCCCCTCGACCACATGACCCTGACCCGCAACCCCCACTACCACGACGCGGACGGCGTGCGCCTCGAGCAGGTCGAGATCTACATGTCCGAGGACAACGCCACGCGCTACAAGATGTACGTCGCCGGCGAGGTCGACTGGGTCTACCAGCTGCCGCCCTCGTACATCCCGCACCTCAAGCGCAAGCGCGACGACTTCCACATCGCCGACTACCTGTCGACCTACTACTACATGTGCAACCTCGCGCGGCCGCCGTTCGACGACGCCAAGGTCCGCAAGGCGCTCAACCTCGCGATCGACAAGGACGCCCTGGTGCGCTACGTGACCAAGGGCGACGAGCGGCCCGCCTCCGCGCTGGTCCCGCGGATGCCGGGGTACGAGGGGCCGGTGGGGCCGGACCACGACCCGGACCAGGCGAGGCGCCTGCTGGCCGACGCGGGCTACCCCAACGGCGTCGGCTTCCCCGAGATCCAGATCTCGTTCAACACCGCCGACAACCACAAGCTCGTGGCCCAGGCGATCCAGGAGATGTGGAAGCGGGAGCTGAACATCCAGGTCCGCCTGCAGAACATGGAGTGGAAGGTGTTCCTCAAGCACCAGCAGGTGCAGGACTACGACATCAGCCGCTCGGGCTGGATCGGGGACTACCACGACCCGATGACGTTCCTCGAGGTCTGGGCCTGCGAGGCCAGCAACAACCACAGCGGCTACTGCAACCCCGAGTACGACGCGATGCTGGCCCAGGCCCGCGGCGAGCTGGACCACACCCGCCGGATGTCGTACCTCCACGCGGCCGAGGAGATCCTGGTCCAGGACCTGCCGATCATCCCGATCTACCACTACACGCGACCCTACCTGCTGCAGGACGACGTGCGGGGCTTCGAGGACAACCTGCGCGACCTGCACCCGATGCGCTACATCTACCGCGACGAAGGCTAGCCCCCCCGCGCGGCAGCGACCATGACATGAGTGTCCGGGTCCGCGAACCCGTTCCGGACGCCATTCGCCCGCGATTCGACGTACACAGTCTCGATTATCTTCTGATTCCAGATACTTACCATGTAGTTCGCCGCATCGCGCCACGCCTGGCATCCGGCTTGCAAATCTACTGGAGGCAGAGCGGGCATCGGATTGCCCTACATCACGCGGGCCCTCGCAACACAGACTGGCAGGGCCCGGCACCGTCCGGGAGGAACCATGGCCAAGGCGATGACACCGGTCTTCGAGGAGCGCAAGATCTACCGCCCCGACGCGGACACCGCGGCCCGCGAGGCGCGGGTGGTGTTCACCCTGCTGGGCATGGTCAGCGACATGGTGCTCGACCTCGACATCACCGTCGGACGGGCCAAGGAGCTGTTCGTCCTGTCGCTGTACGACCGCGCGGAGACCCGCTTCCGGACCTCGACCCGCATCTCCCTGGCCTTCGACACCGCGCTGCGCACCGTCAAGAAGATCAAGAAGCGCTACCGCGAGAACGCCGTGGAGGACACCGAGGGTCAGGACTACAACCTTCGCAAGAAGGTCTACCTGATGATCATGGACCGCGAGATGGAGCTCGATGAGATCGCCCGCGAGCTGCCGATCAACTACGAGGTCAACTACGCTCGCCTGGCCATCGAGACGCTGATGGAGCAGGGCCTGTGCGAGGAGAAGGTCCTCGGTCGCGGCAAGGTGGTCTACCGGGGCATCCACCACCCCGGCCACATGTACCTCGAGGTGGACGACGAGTTCGACAACCTGGTGGAGGGCTTCGACCTGTTCCTGTCGGGGCTGCGCAAGGCCTGCCGCCAGATCCTGATCCGCGGGGACCGCGAGACCTCCCTGGCGCGCCGCTTCGTCGTGCGCTGCCGGCCGGAGGACATGGAGGACCTCAAGGAGGAGGTCCGCATCGCCGTGATCCGCAAGCTGATGGAGATCGAGCAGCGCACCGAGGAACTCTCCGAGGAGGACATCGCGGAGATGGAGGTCCTGCTCGGCGTGACGCCGGCCTGACCGGACGGGAACCACCGAGGGAGCCAAGCGAGACGATGAGCACCACGATCGTTCGGACCACGTTCGCCCTGATCGCTGCCATGACGGCCCTGCTGGGCTGCACGTACCCGGTCGACGAGCCGGTCCACGAGGACAACGGCCTGATCGGCGCGCCGGGCGACGGCGCGCTGGAGTACGAGACCAACCCGAGCCTGACCAACCGGGACGGGAGCCGGCCCCACGACGAGACCTTCGGCGACTCCGTCGGCACCGGCGAGATCGTGGTCGACGACGTCGACCTGACCGTGGAGGTCGGCGAGCACGTGCTGATCACCTTCGAGGTGGTGCTCGACGACATCGATCCGATCCAGACCTCGTTCACCGTCGAGGCGCAGCCCGAGGGCTCGAGCATCGACTTCAACGCCGGCGTCTTCGAGTGGACCCCGACCCCCGCCGACGTGGGGATCCACGTCATCGGCCTCGATCTGTGGGACGACGCCGCCGAGCGCGTGCTGGACGTCCAGCGGATCGTCATCGAGGTGGTGCCCAGCGCCAGCCTGATCGAGGTCGGGATCTAGCACGGCATCGCCGCCGAATCGCTTGATCCACGGCGGTTTCCCGCCTACAATGCGCCCCGCCTCGGGACTTCCGCTCCGGTGCACCCGCCGCAGGGGTGGGGCGTCAGGAGCGACGGGAGCCCCCGGGCGGACCCCAGCACGCTGGGTACCCCTGGATCCGACCGGGACCGGGAGGAGGAAGACCGCATGCGGCGGACGCTGTTCAAGTCCAAGATCCACCGCGCGACCGTGACCCACGCCGACCTCGAGTACGAGGGCAGCGTGACGATCGACGCCGACCTGCTCGAGGCGGCGGACATCCTGCCCCACGAGGCGGTCCACCTGTGGAACGTGACCCGCGGCGCGCGGCTGCAGACCTACGCCCTGCCCGGCGAGCGGGGCAGCCGCGTGGTGTGTGTCAACGGCGCCGCTGCGCACCACTTCTCGGTGGGGGACGTGGCGATCGTCGCCACCTTCGCCGAGATGGACACCGAAGAGGCCCGCGGGTACCGGCCGACGGTGGTGCTGGTGGACGAGCACAACCGGATCAAGGACGCCGGGCTCGAGGAGCTCCCCGGTCCGGCTCGCCGCGACCGCAGGCTGCGGACCGCCTGACCCCCTCCCCCGTCACCCCAGCAGCATCGTTCGCAGCGCGGCGTCGTCGTCGACCCGGTGGTCCGCGACGTCGCCGGCGAGCAGGCCGGAGCCGACCCTGCCGCCGCCGACGATCACGCAGTCCGGTCGCGTCAGGGCGGGATGCAGCCGCGCCAGCCGGCAGCGCTCCGCGGCGATGGCGTCCGACGGGGCGTCGCCGACGTAGATCAGGCGCGCTCCGGCGTCCCCGGCGGCGTCCGGGTCCCAGCCGCCGTCCAGCAGCCGGGCCACCGCCTGCTCCAGCGAGTCGGGGCTCGGCTTGGGGTGCGCCACGTCCTGGCGCGAGACGATCACCGCCAGGCTGTCGGGGTCGACGCCCACGTGCGCCAGGCCGGCGCGGATCCCGCCGCGGGTGTTGTTGCTCACCACGCCGGTCCAGACCCCGCGGCGCTGCAGCTCGAGCAGCGCCTCGACGGCCCCGCGGCGGGCCTCGGCGTGCGCCGCGGCCTCGACCTCGGCGCCCTCGACCTGGGCACGCGACCAGTGGATCGCGGCCCGCGCCTCTGCCTCGGGCAGCTCGTCGGCCAGCCGCCGCGCGACCTCGGCGAGGTGGTCGGTGAGCGGCCGGAACGGCATCTCGATCCCGAACCGCCGGTGGTACCGCTCCAGCCGCCTGCGCAGCGCCGCGATGTCCACGGGCAGGAACAGCAGCGTGCCGTCCAGGTCGAACAGCACGACGTCGTCCGCCCCCAGCGGCGGCCGCAGCGGCGTGGTCAGCGCCACGTGCCGAGCAGCTCCACGTCGAACCGGCCGGGATCGCGGACCAGCACGGGCCCGCAGTCGAGGGTCCGGATCCAGTAGACGTCGGGGTCCAGCACGTCCCGCACGCGGGCCAGCCGCGGCTCGTCCCCCCGGGCCAGCTGGACGTACAGGTAGGGGAAGTTGAAGCCGGCCTCGGTGTAGAAGTGGATCGTCGTGCCGAACCGCCCGACGTTGATCTCGGTGACCCGCGGCACGTCCCGCTCGTCGCACTTCAGGTCGACGAAGTACGCGCCGTGCGGAGACGGGTCGATGACCCTCGTCGCCGCCACGCCGGTCTCGTGGACGTCGTCGCGGACGATGGTGTGGCACACCGCGGGGGCGCCCGTGATGCCCGACGGCGAGACGTGCGGGATCACGTACTCCAGGCGCTTGCGGCACTGGCTGGCGATCAGCTCGCCGTCGCGCCACACGCCCAGCCAGGTCAGGTTGTCCCCGGGCAGGAACGCGCTGGCGATCATCCCGCCCCAGCCGTTCCAGTAGTCGATCCAGGCCCGCGCGACCCCCGCTTCGCGGCAGGGCAGGCTCGCCACGCCGATCCCCGAGCCGGGCACCCCCGCGCCGCGGACCCACACCGGGGTCGTCCCGGTGGCGGCGAGGTCGGCCTCGAGCGCGTCGGGCGAGGCCAGCAGCCGGGTCTCCGGGACCGGGACGCCCGCCGCGCGCCACGCCTGGTAGCTGGCCCACTTGTCCTGGCCCGCCAGGATCGCCTCGTGGCGCGGCAGCAGCAGCGCCGCGTCGAACCGCTCGCGGTGGGCGCTGATCGTGCGCACCTCCACCGGGTGCGTGGGGAACAGCAGGTCGACGCCCTCGTCGGCGATGATGCGGTCCAGGGCCGCGAGGTAGGCGTCCACGTCGCGGGCCAGCGGGATGCGGTAGATCCGGTCGGTGAGCCCCAGCGGCAGGTGCCACGCGTTGGCGTCGGTCCCGACCAGGCGCAGCGCCTCGGGCGCCATGCGCAGCGAGCGCGTGACGTTGCTGCCCATCGGGCCACCGGCGCCGGTGACCAGGACGGTCGTCATCGGCTACTCCACGGTGACGGACTTGGCCAGGTTGCGCGGCTGATCGACGTCACGACCCAGCTTCAGGGCAGTGTAGTACGACAGCAGCTGCAGGGGGATCACGGTCAGCAGCGGCGTGAGCGCCTCGTGGGTCTCGGGGACGTAGATCACGTCCTCGGCCAGGCTCTCGACGCGGTCGTCGTTGGGATCGCGGCTGGTCACGGCGATGATCCGGCCGTGGCGCGCCGCGACCTCCTCCATGTTCGACAGCGTCTTGTCGAACAGCTCCCCGCGCGGCGCCAGGAAGATCACCGGGGTGTGCTCGTTGATCAGCGCGATCGGGCCGTGCTTCATCTCTGCGGCGGGCAGCCCCTCGGACTGCAGGTAGCTGATCTCCTTGAGCTTGAGCGCGCCCTCGAGGGCCACCGGGTAGTTGATCCCGCGACCGAGGAACAGGAAGTACGGCGAGTCGAGGTACTTGTCCGCCAGGGCCTCGACCTTCCTCGCCTCGGCGAGGACCGCCTCGGCCTGGCGCGGGATCGTCTCCAGCGCCGCGAGCAGCCTGCGCCCCAGCGCGGGGGACATGTCCTTCATCCGGCCGACGGTGATCGCGAACAGCAGCAGGGCCACCACCTGCGAGGTGAACGCCTTGGTCGAGGCCACCGCGATCTCGGGGCCGCTGCGGATGTAGATCCCGCCGTCGGACTCCCGGGCGATGGTCGACCCCACCGCGTTGACCAGGCCCAGCACGCGCCCGCCCTTGCGCTGGATCTCGCGCAGCGCCGCGAGGGTGTCGGCGGTCTCGCCGGACTGGGAGATGGCGAAGTACAGCGTGTTCTTCTCGATGATCGGGTTGCGGTAGCGGAACTCGCTGGCGACCTCGACCTCGCAGGGCACGCGGGCCAGCATCTCGAGCAGGTACGAGCCCACCAGGCCCGCGTGCCAGCTGGTGCCGCAGGCGATCAGCTTGACGCGGTCGATGTCGAAGAACTCGCGGCGCTCGATGTTGAGCCCGCCCAGCCGGGTGGTGCCGTACTCGGGGACCACCCGCCCCCGGTAGGCCCGCTCGATGCTGATCGGCTGCTCGAAGATCTCCTTGAGCATGAAGTGCGG
>CAZOYV010000205.1:0-15300 GCA_964584075.1 uncultured Rickettsiales bacterium | reverse complement strand
CGCCGACGGGCTGACGAGGGTTCAGGTTCGTCTGGACGGCGACACGGTGTGGCTCGGCCAGGCGATGATGGCCGACCTCTACGGCACCACAGCGCAGAACGTCACGCAGCACATCGCGGCGATCTACGACGAGGGCGAGCAAGATCCTGATGCAACTTGTAAGCCGTACTTACTGGTTCGACAGGAGGGCGAACGACAGGTCCGGCGCAGCATCAAGCACTACGACCTCGCCATGATCCTCGCGGTCGGTTTCCGCGTGCGCTCCCCGGTCGGCACCCGCTTCCGTCAGTGGGCCACCGGGGTGCTGTCCGAGTACGCCGTCAAGGGCTTCGCGATGGACGACCGCCGGCTGAAGGCCGCTGGCGGCGACGACTACTTCGAGGAGCTGCTCGCCCGGATCCGCGACATCCGCTCCTCGGAGCGCGTGTTCTGGCGCAAGGTGCTCGACATCTACGCCACCAGCGTCGACTACGATCCGCGAGCGGAGGCGTCCCAGCGCTTCTTCCAGACCGTGCAGAACAAGATGCACTGGGCCGCGCACGGGCATACCGCCGCCGAGGTCATCCACGCGAGGGCCGACGCAGATGCTCCGAACATGGGCCTGACCTCTTGGACAGGCACTGCGATCCGCAAGTCCGACGTGGGTGTGGCCAAGAACTACCTCGACGTCGACGAGATCGAGGCCCTGAACCGCATCGTGTCCGCCTATCTCGACTTCGCCGAGCTGCAGGCCATGAACCGCCGGGCGATGACAATGGACGCCTGGATCACCAAGCTCGACGACTTCCTCCGCCTCTCCGAGCGCGACGTGCTCACCCACGCCGGCAGCATCAGCGCCGAGGCCGCCAGGAAACACGCCGTTGCCGAGCTGGAGCGCTGGCGCGCCGAGCGCAAGGCGCTCCCCGAGCCGGTGGACGCGGATTTCGAGGAGGCGATCCGCGGGACGCGGGACATCGAGAAGACGAGGCCGCGGCGTGACCGGGAGGAGGACGAGACATGAGCGCAGCAGAACCTCGGTCCTGGTGGTCGGCGATGTCCTGGTGACCGACTGGATTCCGGTCTGTGTGTCCGATTCCCGGTCTGCTACGAGCACTGGCCCCCTTTCCCTCGCGGTAGAACGCAAGCACCGACAGCGCCACTCCTCCACTCCTGAGACAGGGGACTGGGAATCATCACTCCTTGCGGGCGCTGCCGCGCCTCGCCAGTGCCCGACCGCTCGACGTTGACCCGGTCCTTGCGGCTGCCAGCCGGCCGTGGTTGCCGCTCAGCCGGGGGCGCCCAGCCCACGATCCCGGGTCGCAACGCACCGTGGCTTCAGCGCGAATGCCGCGATGATCGTCCGCTCGTCCCCGTCGGCGGATCGGCGCCGGTCTACCGACCGCGAGATCCGCGGAGTACGCCGCTGTACCGGATCCTAATCGATCACCTCGAGACACTACTGGCCGTGTACGAGGAGCAGTTCGAGCCGCGCTTCGGTCGTCTGGGTGAGCACGTGGAGCGCCAGGCGGATGGCCGCCCCGTGCGCACCTACCTGGAGTGCGCTCGCCTGCTGCAGCACATCCCACCCCTGGGGTTCAAGGCCTGGCGCCAGTACGGCGCCTACTCCGCCGTCACCCGAGCACGCTGGCGCGCCGCGCAAGAGGCCGACGACGGCGACACCGCAGGCGCCGCCGAACCCGATCCCGCCGCACTACGGCCTCGATACCGAGGTTCCCGAGCTGAAGCCGGCCCGCGCGCCTCCCTGGCATCAGCAGGACCTGGGTGGTCCGGCCCGGCCGGGAGCGGACACCGGTTCGACGAGGTCCCGAACGACGAGTTCGACGGGATCGCCGATGTGTCGGACCACCCGCCGACCAGCGACGAGGACGACATCGACCGATGTGTCGGACCACCGCCCGCCGACGACGGCGAACCCGTCTTCTACCTCTCCTGATGCCGCCCCGCCGCGCAGGCGGAGGCCTCCGCCAGCCCGGCGGCGGCGGAACAGCTGCGCGCTTGGTGACGGCCGAAAACCCCTGCTATGCTCTTCCTGACAGGAGGGTTCGTGGATGGTTGGCGTCAGCGGCGGCGGAGCACTTTCCTACCGCCCCCCGCCACCGCTACCGCCCCACCGCCCAGGATAAGGACCGGGTCATGGAGCTTCCCCTGGACCGCGAACGGCTCGAGACCTGGAACCAGCGAGAACGGAGCGATGAATTCGCTCTGGCTCGCAGCGAAGGACCGGGGATTCGATTGAGCCTCGCCGTCCAGCTGAGCGCGCTCGCAATGAGGCTGAACAGGGCGGCGACGCCGAGCGCGTGCGGAAGCGACATGAACGACAAGACGAGGCTCTACGCGGCACCACTCCGAGCGCTGATCCACCCGTGAATCCCGACCTGGACAAGGTTCTCGAATCGGCGATAGCCGCTCTGGATGGAGCCGGGGTCCGGTGGGCGCTGGTTGGTGGGTTGGCCGTGAGTGCATGGGCCACTCCCCGCGCGACCAGGGACGTGGACCTGTACGCCGAACTGCAGGAGGTAGCCCCATCCCTCCTGCAGGAGAAACTCGAGTCGCACGGATTCATCGTTCCTGCGATGGAAGAGGAACTCCAGACCTACGGAGTATTCCGCTGTCGGTCGAAGACAGCGGGTGTGTTCCTGGATGTGTTCAGCTCCATCGGCCCCCTCGGTGCCGCGATCCTGGACCGCAGGGTGGAGGTCGATGCTGGAACCCGTAGGCTGTGGCTGATCTCGGCCGAGGATCTCGCCATCCTGAAGGCTTTTTCCGGACGGGACCGTGACTTTCGAGATCTGGTCCAGATTCTGACCGTCCAGATGGACAACCTCGATATGAAGTACATCGAGCAATGGACCCGGATGCTCGACGCCAGCATCGAGTCGGACGAAGTGACGCAACGCATGCAACGAGCGGTTGCCCTTGCTCGGTCCTGAGGGATGGAATGTCACCTCCGTATGGCGGGTGTGAAGGCCCGTCTGCCACGTGGTCGCTTCACATCTGAACTCGTCATCTCGAGCCGATATTGCACCCATGACCCATGCGGCGGGCCGGAGGGGGGGTGGTAGGCGGAGGGGGCCCGCAGCGGCAGGATCAGGCCCGGGACAGGATCAGGTACAGCAACGAGCACGCAATCCCGGCAGCGAACGCGATCACGGTGATGATCGTCGAGCGGTAGACCCACCGCTTGGCCGGCAGCTGCATCGCCTCGTCCAGGATCGTCGCGACCGCGACGTCGTTGCCCTCGGCGTCGCGGAGCGTGAGGTCGCCCCTCTGCAGGCGCTCGGTCAGCGGCTCCAGGGTCTTTCTACGCATCGACGTCTGCCCCAGCACGACCCCCATCGCCAGGGCCGTGGCGGTACACGAGAACAAGATGATCTCCCAGTCCATGGTCTCCTCCAGTCCGTCGATTCTCCCAATGCGTGAGCTCCCGGCTCCGGTCCTTCATCGAGTCCCCAGGGCGTCCAGCAGACGACTCCGACCGACGGGGATCGCCAGATCGTCGTACAGCACGGCGAAGCCGGCGGGAAAGACCAGCGGCATGATGCTGAACAGCCGGTGGGGATCGCAGGTGGTGCTGTTCCACTGCTCGTCGATGCCGTCGAAGCGGGTGGCGTCCACCAGGCAGGGCTGCCCGTGCGCCGGCATGTCCACGAGGTGGATCTCGAAGTCCTCGCCGTCGATGAAGACATCGGCCTCGAAGGTGCCGAACAGCCCCAGCGAGCGGTTGGCGTACTGAACCTCGAACTGCCGGTCGATCACCACCTCGGCGATGGCGTACGTCTTGTCCTGATCGCCGGAGCCGGATGCCTGCTTCCAGCCGGCGTTGGCGATCAGGGGAGTGGCGATGGTGCCGACCAGGAACAGGGCGAGCATCATCCGGGAGGTGGTGGTCCACAGGGGAGTGTGGTGCGTCATGGTCTCGGTCCTGCAGGTTGATCCCAGGCCGCCGGCCGCGGGATCGTCCCGCGACGACGGCCTGGCGTTTGGCAGCCGGAGAAGGCAAAGGGCGTGCCAGATCGGCAACCGACTGAGAACACGGAGTATTGGCTGTCTTCCTCAGTCCGCGTCTCGCGCCGGATCGACCGGAATCCAGACGGGGCGACCGGATTCCGGTCGGTCGTCGAACTGGAGCGGAGCCAGGGTGTGTTCACCCGGTGCGTGCTCTCGCCGACGTGTTCGCCGGGAGTCGGTGTCCGCGGTCCTTGCCAGTCGGGCCGGAAACACGCCATGCAGGGTCTTGCCGCGACCTCTCGTACACCCTCGAGGCGCAGCTGTTCCGCCGCCGCCCACCGCCCACCGCCCGAAGCGCGATCCTCCAGAGGCCTCAGATCATCGGCGAGGCGGCGGCAGACGTGAGCGGGGAGACCCGATCTCTCGCCGCACGAGTCCCCTCGGATCAGGTCGTTGGCTCCCGCAACTCCACCGTCCACGCCTCCTTCGCGGTGGACTGGGACATCGTCTGGACGACCGCCGTCGATGACGCGCCAGCCATCGCCGACGCGGTCCGCGAGATCATCGAGGGGCTACGCGCCGAGGACGACCGCGGCTTCTGGGATCAGCTGGCCCAGGACCTGCTCTGAGAGCAGGCGTCCGGCACGGTCGCTCGACAGTGCCGGACACCGCTCTCTCCCTGGGTCTGCGCCTTCCGTTACAATGCCCAGACCTGCGGGTACGGAAGCAACCCGAGCTCTCCTGGAGTCGAGCACGAACCGATGGGCAGGCCCGCTGACCTCAGCCGACACGTGGCCAAGATCGGCAAGATCCTCGGGGTCCACGTCCTCGGCTCCTGCCGGGACCTGGCGCCGATCGTCGGCGTCGTCGTGATCTTCCAGCTGCTCGTCCTGCGTCAGCCGTTCCCGGACGTGCTGGACGTGGTGGTGGGCCTGGTTCTGGTGATCCTCGGCCTGGCCCTGTTCGTGATCGGGCTGGAGATGGGGCTGTTCCCCATCGGGGAGGCGATGGCCGAGGCCCTCGCCCGCAAGGGGAGCCTGCTGTGGCTGCTGCTGTTCGGGTTCTTCCTGGGGTTCTCGACCACCATAGCGGAGCCGGCGCTGATCGCGGTGTCGAGGGAGGCCGCCGCGGTGGCCTCGAAGGCCGACCTGATCGAGTCCAGCGCCGAGGCGATGAACTCCTATGCCCTGGGACTGCGCCTGACGGTGGCGCTCTCCGTGGGGGTGGCGATCGTGATCGGCCTGTTCCGCATCCTCAAGGGCTGGCCGGTCCACTGGCTGATCATCGGCGGCTACGTGATCGTGTGCGTGATCACGGCGTTCGCCCCCAAGGAGATCGTGGGCATCGCGTTCGACTCCGGCGGCGTGACCACGTCGACGGTGACGGTACCCCTGGTGGCGGCGCTGGGGGTGGGCCTGGCGTCCACCATTCGCGGCCGCAATCCGCTGGTGGACGGCTTCGGGCTGATCGCGTTCGCGTCCCTGCTGCCGATGGGGTTCGTGATGGTCTACGGCATGGTGGTCCTCGGGTGAGGCGGGCATAGGCGATGGAGATGCTGGCAACCCTGGCGACGACGCTCGGATCGACGGTCCGGGACGTCCTGCCGGTGCTGCTGCTGCTGGTGTTCTTCCAGTTCGTCGTGCTGCGCAAGCCGTTGCCCAACTGGAAGCGCATGCTGGGCGGGTTCCTGCTGGTGATCGCCGGGCTGGCGCTGTTCCTCGACGGCCTGGAGCAGGCGCTGTTCCCCATCGGCCGGGCGATGGCCGAGCAGCTGGCGGACCCGGCCTTCGTGTTCGGGTCCGAGACCACGCCCGCCGGGGCGCCCTGGTACGCCTACTGGTGGATCTACCTCTTCGGCGCCGTCGTCGGCTTCGCCACCACCGTGGCCGAGCCGGCCCTGATCGCGGTGAGCTACAAGGCGCAGCAGGTCTCCCGCGGCGGCCTCGACCAGTGGGGCCTGCGGCTCGCCGTGGCGGTCGGGGTCGCCCTCGGGATCGGGCTCGGCACGTTCCGCATCGTGACCGGGACCCCGCTGTTCCTGTACCTCATCGCCGGCTACGTCATCGTCGTCGTGCAGACGATGCTGGCGCCGCGCGAGATCATCCCGCTGGCGTACGACTCCGGGGGAGTCACCACGTCGACGGTGACGGTGCCCCTGGTGGCGGCCCTGGGCCTGGGGCTGGCGGAGACGATCCCGGGGCGAAACCCGACCCTGGACGGATTCGGGCTGATAGCCTTTGCGAGCGTGTTCCCCATGATGACCGTCATGGGGTACGCCCAGATCGCGCGGTGGCTGGCGGGACGCCGGAGCCGGCGCAGGTAGGGACGGTTGAGATGAACCAGAAGCTGATCGTCGCCATGGTCAAGACCAAGTACACCGACGCCATCATCGATGCCGTCAAGGAGGCGGGCGGGACCGGCGCCACCATCATCGAGGCCAAGGGCACGGGGATGTACGAGGCCAAGACGTTCTTCGGCCTGACCCTGGAGCAACAGACCGACGTGTGCCTGTTCCTGGTCGAGGAGGGCGAGACCGAGACGATCCTGGACACCATCTACCGCACGGGGCACCTCAGGGAGGCGGGGACGGGCATCGCCATCGTCCTGGACGTGGAGCGCGCCATCGGCCTCGAGAGCCAGCGGGAGCGATCCGGCAGGAACGGCTGAGGTGTCAGACACGGTCAGTGGAGATGGGCCAGCGCGCCGGTGAGGTGGTCTCCGTCCTCGATCAGGCGGTTCCGAGAGCGCCCCTCGAAGAGCGGCGCGTCGCGACCGTGTCGGCGGTCGCGGAGCACGGCGCGGGGGCAGCGGTAGATCGGGTCCCCGCTGTAGGGGATGGTGTCCAGCAGGTCCTGGATCGCGGCGGGGTCGCGCAGGCCGGCGAGGACCTCCCGCTCCTCCGGGCTCCAGGGCAGGGTGCGGGGATCGACGGCGTCGAAGCGTGGCATGGTCTCCCTCACAGCACCCGCAGGTAGGTGCAGCGGGCGTCGCCGGGGGCGTAGAAGTCGTCCAGCACCGCGGCCAGGCGGTACCCGCAGCGCTCGTAGAACCCCCGGGTCCCCTGGTACAGCGGGCGGCCCGAGGTCTCGGCGTAGACCCGCGTGCCGCCCCGGGCGCGGATGCGCGCCTCGGTCTCCTCCAGCACGGCGCGGCCGGTCCCCGCGCCCTGGCCCCGGGGGTCCACCGCGATCCAGTACAGGTCGAAGGAGCTGGCGGTGCCGGGGATCGGGCCCCAGGCGGTGTAGGCCACCAGCCGGCCGTCCCGCTCGCCGAACAGGAACTCGTAGCCGCTGGCCGGCCCCCTGGCCAGCCGCTCGTCCACCAGCTCCACCGCCACGCCGATCTCCTCGGCGTTGAAGAAGCCGGTGGCGGCCACCAGGTCGCGCACCCGCTCGCGGTCCGCCGGCTGCACCTCGTCGCGCAGCGTCAGCGGCGGTGCCCTGCGCGCCGGGCGGCCGCGCATGCCCCGCGCCCCTGCGGCCAGGCCGGTGAAGAACGACCGGGCGTTGCGGCCCAGCGTGGCGGTGCGGTAGCCGCCCTCCTGGACCACCAGGGTGGGCAGGCCCAGCTCGCCGACCAGCCGGCCGTTGGTCTCGAAGTCGCGGGCGTACAGCGACCAGGTCCCGGTGGGATCGCGCTGGCCGGGGTCGAGGCCCAGCGCCACCACCAGGAACGTCGGGGCGAACTCCTCGACGAAGCGCAGCGCCCGCAGCAGCGCCCGGCGGTAGCCCTTGCCGTCCAGCTCCTCGGGCAGTGGCAGGTTGAGGTTGAAGCCCTCGCCGGGCCCCTCGCCGCGCTCGTCCTCGAAGCCCGAGAAGTAGGGGTAGGCGAACGACGGGTGGCCGTGGAGCGAGACGGTCAGCACGTCGCTGCGGCGGTAGAAGATGTCCTGCTGGCCGTTGCCGTGGTGGTAGTCCAGGTCGAGGATCGCCACGCGGCCGTGGGCGCTGAGGAAGTGGGCCGCGACCGCGTTGTTGTTCAGGTAGCAGAACCCGCCGAACGAGGCCCGCTCGGCGTGGTGCCCCGGGGGTCGGACCAGGGCGTAGGCCAGCCGGCGCCCGTCCAGCAGCCCGGCCGCCCCGGTCAGGGCGCAGTCCACGGCTCGCCGCGCCGCGGGCCAGGCGTTGCGGTTGATCGGGGTGAAGGTGTCGATGCAGTAGTAGCCCGGGAGCACCGACGGCTCCCGCGGGGGGCGGGTCTTGTTGCGCACCGGGAAGACGTAGGGGTAGAGCGAGTTGCCCTCGGGCGCCTCCCGGCAGGCGGTCTCGACGTAGTGCACCAGGCTCGGATCGTGGACCGCCAGCACGTGGTGGTCGGCGTACTCGTCGGCGTCGACCCGCTCGAACAGGCCGCTGGGCTCCAGGGCTCGCAGCAGGCTGGCGATCCGCACGGGCGCCTCGACGTAGCCCCGCTCGCGCACGTGGTGTAGCTCGTGGTGCTCGTTGACCACCAGCAGGATCGGCTCCGCCAGGGCCGGGGCGGGTGCGGGGGCCAGGGCGGCGTCGCCGTCCGCGGTGGGGGCGGGGTACCGCGGTTCGCGGATCCGCACCGGGTCCTCGCGGAAGGACGCCACGACCGCGCGCACGTAGGCCGGCGGGCACAGCTCGCGGTACTTGCGCTCGAGGATCGCCCGCACCGCCTTGCGGGCCAGCGCCCGGCGCAGGGGGCGCCCCGAGCCCAGGTGGTCGTACACCAGGTGGGGCGGGCAGGTGTCGCCGGGCAGCACCGGGGTCTCGTAGGCCGTGCCCACCACCGGGCGAGCCCCGAACCCCTCGTAGAACCGCAGGCGCGCTTCGTTCTCGGTCCGGTCGACCCCCGGGCAGGCCCCGTCGGGCGGCTGGTCGGGCAGGCACTCCAGCAGCAGCGCCCGGGCGCCGAAGGCCCGGGCCTCACGGGACCTGGAACACCTGCATCCCGCCCGGCCCCATCGCGACGTAGGCGAACGGGTGGTCGAGATCCAGGTCCTGGGGAGCGTTGGGGAAGCCGTCGTCCCAGATGAACCCCTCGGCCGGGTTGGCGGGGTCGGACACGTCGAACAGGCGGATGTCCTGCTGCGTGGTGTCGGTCAGGTAGGCCACGCCGGCGTCGATCAGGATGCTGTTGGCCGAGCCGGGATCGTAGTCGTAGAAGCCCAGGATGCCCGGCGTGGCCGGGGTGGAGATGTCGTAGATCTCCAGGCCCTGGACGCCCATCGCGCAGTACAGCGCCGGCCCGGCGCACTGGCAGTCCTCGGGGACCCCGGTGCCCAGGTCCAGGGCGCCCAGCTCCTGGGGGTTCCCCGGCGTGCCGAGGTCCACCGCGACGAGGGTGAACGGGGACTCGTAGAGGTACGCGATCCCGTTGCAGACCTCGACCGAGCCCAGGGCGCCGTCCGCGGTGTAGGTCGTCAGCAGGGTCGGCGCGTACGGATCGCTGACGTCGTAGATCGGCATCCCCTGGTCGTTGCCCGCGATGAACGCGTGATCGCCGCGGACGCGCACGTCGTCGAACACGTCGTCGGCGGGGATCGACGCGGCCAGCACCGGTGCCGCCGGGGTGGCCACGTCGACGATCACCATCCCCTCCTCGTGGCAGGTCACGTACAGCGTGTCCCCCTGCAGCTCGCAGCGGTCCGGCTGCTCCGGGATCGTCACCGTCCCGACGACCGACGGGGCGGCCGGGTCGGTCACGTCGATGGCGTCCACGCCGTGGTTGGCGCCCTGGGTGTGGGCCGCGAAGACGTGGCCTCCGGACTTGCGGACGCAGACGTAGCGGTGGTCGGCCACCGTCCCGACCAGCGTCGGCTCGCTGACGGTGTCGTCGTCGCCCGCGGTGTCGTCGTCTCCGGCGGTGTCGTCGTCGCCCGCGGTGTCGTCGTCGCCGTGGGAGTCGTCGTCGCCGTGGGAGTCGTCGTCGCCGTGGGTGTCGTCGTCGGCGGTGTCGTCGTCGGCGGTGTCGTCGTCGGCGGTGTCGTCGTCGCCGCCGTCGTCGTCCGCGGGACACCCGCAGAGCACCAGCGTCACGGACAACAGCAACATTCCCCAGTGCATGGGATTCGTCATGGTCTCCTCCCCTGTGGTCCACTCGGAGGGGAGCCTATCAACCGCGCCGGTTCCTCGGCCAGCGCGGTGCGGGTGCAGTCGCCACAGGAGACCCCGTCGAGTCGGATCCTGCGATCTCGTCCTCCGATTTCCGTACCCGGATCTTGCGGGACTTCTCGAGAGCCCCGCTTGCGGAGCGCCGTGCCGACCCGCCCCTGGCCTCAGTACGCGCCGTCCGCCTCGACGGAGAGGTTGCCGTCGATCCCCAGCGACGGGAGCGTGGCCCAGGCGTAGGGCTCCCCGGTGGCCTGGCTCCACCAGCTGCCGTCGGCGACGACCGGGTCGTCGAAGCACAGCGCCAGGCAGCTGACCTCCGGGTAGCTGCCGACCATCTCCACCGCCACCACCAGGCCCGCGCCCTCGGTCAGCACGCGCGGCGGGTCGAGGTCGTGCTCCACCGTGCGGACGCCCAGCGCGTCGGCGATCGCCGGGATGGTGTACTCCGAGAGCGCGAAGTTCGCGGCGGGCGGGGTCTCGTCGACGGCGATCGTGACCCACACCCGGTGCTCCAGGTTGGGCTTGCAGGACACGTCCTGGTTGACCCCGACCTCCAGCCGGTAGCGGATCCGCTCCACGGTGAACGGCCACGCCGCGGGCTCCAGCCGCGCCGCCGCCCAGTGGCCCACCTCGTCCTCGGCCGGGTAGAGGTAGCTGGGCTCGTAGCAGTACTGGGGGCTGTTGCGCAGCGTCGCCGGCCCGCTGGGGCCGGTGTCGTCGTCGCCCACGTCGTCGTCGGCCGCGTCGTCGTCGCCCGCGTCGTCGTCACCGGCGTCGTCGTCGCCCGCGTCGTCGTCGCCCGCGTCGTCGTCGCCGGTGTCGTCATCCCCAGCGTCGTCGTCCGCGGTGGTGGGGCACCCCGGCAGGAACAGCCCCAGCAGGAGCACCACGCTGATCGCCCAGCTCCGCCACATCGGCACGCCTCCCTCCGGCTCCTCCAGGATAGCGCGAAGGGCGAGGCGGGGCGGGGATCGGCTCAGCCGCGCAGCACCGTGGGCAGCATCGTGACCATGTTGCGCAGCGAGGGCCGGGCCTCGAGCATCATCAGCTTGCGGCCGACGGTCGCGGCGTGGCGGTGGGTGACGAACCACGGCGGGGTGTAGGGCCAGCGGAACGGGCCGCGGACCACGGACTTCTGGGCCCGCGAGAACATCAGCGGGTTGTGGACCACGCCGATCCCGGAGCCGACTTCGTGCAGGGTGTGGCCGGGGAACGCGCCCCAGGGCAGGCCGCCGAGGGCGTAGGCCACCGCGGTCCACTGGTTGACGCCGACGGTGCCGTAGCGCAGGTCGGCGACGGCGCGGTCGAGGGCCTCGCGCACGCCGGGCTCGCGCAGGCTCTCGGGGTGGACCAGCAGGTTGGCCGACAGCGTGCCGAACAGGCCGTCGTTGGCGAACGCGACGGCCTCGTCGATGTACTCGGCGGTGGAGCCGGCCTCCAGCGCGGTCTCGGCCAGCGCGGGGCAGAACGACTCCTCGGCGAAGGCCGGGTCGTCGCGGTCGTCCGGGTCGAGGCCGGGCAGCAGGGCCCACGGCAGCCGGCCGTTGCCGCCGGAGCCGTAGCGCTCGGCGGCGGGGTGGCCGTCCACCAACCGCGCGTACCGCTCGGCGGCGCCGGGGTAGTAGGCGTAGCGGGTGGGCAGGTCGGCGAGCACCTGGCGCAGCGACGCCAGCAGCGGCTCGCGGCCGGACCACCCGGCGTGCTGGACCACGACCCGCGCGGCGAGGCAGTTGAAGCCCACGTTGTTGGCCATCATCGTGGCCAGGTGCGCGCCCTGGTAGCGGAAGTCCTCGGCGGTCCACGGGCCGGGCACGACGATCACCGGCGCGACGCCGCCGAGCTCGCTGGTGATCGGCTTGTCCAGCAGCGGCCGGTCCTCGGCGCGGCGGCGGGCGGCCTCGGCGCCGGTGCCCCACACGATGGCGTCGTGGGTCCGGTCCGAGCCGGTGATGTGGACGCGGTCGATCGAGGGATGGCGGGTCAGGTACGCGCCGACCTCGGCGCCCCCGCGGACGACGCGCAGGAGGCCGCGGTGGACCAGCGGGCGGTAGACCTCCTCGAGCAGCGGCGCGAGGTACTCGTTGACCGGGTTGGTCTTGAGCAGCACGACGCGGCCGTGGACGAACAGCTCCTCGAGCACGTCGGTGGCGGGGATCGCGGTGACGTTGCCGGCGCCGAGCACCAGCGTGACCTCGCCCGACCGCGGCGCGCCCTGGTAGGCCACGGCCTGGGAGCGGACCAGCTCGCGGCGCCGCAGCGCGGGGTCCATCCACACCTCGCCGGTGATGCCCCAGTAGGAGACGCGCTCCAGCAGCGTGGCGGGGAAGACCCGCGCCACCACCTGGCCGTCGGGGCGCTCGTGGATCGGACCGGGGATCCGAGGGGTGCCATGGTCGCGGATGTCGGTCAGCGCCTTGCGCAGCGCGCGCAGGGCGCGCAGCACGACCAGCGGTCCGGTCATCCAGTCCTCGGCCGCGCCCCAGGTGCCCTCGCCGACGCCCTTGGCCTGCTGGGCCTCGGCGACCCAGCGGTCGGCGGCGGCACGGGTGGCCTGCTCCAGCTGCTCGAGGATCGCGACGCGCTCCGCGGGGCGCACGCGGGCCCACACCGGGGCGTGCAGGCGCAGCACGTCGACGGCGTGGTCGAGGTGCGCGTAGCGAGGCTCGGGCGCGGGGGACGGCTGGGTCTGGGCGGCGGCGGTCATGGTGGAGCCCTCTCGGTAGAGAGAACATAATCACATAGCCATGACTATCAAGCGCGCCGCGCGCGAGGGGACCTCACGGCGAGACGATCAGGAACTCCTCGGCGATGGTCTGCAGCAGGCCGGTGGCGGCCAGCATCAGCAGCGTGACCAGCAGGATGCCGCCGACCAGGATCGAGCCCACGATCCACCGCGGGATCGCCGAGGTGGGGACCTCGGGCGCTTGCTCGAGCTGGCGCGCCTTGCCCTTGTCGTGGTTCTTCCAGCCCGGGATCGGGACCTGCTTCTCGACGCACTGGCGGGCGAACGAGCGGCCGCGGAACCACAGCCACCAGGTCTCCTTGTCGGGGGTGATGTGGAAGTTCTGCTGCAGGATCTTGTCGGGGATCCGCGACACCGTCTGGCAGAACTCGCAGACCACGACCTTGGTCTCGCCCTGGGTCGCCATCGTCGCGCCGCAGCCGGGGCAGGCGACGGCCACCGAGCCACCCCCGGCGCGCACGTCCAGGCGCACGTCCTCGTGGTCCCGGCGGTGGTCCTCGGCGTGGACCGCGCGCAGGCCCTCGTGCAGCTCGTGCGCCGCCTCGGGGATCTCGTAGCGCGCCACGTCGCCGCAGCGCGGGCAGGTGGTGCGGGACTCTTCCTGGTCCAGCGTCACCTCCAGCGGGACGCGGCAGGCCGGGCACAGCGGCCACCCGGGGCTGGCCTCCATCCGCAGCGAGCGGGTGGTGACGACGCCGTCGTCGACGCGGGTCGAGGCCTGGGTCGAGCGCTGCAGCGTCCTTCGGACCCCGATCTTCGCGCCGGGGTTGGCGCCGGCGATGCTGATCCGCTCGTGGGGCAAGCGGCCCTCGGGGCGCGGCCCGGCCAGGTCGCCGACGCCGTGGGCGATGCGCAGCGCCTCCTTCCACGCGCCCACGTCGAACGCCTGGTCGAGCTCGCAGTGGGCGCAGATCACCGAGCCGTCGATGTCCAGGTGGTTCAGCGGCGCGAGCTTGCCGCACTGGCGGCACTGGAACTCGCAGCGGACCGCCACCGCGTAGGTCTCGTCCCCCCGCTCGGGGGCGGTCAGCGGCTGCTCCAGGGACGCCTCGCAGACCTCGCAGGTGTCGCGCTCGGTGGGGGCGATGCGGCCGCAGCCGGGGCAGATCGCCATCGCGAACTCCGGAGCAGCGGCGTCGGTCTCGGGCGGGGACATCGGGGACCCGGGGCGTAGTATAGTCCGGACGCGGAGGGACGGGATGGGACCCTGGTTCGACGCAGGGCAGGAGGCGCGCGGCGTGGTCGCGATCGGCCAGGTCGCCACCGGGGTGATCGCCATCGGCCAGGTGGCCACCGGGGTGATCGCGATCGGCCAGGGGGCGCGCGGGATCGTCGCGATCGGGATGGGCGCGGTGGGCGTGATCTCGATCGGGATGATGTCGGTCGGCCTGCTGTACAACGCCTCGATGATGGGCGTCGGCGGGATGGGCGTCGGCCTGGTGCTGCGCCTGCTGCCGTTCCGCCGCCACAAGCTCGACGTGCCCGACGACCGGCCCTGGTCGCGGCTCGAGAACCGGATCAACGGCGAGGGCTGGATCAAGGCGGCGCTGACGCTCGAGGGCCGCTTCCCGGCGCTGACCCGCCACGGCAAGGTGCTGCCGATCCGGATCCAGAACGACCTGGTCAACGCCGCCGAGGACGCCGCCAAGGACGGCGAGACCGTGCTGGCCCACCTGCGCAACGACGAGCAGGCGGGCTGGGTCTGCGACCGGCTGATGGAGATCCCGTCCACCACCGAGAAGGTCGGCGGCTTCGCGATCAGGTGGATCGCCGGGATCGCGGTGCTCGGGATCGCGGCGCTGGGGTGGTGGATCTTCGCCGGCGCGCCGCTGCTGTACCAGCTGTGGGGGCCGGGCGGGCTGCTGGTTCCGTAGGGCGCAGCGCAGGGGGCCGCACGGGCTCCGTCGGAGAGGGCTTCCTGGCAACATCATCTGAGCGAGCTGGCGGAGACGTGTCGGGATAGAACCCAAGGGGGGGGAGCCCGTCGCCTGGTGAGCGTGCCACTTTGCTCCAGGGCGCCTCAAGGCTGAACTCGCTCCGCTCGCGGCGGCTGCGCCGCCGGCCTTGACCCGCCCTGGAGCAAATTGGCGTTCGGTAGGTGGGCGACGGAGGGGGGTGGGCTCTGGTGGAAGGTGGTTTGGCGAAATAACGGACGGGGTGACAGCTCACCCCATCCAAAACTTCGCTTTTCGCGAAGTAACGGACGAGGTGAAGGTTCATCCTCCCTGAAACTTCGCTTTTTGCGAAGTAACGGGCGGGGTGAGGGTTCATCCCAGCCGAAACTTCGCGTTTCTCGAAGAGTCGGCCTGGGGTATAGCTATCCCCTGATGTAACCAGGTTCCGGCCCAAACACCACCTTCCGCCAGAGCCCACCCGCTCCCGGGACGGCCCCCTCCGTCGCCCACCTACCATCCGCCTGCTCGTGACGGGAGGGTCAAGGGCCGGCCGCGAAGCGGTCGGCGAGCGGAGCGAGTGCACCCTTGTTGCGCCAGGCATGCACACAGGACTGGGGGTGAGAGTCCCCTTCGGACC
>CAZOYV010000204.1:0-15427 GCA_964584075.1 uncultured Rickettsiales bacterium | reverse complement strand
TAGTTCGTGGCGCGACTGGCGTTCAGGCGGGAGTATGTTCGTGGCGCGCGACAAGTCGAGGCCGGCCACCAGTTGTGCTCCGCGACGTTCGTTGCAAGCCCAGTGATTCACCCCGCTCCATGCTCGGCTCCGATCGTGCTGGAAACCCGTGGAGCCCGCGGAATCCGTGTGGAACCGCGTGGAGCGCGTGGAACCCGTGGAACCGTGTGGAATCCCAGTCGTGGGCGAGCGAAGGAACGACCGCCCGCGGCCAGGCGGATCAGGCGCAGCGGCCCAGGGTCCTGTCGAACTCGCGGCGTAATGCCGGATAACGCCGGTACTCGGCCCGGATCTCCGCCACCCACCTGTTCGTGTCGGGGCCCGGATCCGCCTCCGCGCATGCGGCGACCAGCTCGGCGGCGTGGCCGTAGTAGCGACGTCGCTTGTGCTCGGTGACGCCGGCCACGCGCTTCTTGGCGGCCGTCCGCATGGCATCGATCACGGCTCTCCGAGCCTTGTCGTCCGCCGGCCCTTCGACACCGGCCAGCGAGAGGATCTCGGCGAGCCCAGGGGAGGCGAGGCGAGGCTTGTCTCGACGGCTGGTCATCGCGTCGAGTTCGTCGAGGTCCGTCACGCGGGCGGGCGAGAGATCGATGCCGGCCAGCCGATCGGGATCGGCGCCGGCCAGTAGCACCTGGAACACCGGGAACGACAGGTGAGCGGGATGCTCGCTTCGGGACCAGCCGAGGCCCGGCGCGGCGGCGAGTAGCTCGGCGGCGGCCGGGTGGTTGCCGAGGATCAGGTGCAGGAACGACCGCTGGCGATGGGCCTGACCGGGGCAGCTCTCGAGGGCCTGGGCGGCGCGTCCATGCACGACTGCTCTGGTGCGCGCAGAACCGAGCCAGCGGCGAAGGCGGAGCAGCGACGGGGCCTCCCGCCAAGCGCGTTCGAGCCGATCCGGGAGGTCATCGTGGCCCAGCTCCTGGGCGGCCAGCGCGGCGCCGTCCAGGAAATCGCCGCGGCAGCGCTCCTTGTCAGCGACGATCTCGGCCGCCTCCTCGTATGCCGGGAGCGCAGCATTCCAGTCGCCCGCCTCGGCGAGCGAGCGGCACCAGGCCCGCAGGTCGTCGGCGCGCCTCGTCGTGCGTGCGACCCGAGCGAGCCCTTCGGCGCCCTCCAGGCGACGGACGACCTCGCGGAGCCAGCGGTCGGCGTCGGTGTCCCATTCGTTCCGGCGCTCGCCGCTGGCGTTCTCCTCGATGAGCGCACGCCAGCTCGGGAGGAACTCGTCCAGCCCGGGAAGCGGCTCGACGGCCACGTGCTCCAACTCGCGGAGTGGCTACCAGAAGTGCCCGACGCCCCGCATCTCGTCGATCGCCTCGCATACGGCGTCGGCGCGGCGGTCGAGCCGGGTGGTCATGTAGATCGAGACGACGAACTGCGCGGCGCAGGCGGACACGTCGGTGCCGAGCACCTCGTCGACCAGCTCATGCTGACCGAGGTAGATGTCGGCGCTGCCGATCGGTGGGAGCAGCGCGCGAAAGATCTCGATGGTGCTCTGGTAGTCCCTGCCGAGGAACGCGTTCGAGCCTTGACGCAGGTAGTCGTCGACGTCGGACGGGTCGGCCTGTCCGGTGCGGATGGCTGCCTTGGCGAAGGAGACGATCTCGGCCACGGTCTCGCCGGTCGGACCGCCAGGGGTCCAACCCGCCCCGTTGCGCGCCGCGCGATCGATGATGTCGTTGACGACGCGTTCGTAGGGTCGCTCTTCGAGCTCGAGGAGCATGTCGCGGACCAGGTCGCGCAGATCCCCAGCGTTCATCGCGGCGAGCGCCCCGTCGATGTCGCTGGTCTCCGGCTTCGGTCCGGATCGGGTTCGGTATCGTCTTGCCATCGGCTGACAGGGCCGGGTTCCAGCCTACGTACTCATGTCCGCGGCTGCGGGTGTGGAATCGCTGTCATCGGCGAAGCTCACCCAGTCGGCGTCGAATCGATGGTAGCGAGCGAGATCGTCCAGGGTGAGTTCATCGGTGCCGAGTACTTCGCAGCCGTCGCAGACGATGTCGGGCTCGAACTGGCTCCAGAACGTGTCAATCTTGCGCTCGATCGACTGCCGTTCGGTTTCCCATTCCGGCTCGTTCCGCAGCTTTGCGGGCATGGCGAGTAGCAGGTAGCAGCGGTAGGGCTGGCCGGGATCGAGTTCGTTCATCGTGTTGAGCCTGATGTACACGCCCTGGATCCAGCGGCTGTGGTCTTTGAGAAGAGCGATCCAGGTCTTCAGGTTGCGGCTACCATCGCCCCGCCAGCGGCGGTCGAACTCCGAGGGAAAGGCCGCCCGGATGTAGCGTTTGGCCAGCCATTCCGAGATGAGTCGAGACATCTCCTTCGGCAGGACCTGGACCGGAGGTTCGACCAGGAGCAGCTCCCGTGGAATCGTCCAGCGTTCGTGGACCTTGCACGAGAGGACCAGCGAATCGCCTTCCTGTTCGATCGCGAGCTGGAGGGAGCGAGGATTACGCCCCAGGATCTGCTGCCCGTCTGGCTTCCTCCTGTCCAGTACCTGGGCGCGGAGTAACTCCACCACGGGTTCTTTGTCGATGCTGTGGGCGACGACGTCACAACTGTGACTCGTCAGGATCAACCAGTCACTCTCGGTTACCGGGATGCTGCTGGGGGCCTGTTTGCAGGCCTCTCCGGCGAGTTCTTTGCCCAGAACAGCGCCTTGTCGCCACCCCAGTTCGAAAACGCGTTTGGCATCGAACGTTGTCATCGGACATCTACTTCGGCCAGTCGAGCGTGGCCACATTTCGTCCGATGGCTTTGCTCTGCTCCTCGTCAGAAGGCTCCTCGTACCCAAGATCGCGGAGACGGGCCTCCCGTCGTTTGCGTCGATCGGAGGTGGCCTGAGTCAGGTCCTGCGCCTGACGGAGGAGCGGGGCGATGTGGTCCTGGTCGATCGTGTCCTCGGCCAGGAGGTCCACCAACGGCCTGGAGTCCGGCGAGATCGCTCGTCGGACGAACCGGGCGTTCAATGGACGTTCGCCGGAGATCCCTTCTTTCTGGAGGAGTCCACAGATCTGGTCGATACGATCGGCATTGGCGTTTCCGGGTTCAACGCCGTTCAGCCAACCGTACAAGGTCGGCCGAGAAACCCGGAGTACAGCCGCTAGCTGCGACTTGTTCAGGCCGAGCGCTGCCAGAACCCCTCGGATCTGGTCGGCCGCGTCGAGCGTGACCACTCCAACCCGTGCTGTTGGATTGTCCGGCGAAGCCACCTGAACGAGCGTGATCAACGCGCGGCTATCGATGATGCTAGTGCTGGTCCCATATCGTGGGCATGCGGCGGCCAAGTCGGGCGGCGAGCCAACCAGGATGAGGCCCGCTCCGCCAGCTGCGATGGAGCGAAGCAGCATCTTCCAGATGGATTCGATGTCGCGTGCGCATCTTGGGTCAGAGGGCACGCGGGACTGGGATTGGGAGCCATCAAGCCAGGCGATCTCGGCGCCGATGCCACTTCCCGTACCTTCCACCTGGCAGGCGTGAAGGATCGGTCCTAGATCGCCGCCGCTGGATTGGATCGGTACTTCGTGTAGAGGCTTCATTTCCACGCCTCCACGGCTCCCGGCGTCACGACGTGCTCGTGGAACGTCTCGATCAGATGGTCATGCAGCTTGTACAGCTTCTCCAGCACCCAGTTCACGTCGGGGTCGAACGTGCCCTGGAGGAAGTGATCGATGTCGATCAGCGTGACCAACTCACCCCGTCTGGCCTTCGATTCGTGCTTGGGTGCTCCGCCAGCAAGGTCAGGGGGCAGGTCGGCTCCCTGGTCGTTCTGGACGATCCGAACAAGCATCGCACCTGGCGTGCCCGCCACGTCGGTAGCCCCGACGCATTCGGCGCGCAGTCGATTCGATCCAGGCGGCGAGAACACCTGGTCTGCGATGCCGTGCAAGCCGGGTCGCAGGTAGAAGCGATAGTCCTTATCCGGTTCGTGCTGAACAACATCGACGTACCGAAGACCGATGCGCTGGACGAGACCGAGCTTGTCGTGCTCCGTCTTCGTCAATACCGTGGAAAGCGCCATGCGTAGCTGGTCGGCGAAATCCTCGAAGCGCTGGTAGGACGTTGTCTGAAGCGCGACGCTGTCCTCCGTCACCACGATGCTGCGGCGTTCATCTCTCGTCCGGTACTCCCAGCGCAGGAGTTCCGCATTCTGGATCCCCGCCGGGGTGATGGCTATCTGCTGCATCTTCCCCGCGGACTCCAGAGGATAGCCTTCGCGCCGGAAGTCCTCCTGGATGGCGGGGATGTACTCGGCCATCTTGCGGACGGGACTGAACTTCACCTGGCAAAGAGCCAGAACGAGAGGTTGCTTGGATAGCGGCACGTACCTGCATGTTCGTTGCATGACCCCTCCTTACACCGAACTTTACAGATCATGCAACACCTTGGATGACATTTTCCATCCCCTTCTTGTCGGGCTGGACAGGCGACGGACCCTACTCCGGCAGCCGATGAGGCCACGCCCGGACGACCTTCTCGTAGAGGCGCTTGCCGCGGGTGTAGAGGTGGGGGTCCTCGATGGAGCTGGCGGGCTCCCATAGGAGGACGTGGCCGCGGGACTCGAGGCGGTCGGCGATGCGGGAGGCGATGGCGTGGAGGTGCCAGCCTTCCCAGAAGTACTCGTCGGGGTCGAGGTCCTGGGCCTCGGCGTGCTCGGCGAGGATGTCGGCGATCAGGTCCAGGTGGTAGACGCTCATGGTCATCTGACCGCGCTCGAGCTTGCTGATCGCGGCCTGGGGCATCTGTAGGCGCTCGGCGAGCTGGACCTGGGTGACGTCGACGAGGACGCGGGCGCGGCGAACCACGGCGCCGAGCAGGTCAGGCATCAGGATGATGCGGCCGGGCTTGCTCACGCGGGGCCGGGGCTTGATCAGGCGGGGACCTCGGCGGACGGTTCGGTCTGGTGGCACGAATATTCCTTGTAGTTATACCACTTGAGGTTATATCCTACTCCATGAGGAGCCGAGAGTCGAGGGCTCCTGCGATGGAGAAGGACGATGGAACGGGAAGGTGCTGGAGTCGAGGAAGAGGCCGTGGAAGCGGTGAACGAGCGGATCGAGATGCAACACCGGGCCGCGGTCGAGGAGGTGTTCGAGCAGGCGGCGGTCGCGGACGAGGGACGGGTGACGCTGACGGAGATGGCCTGGGTGCTCCAGGACGGGGAGCGGGTGCGGCGCGAGCGCCAGGTGGCCCGTCGCCCGGCCGACGCGGTGGACGAGTTGATGGAGTGGCTTGTGGCGACCGTGGAGGACCGGGTGGTCGGCCACGACTGGAACCGCTTCCGCGTGCGGTTCTACCCACCCGGAGAGAGGACGGGACCGAGCGCGGTTTGCGGGTTCCGCGAGGTGGAAGGGGCGGGATCTCCGGACGGGATTACGTTAACTACTTCGGTTGGAGGCCCGGGAGCAGTCGCGGGCGCGGCCCCGGTCGCGAGCGCGGTCGCCGGTTGCCAGCGGTGCCGGGAGTTGGACCTGCAGCTGCGGCGGGCGGAGCGACGGCTCCTTGACCTGGAGGACGACGCGAACTCGGACGAGCGGCTGATCAACGGGCTGCTGGAGAAGGAACGCCGCTTCGAGAGCCAGCAGCGGATGCTGGTGGAGGCGCTGGAGAAGTTCGAGCAGCAGGTCGCGGAGGTGAGCGAGGAGCGGGACCAGGCGCTGGCGGAGGTGAAGCGGCTGGAGAAGGAGGTCGGGAAGCAGTCCCGCAGGTTGGCTCGGGCCAACCGCTGGATCGAAGGGGCGAAGGCCAGGCTGAAGCTGGCCGAGGAGCTGCGGAAGCACTCCGACTCCCTGGTCGAGCACTACAAGGATCCGAGTCTGGCGGCTCGGATCTCGAGGTTCGCGGGGCTTTGATCATGGGGTGGGCGGCCGAGCAGGGTGAACCGGCGAAGCCCGCTGGGCTGGTCACCTGGTGGAAGCACTCGCAGGTGCTGGAACACCTGCAGGTGGACCCCAGGACGCTGCGGGCGAGGATGGTCCAGACGCCGGATCACATCGAGCCGCCCTGGATCGACGTGGGAACGAAGCGGCGTCCACGCTACCGCTGGGTCGCGGAGCGGGTGGACCGCTGGTGGATCGAGGTCAACCGATGGCGAGCATCGACAAGCAACCGAACGGCAAGTACCGGGTCCGCTGGCGCGACCCGGACGGCAGTCCGCGCAGCCGGACTTGTCCCACGCGGCGCTCCGCCCTCCAACTCAGGCGCGAGGTCGAGGAAGAGACCGCCCGAGGACGGCGATGGGAGCCTGACGGCGTTCGCGAAGAGCCGGATCTGCGCGTGATGCTGCGGGCGTACCTGGCGTGGTGCGCCATCGCCCACCGGCCCAACACGGTGATGCGCTACGCGCGGTCGCTGGACCAGTTCGTGCGCTGGCTGGAGTCGCGGGAGAAGACCGGCGCGCCGCTGCGGGGGAGGGCGCTGAGTCAGCGGTTGCTGGCCGAATGGTACGAGGGCTCGGCGATGTTCGAGCGGCTGGAGGGCAAGCCGCGAGCGGTGGCGAGCCGGCGCAAGCTGGTGGAGGTGGTGCAGGCGGCCTGGGCGTGGATCTACGACGACGAGGAGTTCGGCGAGGCGGTGGCGCCGCCGCGCAAGCTGCGGATGCCCCGCGAGCCGGCCGACCTGGCGGTGGCGCCCACTTGGGACGAGATGGACGCCTGCATCCGCGCGCTAGGCGGCTGGCAGCAACGGCTGTGTGCGGTGCTGCGGTTCACCGGGTTGCGGGTTCAGCAGGCGCTGGGGCTGCGCTGGGACGACTTCGACCTGGAGCGTGGTGTGCTGAGAGTGCGCGGCGAGCTGGGCAAGAGCATGTCGGAGCGGAGAGGGCGCGTGGTGCCGGTGTCGGGACACCTGGTCGAGTTGCTACGGGCCTGGCCTGCGTTCGAGGAGTCCTGGCTGGTCGAGACGACCCGCAAGCCCGACGGCCAGTTCGAGCGGATCGCCCGGGGCCGGGACGTGACTCGGGGCTGGACGCGGGCCGGGGTCCGTGAAGAGGTCTGGCGCAAGCGGCCCCACCACTCGTTCCGCAAGGGCTTCATCTCCGGGCTCAAGCGGGCCGGCGCGGACGCCGATGCGGTGGAGTTCCTCGTCGGCCACTCGCTGGGGCTGCGGGGCGTCTACCTGGACCCGGGCGCTTTGCCGCTGCGGGACGCGGTGGACCGGATCCCTCCGCTGGACCCGGCGACGCTGGCCGCCATCGAGGCTCACCTGGACGAGGGCGTGCGTTTCGAGGGCATCGACTTCCGCCAGGGCAGCGGCCCCATCCGCGAGATCACGCTCGACGACGCTCGACGGGACATCATCGCCTTCCGCCGCCGGTCGGCCACGGAGCCACGCTCGTCGCGCGAGTCCGCGGATCGCATGTGTCACCAGCGTGTCATGGGGAAGCATCGCCGGCGGAAAAAGCTAGTGTTTCTCGATGATTACAGGCGTGTGGCGGAGACGCATGGGAATCGAACCCACCGACGGGAGCCTTTCGACACCGCCCACCGGTTTTGAAGACCGGGCCGCCCACCAGTGACGGAAGCGCCTCCGAGCATGGGGGAGTCTAGCAGATCGCGCCGACGCTTCGGAGAAGGGCCCCGCGGGACACGGGGTGGTAGGGGAGACGGGCGAATTGCCGGCTTGGGCGGCAATTCCGGGCTCGTGGGGGCGATGGCGGGGCGAATTGCCGGTTTGGGCGGCAATTCCGGGCCGGTATCGCTGACCGCCCCCCGGCTCCTGGCGTACCATGATCGGTGAGGGGCAACCGAACTTGGACGGCTTCGACGAGAGCGTGGACACGGTCCTCGGCGTCGGTCCGATCACGGCCCACGACTTCGAGGGGACGGATCGCTATCGCGTGATCCGGATGCTCGGCGAGGGCGGGATGGGGGTGGTGTACGAGGCCGAGGACCGGGAGCGGGATCGCCGCGTCGCCCTGAAGACGTTCAAGGATCGCGACCCCGAGCGCCTGCTGCGGCTCAAGAACGAGTTCCGGGCGCTGTCGGCGATCGACCACCCCAACGTGGTCGAGCTGCACGAGCTGGTGGTGGACGCCGACCGGACGTTCTTCACGATGGAGCTGGTCCGTGGGGTGGACTTCGTCGAGCACGTGCGGGGGGAGCCGCGGAGGGCGCGGTCGGAGACGTTCACGGGGCGGGCGACGGCGGACGGGGAGGAGGAGCAGTCCGAGGACGCCGTGATCGCGCCGCCGGATACCGAGAAGCTGAAGGGGGCGCTGATCCAACTCGCCGAGGGGGTCCACGCGCTGCACCGGGCGGGGATGCTGCACCGGGACATCAAGCCGAGCAACGTGATGGTGTCCGCGGGCGAGCGGGTGGTGCTGCTGGACTTCGGGCTGGTCAAGGACGTGGGGCGGGGGCAGGACGACACGGTCTCGGGGCAGGTGATGGGGACGCCGGCCTACATGTCGCCGGAGCAGATCGGGGCGGACGGGGCGCTGACGGCGGCGACGGACTGGTACAGCGTCGGCGCGGTGCTGTACGAGGCGCTGACCGGGCGCCCCCCGTTCTCGGGGCCGCCGCTGGTGATCCTGATGGACAAGCAGGGCGAGCTGCCGACGTCGCCGCGCGTGCGGGTGCCGGACGTCCCGGAGGACCTGGACGAGCTGTGCATGGCGTTGCTGGCGGTGGAGCCGGGGGATCGGCCCGGGGGGGAGGAGGTGCTGCAGCGCCTGGGGGTCGAGGCGACGCCGGCGGCGCCGGTGCGGCGGGACACCACGACGGGGGCGACGACGTTCACGGGGCGGGCCGAGGAGCTGGCGCGGCTGCACGAGGCGTACCGCGAGGTGATGCGGGGGACGCCGCAGACGGTGCTGCTGCGGGGGCCGTCGGGGATCGGCAAGAGCGCGCTGGTGCAGGAGTTCGTGCGGCAGCTGCGGCGGGAGGCGCACGACCCGGTGGTGTTCGAGGGTCGCTGCTACGAGCGCGAGGACATCCCGTACCGGGCGTTCGACGGGCTGGTGGACGACATCAGCCGCCACTGGCGGCGGCTGCCTCGGGACGAGGCGATGGCGCTGCTGCCGCGGGACGCGCACCACCTGCCCCGGCTGTTCCCGGTGCTGGAGCGGGTGCCCGTGGTGGCGGAGGCCCCGCGGGTCAGCCGGGTGGAGGACGCGGTGGAGCTGCGGGCGCGGGCGTTCGCGGCGTTCCGCGAGCTGCTGCAGCGGCTGGGGGACCGCGGGGACGTGGTGCTGGCGCTGGACGACATGCAGTGGGTCGACCAGGACACGGTGACGCTGCTGACCGAGGCGCTGCAGGAGCCGGACCCGCCGCGGGTGATGCTGCTGCTGACGGTGCGGGCGGAGATCGACCTGACGATCACGGGGATGTTCGCGGCGAGGCACGGGCCGAGCCCGCTGATGCGGCTGATGGACGAGCTGCGCAGCCAGCTGGTGTCGGTGGACCTGGAGCCGCTGGCGCCCGAGGAGGCGGTGGCGCTGGCGGAGAAGCTGCTGGGGCCGGGCAGCGCGCGGCTGGCCGAGCACGTGGCGCGGGAGTCGGCGGGGAGCCCGTTCTTCCTGGGCGAGCTGGTGCGCTACCTGCAGGTGGAGCAGGACGCGCGGATCACCGACATCAGGCTCGAGGACGCGCTGCGGCGGCGAATCGAGGCGCTGCCGGACGAGGCGCGGCAGGTGCTGGAGCTGGTGGCGCTGGCCGGGGAGCCGGTGTCGATCGGGATGCTGGCGTCGGCGACGGGGCGGGACGCCGGGCGGCTGGAGCGCGAGACGCGGGTGCTGCGCTCGGCGTCGTTCCTGCGGCTCGCGGGGGGGCACGAGGACGAGGCGCTGGAGCCGTACCACGACCGCATCCGGCAGGCGGTGATCGGGGGGCTTCAGGGGGACGCGCTGGCCCGCCGGCACCGGGATCTGGCGCTGGCGATCGCGGAGCACACCGGGAGCCACGACCGGCTGGCGCTGCACTGGCGGGCGGCCCAGGACGACGACCGGGCGGCGCACCACGCGGAGCAGGCGGGGCGCGAAGCCCGCGAGAAGCTGGAGTTCGACCGGGCCGCCGAGCTGTTCCAGATGGCGCTGGAGAAGGGGCACTTCGAGCCGCTGGAGGGGCGGATGCTGTACGCCCGGCTGGGCGACGCGCTGGCCAACGCCGGGCGGCTGCAGGAGGCGGCGGCGGCGTTCGACCAGGCGGCGTCGCGCTCGGAGGGCATGGAGCGGCTGGAGTTCCGGCGGCGGTCGGCGGAGCAGCTGCTGGCGGGGGGCTTCACCGCCGAGGGCCTCGAGACGATGCGCCGCCTGCTGGAGCGGGTGGGGATGCGGCTGCCGGCGACGCCGTGGCAGGCGACGCTGCAGATGTTGTGGGACGAGGTCGTGCTGCGAGTGCGCGGGCTGCGCTACCGGGCGCGGCCGGCCGAGGAGGTCGCCCCGCTGGACCGCGCGCGGATCGACCTGTGCTACTCGCTGGCGGCGGGGCTGATCCTGGTGGACTTCCTGCGCGGCGCGGTGTTCACCAAGCGCGGGTTGCGGCTGGCGCTGGCCGCCGGCGAGCCGTTCCGCGCGGCGCGGTTCCTCACCGCCGAGGCGATCCTGCAGGGCATCGGCGGGTTCCCCGGGCGGGCCCAGCGGCTGCTGGAGGCGGGCCGCGGCGCCGCGGAGCAGCACGGCACCGAGCTGGCGCGGTTCTACCCGGTGTTCTTCTCGGCGCTGCTGGACTACAACTCGCGGTTCTCGCTGCGCGACGCGCTGGCTCGCTTCGACGAGGCGGAGCAGCTGTGGCGTGCCGCCGGCCGCGGGCGGGGGTGGGAGACGGACGCCTGCGCGTTCTTCGGGGCGCTGACCCTGCGCTGGCTGGGGGACCTGCCCGAGCTGGCGCGGCGCCACGGGGTGTACCGGCGGATCGCCGAGCAGACCGGCAACCGCTTCCTGGCGGTGAGCCTCGGCGCCGGGCTGGGGCTGCTGCGTCTGCGGCGCGACGAACCCGACGCGGCGCTGCGTGAGGTGGACGAGGCGGTGGCGTCGTGGACGCCGGTGACCGCGGACGGGATCGACTTCCAGACGATGCTGGCCTGGACCAGCCGCTGCGAGATCCTGCTGTACCAGGGGGAGCTGGCGCGGGCGCGGGCCGAGGTGGACGGGATGTGGCCGCGGCTTCGGCGTTCGCCGATGCTGCGCCACGATCTGGGCCGGCTGGAGGCGCTGCTGGTCCGGGCGCGGGTGGCGCTGGCGCTGGCCGCGGGGGCCGACGCGGAGGGGCACGCGGGGGAGGTGCGCGCGCAGCTGCGGGTCGTGGCCGGGGTCGCGCGCCAGATGCGGCGCAACCGGGTGCCGGTGGGGGCGCCGCTGGCGAGGGTGCTGGGGGCCAGCGCGGATCACCTGCAGGGGCGCGACGCGCAGGCGGTGGACGGCTACCGCGAGGGCATCGAGGTGCTGCGCAAGCTGGGGGCCGGGCTGTACCAGCACGCGGCGATGATCCGCGTCGGTGCGCTGCTGCGGGGCGGCGAGGGGCGCGCGACGCGCGACCAGGCCGAGGCGTGGATGAGGCTACAGGGGGTGCGCGCGCCGGTGCGGATGGCGCACACGTTGATCCCGGGGCGCGCGCCAGACGAGCCGGCCCAGGTCACTTGATCTCCAGCAGCTCGATGTCGAACACCAGCGGGCCGGCGGGGGCGCCGGGGCGCTGGGGGGTGTTGCCGTAAGCCAGCTCGGCGGGGATCCAGAACCGGCGCTTCTCGCCCTCGACCATCAGCTGCACGCCCTCGGTCCAGCCGTCGATCACGTGGTCGAGCGGGAAGCTGGCGGGCTCGCCGCGCTCCACGGAGCTGTCGAACCGCTTCCCGCCCCGGGTCCAGCCGGTGTAGTGCACCACCACGGTGTCGGTGGCGGTCGGGTGGCGGCTGCCCCAGCCGGCCTGGAGCACCCTGGACTGCAGCCCCGAGGCGGTCTGCTCGGCGCCGGCCGGGGCCTTCTTGACGTCCGGCGGTGCGGCCAACGGGTCCGCCTGGGCGGGGGCCTTGGCCAGCAGCTCGCCGCTGGCGGCGACGCCGTCGCCGGCCTGGGCGAGGCCGTCGTCGGGGTCGGCCTTGGCCACCGGGACCGTGGTGGCGTCGGCGACCTCGGAGTCGCCGAGCTCGACCTTGGCCGCGGCGGCGGGGGTGGTCGGGACATCGGCGATGGCGGACACGGGGGCCGCCACGGACTCGTCCTGGGACGCGCCGCCGCCGCAGCCCGCGAGGGCGCCGGCGAGCAGGACCAGGGCGAGGGAACGACACGCGACGATGGTGGTGGTACGCATGGGGTCTCCCATACCACGGGGGTGCCCCGGGGGCCAGAGAGGGGTGACGATCGCGTGACGCGCGCGACCCCGGCGTGTGGTTGGCCGTGACGACCGCGGGGGGGTCGGGTAGCATCGATCGACGCCCCGGCGCCGGCCGCGCCGGGCGGCGGGGCGGGGAGGCGGTGCGGTGTCCGCGCGATGGACGGCGGCGGTGGGGATCGTGCTGGCGGTGGCCGGGGTCGCCGCGGGGGCGGAGAACCTCGTCCCGGTGGCCGGCGAGGAGGCCGCGGGGTTCGAGCCCGACGACCGCGATCTGGGCCACATCTACCAGTCCCGCTGCGAGGTGTTGCAGCCCGCCCGCGGGCAGACCTGGGCGGTGTACGGCACGGTGGTCACCCCGGACGTGGTCCACGATCCAGGGGTGCTGGTCTACGACGCCAGGGGGGGCACGATCGAGTGCGTCGGCCGCGAGGACGACTGCGCGGTGCCCAGGCGCGCCGGGTCGATCCGCTGCGAGGGCGCGCTGGTCTACCCGGGGCTGATCGACATCCACAACCACCCCGAGTGGGCGACGCTGCCGCGGATGTACATCCCGCAGCACGTGTTCTCGCGGCGCTACGAGTGGCGCCGCTGGGACGACTACCGGCGGTTCACCGGGGCCCGGCCCAAGGACTCGTGCCTCAACACCGGGTTCGCCGAGCTGCGCGCCGCGCTGGGCGGGACCACCTCGCAGCAGGGCTCGCACCGCACCGAGGAGTGCCAGCGCGGCATGGTCCGCAACCTGTTCGGGCCGCTCCACGGGCTGCCCGAGGACGACGCGCCGATGCCGGTCTGCTACCAGCTGGACATCGCCGGCGAGGACGGCCGCCCCGAGGCGCACTGCCGGGACGAGCGGTTCGTCCACCTGCACGTCGGGGAGGGGGTCGACCGCTTCAGCCAGCTCGAGTTCGCGATGGCGGAGTACGCCGGCTACAACCGCAAGGGCTTCGTCGCGGTCAACACGCTGGCGCTGGACACCTGGGACCTCGGCCGGCTGGCGGCCGGCGGCGGCTCGATCGTGTGGTCGCCGCGCAACGGGATCCACTTCTACCGCCACACCGCCGACGTGCTGACCGCGCGCAACCTGGGCGTGCCGGTGGCGCTGGCCCCGGACTGGTCGATCACCGGCGGGGCGAACCAGCTCAGCGAGCTGCAGTGCGCCGACGAGCTCAACGCCCGGTTCTTCGGCGGGGCGCTGTCGGACCAGGAGCTGGTCGCGATGGTGACCCGGCGGCCGGCGGAGATGATCGGCCTGGCCAGCGACGCGCGGACGCGGATCGGCGGGCTGGTGGCCGGCGCGCAGGCGGACTTCATCGTGGTGGCCGGGTTCGCCCAGGAGCCGTACCGCTCGCTGATCGAGGCCACGCCCCACGAGATCCTGGGCACGTTCGTCGGCGGGCAGGTGATCCAGGGCCAGGAGGACCTGGTGGTCGGGGTCCGCGGCGAGGCGCACGGCTGCGACGCGGTGAGCATCTACGCCCCCAACGTCAAGGCCTTCCCCCACCTGGTGTGCATCCGCGACAGCGGGTACGACGCGGGCGTCGACGAGCTGGTCGAGCAGGTCGTGGGGGCCTACCGCGGGCGAACCTACGGCCAGCAGTACCCGTACTTCGAGCGCGCGTCGCAGGCGGCGCGCAGCCTGTACATGGACTACCCGCAGGCGGCCAACCCGCGCTGCTCGCTGCCGGAGCTGGGCGAGGACGAGGACCGCGACGGGATCGAGGCGGCGGTGGACGTCTGCCCGACGATCTACGACCCGGCCCAGGCCGACGTGGACGGCGACGGCCTCGGCGATCCCTGCGACCCGTGCCCGCTGGCGCCGGGGGACGGGTGCGCGCCCGGCGACCTCGACGGCGACGGCACACCGGACGTCGAGGAGGCGACGGACGAGCGGGGGCCGTGGCGCTGGGCGTCGGCGACGGTGCCCGGGGACGCGGGCTGTGGCGAGGAGGACGGGGTCCCGAGCTACACCGTCCGGCAGCTGACGGACCGCGGCACCGATCTGGGCCCGTGCGGGCTGCCGGTCGAGCGGCTGATCCGGGTCCAGGGCGTCGTGGTCACCGGGTTCAACGGGGCCAAGGGCACGTGGCTGGCGGACCCGGCCGGCGGGCCGTTCAGTGGGCTGTACGTGTACGGCGAGCGACCGCACCTGGGCCTGTACCAGACCGTCGACGTGGTCGGCGTGCTGCGGCCGTTCCGCGACGGCAGCGTGCTGGAGCTGGTGGTCGAGCGGTCCGGGTGGGCGCCGCAGGGCGTGGTCGGGCACAACCCGGTCCCCTACGCGGCGGTGGACTGGCGGGCGGCGCGGACCGGGGGCTACGACGAGCGCGGCCTGGGCACGTACCACCGCTACGAGAGCGCGCAGGTCGACCTCGGCGAGGTCTGCGTGCGGGGCGTCGAGCAGGACAAGGGCCGGGTGCTGACGCTGTACGTGGCGGGCTGCGACGAGCCGGCGGGCGCGGCCACGGCGCGGGTCTCGACCTACGCGATGGAGCTCGACCAGCGGCCGACCGCGGAGGAGATCCGCGTCGGGGACGCGGTGGCAGTGCGCGGAGTGCTCGGGTATTTTGGTGGGGTCCAGCTGTACGCGGTGACGCGTGATGACATTCGACCGGTGACGGCGGAGCAGGGGGATACGGAACCATGAGCAACGGAACGGGCGTCGCGGAGATCTCGATCCAGATCGACCCCAACAGCGATCACGGCTTCTGGGTCGGCGTGGCCAAGGACGGCGGGGGCCGCGGGGTGTTCGTGCAGACGAACCAGCCGCTGCCCCAGGGCAGCAACGTGGCGCTGACGCTGCGCCTCGCCGGGAGCTCGGAGCCGATGACCCTGCGCACCATCGTGCACTGGGTGGTGCCGGATCGCGGCGACGGCTCGCTGTGCGGGATGGGCCTGGCGTTCCTCGGCCCGAGCAAGGCCGACATGGTCAACATGCAGGGCTACTTCAAGCAGTTCAAGCCCGACCTGGTGCAGTGGAACAAGGCCACCGGGACGCTCAAGTGGGCCCGCCGCCAGCGCAACACCTCGCTGGCGTTGCCGACGCTGCCCCGGCCAGCCGCGCAGCCCCAGCAGGCGGCACCGCCGCCGCAGCCGGCCGCCCCGCAGCCGCCGCCGCA
>CAZOYV010000203.1:0-15530 GCA_964584075.1 uncultured Rickettsiales bacterium | reverse complement strand
ACGACCCACGGGCCCTGCTCCCGCAGCCGCGGGATCACGCCGGCCTGGACGAACGAGCTCTTGCCGACCCCCGAGGGGCCGACCACCGGGAGCACCGGCTCGTCCCGCAGGCGCTCCAGGAACGTGGCGATCTCGGTGTCGCGGCCGAAGAACCGGTCGGCGTCGCGTTCGTGGAACGGCAGCAGCCCGCGGAACGGCGAGCGGCCCGCGTGACCGGCCCCGCGGCGGCGACCGAGGAACTCCCGCAGCGCGGCGTTGACCTCCGCCACCGGCGGCCGCCGCCCCGGGACCTTCTCCAGGCAGCGGGCGACCAGCTCGGCCAGGGCGGGCGGCAGGTCCTCGGGGAGCGCCGGCATCGGGTCGGGCCGCGCCGCGTGCAGCATCAGATCGTGGGCCGAGGCACCGGGGAACGGGTGCTGCCCCGCCAGCATCTCGTACAGCAGCAGCCCGAGGCTCCAGGTGTCGGTCGTCTCGGTGACCTCGGCGCCGGCCCACTGCTCCGGGGACATGTACCCGGGGGTGCCGCGCACGCCGTGCTCGAGGGTCAGGTCGGGGCGAGCGAGGTAGGCGTCCTCGGACCCCTCCTCGGCGTCGCCGTCGGGGACCGGCTCGCGGGGCCGCTCGTCCACCGGGGGCCAGTCGGTGACCTCGCCGACGCGGTCCGCCGCGTCGAACCGCTTGGCGAGCCCGAAGTCCAGCACCCGGACCCGGCCGTCGTGGCCGATCATCACGTTGCCGGGCTTGAGATCGCGGTGCAGGATCTGGTGCCGGTGCGCCTCCTCCAGCGCCTCGCCGACGGCCAGGGCGACGCGCACCGCGTCGTGCACGCCGGGCCGCTCGGCGTCCAGCCGCTCGCGCAGCGTCTCGCCCTCGATGTACTCCAGCGCGACGTAGGGGAACCCGTCGTAGTCGCCCACGGCGTGGATCGTGACGATGTGGGGGTGGTTGAAGCGCGCCGTCGCGCGGGCCTCGAACAGGAACCGGTCGAGGGCCTCGGGGGAACCGATCGTGCCGGGGTGGAGGACCTTCAGCGCGACCTTGCGGCCCAGCCGCGTGTCGCGCGCCAGGTAGACCTCGCCCATCCCGCCGCGGCCGAGCAGCCGCAGCACGCGGAAGTGGTCGACCTCCTCGTCGGGCAGCAGGAACTGCCGGGGCCGGGCGTCCTCCGACTCCTCCTCGTCCGCCGGCCCGAAGGTGTCCCACGGCTGGGTCTCGACGACGTCGGGGTTGCCCGCCCGCGCCGGGCGCGGTCCGCGGTCCTCGGGTGGCTCGTTCCCCACGCGGCGCTCTCCCTCGGGACGCGATCCTACCGCAGGTTGCGCCGCGGCACCCCATGCCCCAGAATCGTCCGGACCGACGCGACCCCTCGGAGGACCTGGTGGCGCCGAAGTACAAGCTGTTCGCGATCCTGTTCGTGGTCTGGACCGTCCTCGATCAGGTCAGCAAGATCATCATCCGGCGCACGATGGAGGTCGGCGACCAGATCCCCGTGATCCCGGGGTTCTTCAACCTGTGGTACCGCCTCAACCCCGGGGCCGCCTTCGGCCTGATGCGGGACAACGAGTACCGCATCCTGATCTTCGCGGTGATCACGGTGGTGGCGCTGGGCGTGATCGGGTTCTACGTCCGGTCGCTGCGGGACCGCGACGGGTGGCTCGGCGCCGCGCTGGGGCTGATCGCCGCGGGGGCGGTGGGCAACCTGATCGACCGGCTGCTGTTCCAGAAGGTCACGGACTTCATCGACGTCTACGTCGGCTGGGAGGGCGGCCTGCAGCAGTTCCTGCTCGACCGCGTCGGGACGACCCACTACAACACGTTCAACATCGCCGACGCCGCGATCGTGATCGGCGTGATCATGGTGATGATCCACATCCTGATCTTCGAGCCCCGCCAGGCCAAGCGCGAGCGGCAGGCCGAGAAGCAGGCCGACGCGACCGCGGGCGGCAAGAAGCGCAAGGGCGACGCGGCGAGGTCATAGCTCCGGGTCGCCCGGGTCCTCCCCCAGCAGCAGCCGGCGATCCGCAGCGGCCCGTCCCGCACCACCCCTCCCCCGCCGGTGCGGCCCTACGGCTCTCCGCCCACCCCCGCGGCGGTCGACTCGCAGGCGGCCAGCAGCGCCTGGGCGAACGGCTGGATCTCGGGCCGGACCCAGATGTTGCGCTCGACCCCGTGGCGCAGCACCGCGATCATCGCCTCGCCCTCGTCGAGGAACAGCTGCACCATGCGCTCGCGCATCGCGCGGCGCAGGGCCCGGCCCAGCCGCGACAGGGCCTTCTCGTGGCGTCCCTGCCCGAACCGCCCGATCGCCTGCAGCACGCGGATCTCGATCACCCGGCCGCGCCGCCGGCCGGCCGCCGCGTCCTGCTCCATCCTGGCGAGCCGGACCAGCGCGTCGTCGTACTGCTCCTGCGCGAGCAGCAGGCGCGCCACCACCAGGCCGACCTGCTCGCGGACCAGGGTCGCCTCGCCCGCCCGGCCGTCCCGGCGCGCGGCCCAGCGCTCGGCGGCGTCCAGCTCGCCGCGGGACAGCCACAGCTGCGCGCGCTCGCAGGCCAGCAGGGCCCGCGACCAGGGTGGTCCGCCGCGGCCGGCGAGCGCCTCGCCCGCCGCCACCGCGGCGTCCGCCTCGTCGAGGCGCCGCTGCGAGCGCAGGATCCGCGCCCGCAGCGCCCAGGCGCGGAGCAGCGGCTCGGTGGGGCGCTCCCCGTCCAGGATCTGCAGGGCGGCGTCCACCCGGGCGCTCGCGTCCGCCAGGTGGTTGCGGTGCCAGCGCAGCTCGGCGATCCCCAGGTCGATCGCCGCGGCGGGCTCGAACCGCCGCGCGCGGTAGCGCTCGACGAACGCCACGGCGTTGTCGTACAGCACGTCGGCCCCGCGCAGCTCGCCCTGGATCACCCGCAGCTCGCCCTGGCGGCACAGCCCGTGGACGGTGAACCACAGGTCGTCCAGGTAGCGCCCGACGCGCTCGACCTCGAGGTACCCCTGCTCGGCGCCGGCCAGATCGCCCTCGACGCAGAGCGCATCGCCGAGCAGCGCCGGGATCCGACGGCGGACCCACAGGTTGTCCTCGGCGAGCAGCGCCGCAGCGCGCTCGGCGAGCTCCACGGCGATCCGCGGATCGCCCTGCTCCAGGGCCGCGCGCGCCTGGATCACGCAACCCTGGCCCTGGAGGTCCAGCGCCGCCGTGGAGGTGTCGTCGCGATCCTGCGACTGCAGGATCTCCTCCATCGCCGCCTCGGCGCGATCGAGCGCTCCGACGCGCCAGTGTCCCCAGGCGCGGGCGGCCCGCAGACCAGGGTGGGCCGCGGCGCGATCGGCGGGCACCTCGTCGAGCCAGCGCCGCAGCGAGCGCCACGCACCGTGCTGCAGGAGCCACGGGGTCAGGCGCTCCACCGCCGTCGCGAGCGCCCCGGGCTCCTCCGCGGCGCGGGCGTGCCTCGCCGCCTGGAGCGGCAGCTCACGCCCGGCGTGCCACCCGGCGGCCCGCTGGTGCAGCGCCGGGACGCGCGCGTCGGGCAGCGCCTCGAGGTGCGGCAGCAGCCGCGTCCGCAGCCACGGGTGGGTCCGGAACCAGGTGTACCCGGCGTCCAGCGACTCGGTGAACAGGTTCAGCCGGTCCAGGCGCTGGATCATCTCGGCGCCGTCGTCGCCCCCGGTCACGGCGTCGCACAGCGGGGCGCAGTGGCGCTCGAGCACCGCGGTCCGCAGCAGGAACTCCCGGACCGGGCGCGGCAGCGCGCGCAGCAGCCGGTCGATCAGCGGCGCGACACCCGTCCCCGACGCGATCTCCTCGAGGACCCTCGCCGGGGTGCGGGAGCGGGCCAGCGCCTGGGTCGCGAGCTGCAGGGTCGACACGCAGCCCCCGGCGTGGGCGATCAGGGTCTCGGCGTGCTCCTGCGCCAGCTCGAGGTCCGCGGTCTGGTCGAGGAACTCGTGGGTCTCCGCCTCGTCGAAGCGCAGCACGCCGGGCTCCAGCCGTGGCGTCCCCGCCGGGGCCCAGCCGGAGACCTCCAGGTCGCCGCCGAGCACCAGCCGCAGCGCCCCGCGGTGGGTCCGGGCCAGCCGCTCGACCACCGCCCGCGCGTCGCCGTCCCGGAGCTGGTGCACGTCGTCGAGGACGAGGATGCACGGCTCCTCGCAGGCCTGGAGCTCGGCGCAGAGCTGGGCCACCAGGGCGGGGACCGGGGGCGGCGCGTCGAGGTGCAGCGCGTCCCGCACCGCCACGCCCGCGCCGGGACACACGCCGTCCAGGGCCCGCGCCAGGGCCCGCAGGGTCAGCGCGGGGTCGTCGTCCTCCGGGCCGAACGTCCACCACGCCACGGGTTGCTCGAGGCGCGCCGCCCACGAGGCCAGCGCGGTGGTCTTGCCGTGGCCGTCGGGGGCCCCGACCACCACCGCGCCGTCGCTCCCCGCGACGAGCTCGTCGAGCGCGCGGATCAGGCGCGGTCGGAGCACGTCCCGGAACCGGCGGCGGGGCTGGTGGCGTTTCAGCGCGGCCAGGGAGTCCCTCATCGTCTCGCCAGTGTACCGTAGCCAGGCCGGGGCCGGCGCCGGGGGCCACCCGGCGTACAATGGCGTCGGGAGGTCCCGCCGTGCTCGCGTCCGTCGACCCTGCTGCGGGCGTGGCTCGACGGGGCGAGCGGCGGCGAATGGAAACCGGGTCCGATCCGTAGGGAGGGTGGACCGCGAGGGCGACGACGATGGCCGACGACGAGGACAAGGGGACGATCGAGAAGCTCCAGGACAAGGCCGCCAGGGAGGTGGCCCGGCGCACGCTGGAGCGGGGCGCCAACCGGTTCCTCGACGAGCTCGAGGAGTTCCTGCTGGGCAAGAAGGGCGCTGCCGAGGAGATCCTGGAGCAGGAGCGCGAGCGCGGATCGGGGCTCGACCGCGTGCGCCGCGAGTACGGGATCGATCCCGACGCGGACGAGGGGACCGATCCGCGGGAGGCCGAGCGGGAGCGGCGGCGCAAGGTGGAGCAGGAGCGCCGCGAGCGGGCGGAGGCCGAGCTCGAGGCGATCAAGCGCCGCCTCGCCGAGCAGCGGGGGGAGCCCCCCCCGGGAGACGCGGACGGCCCGGCCTCCCCCGAGGGTCCCGAGCGCAGCTTCGACGCGACGGACGGGGACGAGCCGTCGCCCGGGCGATCCCGCCGCGAGCGCTCCAAGCGCTCCCTGTGATCGCCGCGAGCGCTCCCCCTCCCACGACCGAACGAGCGTTCCGGCCAGGCGTTGCCAGCCCTGGCCAGATCTGGCCGGCATCCTCCGCCGGCCCCCGGACCCGCCGCGGCGAGGCCCCGGGACGACCGACCGCGAATCACGAGGCAACCCGTTGGAATCATTGGACCCGTGAGGAAGACGAGGGGCCTGGCACGCGAGCTGCAACGCCAGACGGACGAACCAAGGACTGGAACCGGAGGTCCCCAGATGTTCGACCGCAAGCCCCGCACCTCGGCCCCGCTGCTGTGGCTCGCCCTCGGGGTCAGCCTCACGGCCCACCTGCTCGCCCTGATCGTCTTCGGCGGGCTGTCGATCACCGTGCCGCTGAGCTACGCCCTGGACACCGGCAAGGCCAACCCCACGGTCGACGTCCAGATCGTGTCGGTGGAGACGGAGGGCGAGACGGGCTGAGCGGGCAGCGCCCCGGCCCGCTTGACCCCCCCGCGCGCGTTGTCACACGATTTCCCCGAGGAACCCTCGGATTCGATGGTCGATGACGTCCCGAGCGCCAGCGCCGGGCTCGGCCCGGGCGCGATGGTGGACCACTTCCGGATCATGCGGCCCCTGGGCGAGGGCGGCATGGCCGAGGTGTTCCTGGCGCGCGACACGCGCCTCGGACGCAAGGTCGCGCTCAAGGTCGTGCGCGCCGAGGCGCTGCGCGGCGACGAGAGCCGCGAGCGGTTCCTGTTCGAGGCCCGCGCCACCGCGCGCTTCAGCCACCCCCACATCGTGACGATCCACGCCGTCGGCGAGGTCGACGGCCGGCCCTACGTGGCGCTGGAGTACCTCGAGGGCCAGACCCTCCGCGAGCGCCTCGACCAGGAGCGGCTGCGCTACCCGGAGGCGATGCGCATCGGGCTGGCGGTGGCCGAGGCGCTGGCCGAGGCCCACGGCGCGGGGATCCTGCACCGCGATCTGAAGCCGGCCAACGTGATCCTGGCGCGGGACGGGCGGGTCCGGGTGCTGGACTTCGGGCTGGCCCGCGCGCTGCCCCACGGCCCCGGGGACGGGACGCGGGACGGGGCCGAGGGCGAGCAGGAGCCCGGTGCCCTGGAGCGCTCCCAGATCGAGGACCCGTTCGTCAGCCGCCACGGGGGCGTGCGCGGGACCCCGGCGTACATGGCTCCCGAGCAGTGGGCCCAGGGCGACATCACCGAGGCCGTCGACATCTGGGCGCTCGGCGTGTCGCTGTACGAGCTCGCCGCGGGCCGCCGGCCGTACCAGGCCGCCGACCGCGTCGACCTCGGCGCCAAGATCCTCGACGAGGCCCCGGCGCCGGCCCTCGACCCCGGGACCGGGGTCCCGGTCGAGCTCGCCGCGCTGGTCTCCGACTGCCTGCGCAAGCCCGCCGCCGAGCGCCCCGCCGCCGCCGACGTGGTGCGCCGCCTGCGCCGGGCGCTGGCCGCCGACGCCGAGGGCTGGGACGAGGACGACAGCCCGTTCCGCGGCCTGCTGCCGTTCGACGAGCGGCACCAGCACGTGTTCTTCGGCCGCGACGCGGAGGTCGCCGCCGTGGTCGAGCGGCTGCGGTCCCAGCCGGTGCTGACGATCGTCGGCGCCTCGGGGGCCGGCAAGAGCTCGTTCGTGCAGGCCGGCGTGATCCCGCGGCTGCGGGAGCGCGGCCCGCTGGTGGTGCTGTCGCTGCGGCCCGGGCGCCGGCCGTTCCGGGCGCTCGCCGCACGCGTGGTCTCCACCCGCAAGCAGGGGGGGGCCTCCCCGGGGATGACCGTCTTCGGCGTGCCGGCCCCGCGCGGCGGCGCCGGGGTCCCCGAGACCGAGTCCGGCGAGGCCGAGTGGCTCGCCGACCAGCTGCAGGGCTCGCCCGCGCTGCTCAACCTGGTGCTGCAGCGGCTGGCCGACCGCCGGGACGCCTCGGTGCTGCTGTTCGTCGACCAGCTCGAGGAGCTGGTCACGCTGGAGCCCGACCCGGAGACTCGGCTGGCGTTCATGCAGGCGCTGTGCGCCGCCGCCGACGATCCCCAGTCCCCGGTGCGCGTGATCGTGACGCTACGCGAGGAGTTCCTCAGCCGCCTGGCCGAGGGTCCCGGGGTCCGCGAGGCGCTGAGCCACATCACCGTGCTGCGCAGCCCCGGCCCCGAGGCGCTGCGCGCGATCGTGGCGCGCCCGCTGCAGGCCGCGGGGTACCGCTACGACGACCCGGCGCTGGTGGACCGGATCGTCGACGAGGTCCGCGACGAGGCGGCGAGCCTGCCGCTGCTGCAGTTCGCCGGGCAGATGCTGTGGGAGCGGCGCGACCGCGAGGCGCGGACCCTGACGGGCCGGACCTACGAGGCGGTCGGCGGGGTCGCCGGGGCGCTGGCCCAGCACGCCGACGGGGTGCTGGCCGGCCTGACGGTCGACGAGGTCCGGCTGGCGCGCACGATCCTGCTGCGGCTGGTGACCCCCGAGGGTACGCGGCGCTCGCTGGCCCGGGCCCGGGTCACCGAGGGCCTCGACGCCGAGGCCGACGGCGTGCTCAAGCGGCTCGTCGCCGCGCGGCTGGTGACCGGCAAGCAGTCCGCCGACGAGGACGAGGGCGAGCTGGAGCTGGTCCACGAGTCGCTGATCGGCGCCTGGTCGCGGCTGGGGCGCTGGATCGACGAGAGCCAGGAGGAGCGCGCGTTCCTCGGCGAGATCCAGCAGGCCGCCGAGCTGTGGGCCCGCCGCGGCCGCCGCGACGAGGAGGTCTGGGAGGGCGACGCCCTGGCCGAGGCCCGCCGCGCCGCGGCCCACTGCACGTCGGAGCTGTCCGGCACCGTCCAGGACTTCCTCACCGCCGGCGCGGCCCGCAGCCAGCGCGCGGACCGGCGGCGGCGCTACGCGGTGGGCGGGATCGTGCTCGGCCTCGCGCTGGTGTCGCTGCTGACGCTGGTCAACGCCGCGCTGGCCCAGCGCCAGCGGGTGGCCGCCGAGGTCGCGCGCGACGACGCCCAGGTCGCCGAGCAGGCCGCCCGCGAGACGCTGGCCCGGTTCCTGGCCGAGAAGGCCGGCTCGACCGACGCGGTCCACGAGGCCACGCTGTACGCGCTGGCCTCCCTCGAGGAGCACGAGAACCCCGAGGCCCGTGGTGTACTGGCCGGGCTGGTCAACCGGCCCGCGCCCCGGCTGGACTGGCAGACCCGGCCGGGGATCTACGCGACCGACATGGCGTTCTCGCCCGACGGCACCCGCCTGCTCGGCGCCGGCTACATGACCCAGGCGCGGGTCTGGGACGTGCACGGCGGCCGCGAGCTGTACCGCTTCGGCGACGAGGCCGACCCCGCGTGGCGGATCGTGCCCTCGCCGGACGGCTCCACCGTGGCCACCGGGCACATGGGCGGCGAGATCCGCCTGTACCGCGCCGAGGACGGCGTGGAGCTCAAGCGCCTCTCCGGCCAGCGCCGCACCGCCGTCGACGTGGCGTACTCCCCCGACGGGACCCGGCTCGCCGCGGCCTCGATGGACGGCTCGGTGGCGATCTACGACGTCGAGCTCGGCGTGGAGGCGGCGCGCCTGCAGGGCCACTGCCTGGAGCACTTCGCGGTGGCGTTCTCGCCCGACGGGTCGCAGATCGCCACCGGCTGCATCGGGGGCGACGTGTTCCTGTGGACCCCGGACGAAGACGAACAGCCGCGGCGGCTGGGCGAGCACCCGCTGGACGTCTCCGGCGTGCGCTACCTGCCCGGGGGCGACCAGCTGGTCAGCTCGTCCGACGACGGCACGGTGGTGGTCTGGGACGTGGGCCAGGGCCGCGAGCTGCGCCGCTTCGAGGGCTGCCCCGGGGTCGCGGGCGCCCTCGACCTGCTCCCCGACGGTGGCACGATCTCGATGGCCTGCCTGGGCGGCACCGTCCGGCTGTACGACCTGGCGACGGGCGAGGAGACGATGCGCCTCGAGGCCCACCCGGCCCACGCCGCGGCGGTGGCGGTCTCTCCCGACGGCGCGACGCTGGCGACCTCGGGCAACGAGGCCTCGGTGGCGCTGTGGGACGCGGCCACCGGCGGGCAGCGGGCGCGGCTCGGGGGACACCCCGGCTGGCCCTACGGCCTGGACATCTCCCCGGACGGCGGCCGGATCCTGGTCAGCGACCGGCACATGGGCCACCGCGTGTGGCGCACCGACAACGGCGAGGAGCTGACCAGCTTCGTGCACGGCGCGGTCTACCGCGCGCTGTTCTCGCCCGACGGCCAGCGCGCCGCGCTGGGCACGATGGAGAAGGGCGGCGTGTACCTCGTCGATCCCTCCACCGGCAAGGAGATCCGGGGGTTCGAGCACTCGAAGAAGGGCGGCTGGCCGCTGGCGTTCTGCGACGGCGGCGCGACGCTGATCACCGGCGAGTGGGACCACGCCGCGCACGTCTGGGACGCGCAGACCGGGGAGCACCTGCGCTCGATCGCCGGCGAGGACGGCTCGGAGCACTGGGCCACGGTCAGCCACGACTGCCGCCACGCCGCCACCGTGGAGGGCAGCCACGTCTGGCTGTGGGACCTGGCCAGCGGCCGCCGCCTGCGCCAGGTCGGCCCCGAGACGCCCTACTACCGCCGGGTGGCGTTCTCGGCCGACGGCACGCGGGTCGCGGTGGGCTACGGGGACGGCGCGCTGCGCGTGTTCGACGTGGCCAGTGGCGCGCTGGCGCGCGAGCTCGAGGGCCACGACGGGCACATCGCCGTGGTGGCGTTCTCCCCCGACGGGCGCCTGCTGGCCTCCGGGGGCTCGGACAAGTCGGCCCGCCTGTGGGACCTGGCGACCGGCGCGGAGGTGGCCCAGCTCGAGCACGGCAGCCGGGTGCTCGAGGCCGCCTTCACGCCCGACGGCCGGGCGCTGGTCACCGCCACCCAGGACGGCGCGCTGCGCCACTGGTCGTTCGACCCCGACGCCGCCTCGCCGATCCTGCACGGCCACGAGCTGCGCGTCGCGGCGCTGGCCTTCGAGCGCGACGAGGGCCGGATCGTGTCGGCGGGGATGGACGGCACGGTGCGGTGGTGGGACCGCGAGGCGGGCCGGCAGGTGGCCCGCCTCGACCTGCCCGGGGACACCGCGCAGCCAATCTCGATCTCGGGCGACGGACGGCACCTCGTGGCGATGGGCGCCGATCGCAGCCTGTCGGTGTGGGACCTGTGGACCCGGACCCGCATCGCCCAGATGGCCGAGCGCGAGCGCAAGGTCGCCGGCGCCGTGGTGTTCCAGGGCGGCAAGACCGTGGCGTTCACCGACACCGGCAGCCTGGTGCTGTGGGACCTGGACTCGGGCGACGCCCGCGTGGTGGACATCGCCCGCGACCCCCGGGAGCTGGTGCGCGCCCTGACCGTCACGGTCGGCGACGACGACCACCTCGCCGCGATCGGCGATCCCGCCGGCCTGATCCTGCTGCTCGAGATGCCGTCGGGGCGCCCGGTGGCCCAGGTCCAGGGGCCCTACCTGGTGGACCTCGACTTCGATCCCGAGGCCCGCGTGCTCGCCGGCGCGGCCCTCGACGGCTCGATCCGGCTGTGGTCGGTGCCCCAGCTGGTCACCGGGGAGAGCGACATCTCCCCGTCCGAGGGGACCTGGAATCCGTCGGCGCAGCTGCCGGTGCTCCGCGAGGTCGCCGTGCTCGAGGGCCACGAAGACCTGGTCGACCACGTCGAGTTCTCCCCCGACGGACAGCTGCTGGCCTCCTCCGGCGGGGACCGCACGGTCCGCGTGTGGGACGTCGCGACGCTGCGCGAGCTGGCGCTGCTGCCGGGCTACGGCCGCAGCGGCGGGCTGGCGTTCTCCCCCGACTCGCGCTGGCTGTCCACCGCCCAGGACGACGACAGCGTGCGCGTGTGGGACACCGCGGTGCTGGCGATGTCGGTGGAGGAGCTCCGCACCCAGGTGGCCACCGAGTCGGGGCTGGTGTGGGACGGGCACGCCGTGGTGCCGGACCCCGACCGCCTCGAACCCCGCTTCGACTTCGATCACCGCGCGACGGTCCACTCGGGCACCGACGAGGAGGTCGCGGAGTGGATGGAGAAGCGCGAGGTGAGCTCCTACGGCAGGCCGCCGAAGGACGAGCCCCCCGCGGACGAGGCCGAGGAGGTCCGGGTCAGCCGGGCGCCCCCCAAGAACGACGAGTAGCCCGTCAGTCCTCCTGTCCGGTCGGCATCCCCCGCTGGATGCCGTGGGCCTTCATCTTGTGGGACAGCGTGCGCACCGGGATCCCCAGCCACTTGGCGGCCGCGTTGCGGTCCCAGGCACACTCCAGCAGCGCCCGCAGGATCAGGTCGGCCTCGTAGCGCCCCACCTGGTCCCGCAGGTCGATGGCGTCCCCGTCGACGGCCTGGACCTCCATCGTCGCCGTCCCCACCGGCTCCTTGGGACCGCCGGGACGGTCCCGATCCGGCTCGCCCGCCGATCGCCGCCGCACGGGCTCGGGCAGGTCCTCGGGGCCGATCACCGCGTCGGTGGCGAGCACCACCGCGCGCTCGATCGCGTTGCGCAGCTCGCGGACGTTGCCGGGCCACGGGTAGCGCACCAGCAGCGCCTGCGCCTCCTTCGAGAGGCGCGCGATGGGACGGTCGTCCTCGGCGGCGGCGCGGGCCAGGAAGCGCTGCGCGAGGGGCTCGATCTCCTCGGGCCGCTCGCGCAGCGGGGGCAGCGTCAGCGTCATCGCGTTGAGCCGGAACAGCAGGTCCTCGCGGAACGTCCGCTCGCGGCACATCGCCTCGAGGTCGCGGTGCGTGGCGGCCAGCACGCGCACGTCGACCTCGACCTCGTCCCCGGCGCCCACCGGGGTGAAGCGCTTGGTCTCCAGCACGCGCAGCAGCGCCGCCTGGGCCGGCGGGGGCAGCTCCCCGACCTCGTCGAGCAGCACGGTGCCGCCGTCGGCGTGGGCGAACACCCCCTTGCGGCTGGCGTCGGCGCCGGTGAACGCGCCCTTGACGTGCCCGAACAGGGTGCTCTCCACCAGCTGGGACGGGATGCTGCCGCAGTTGACGCAGATCAGCGGCTCGCCGGCCCGCGCGCCGCCCTCGTGGATCGCCCGGGCCAGGACCTCCTTGCCGGTCCCGGTCTCGCCCAGCAGCAGCACCGGGATCGTCGACCCCGCCAGCTTGCGCGCGGTGGCGAACAGCTTCTCCATCGCCGGGCTGCGCACCACCGGGGCCCCGTCGTCGTCCACGGCAGCGCCCGCCGCAGCGGTCTCGGCCTCGCGCAGCGGCTGGCCCGGCGTGGCCTCGCGCAGCGCGGCCCGGGCGCGCTCGAACAGCTCGCCGGCCGTCCCCGCGTCTTGCGGCAGCGTGGCCAGGCCGCAGGTCAGGCGGTCCCGGCCGTCGAGGATTCGCTCCGCCACCGCCCGCGCGTGCCCGCGGTCGGCCTCGGGCAGCAGCACCTCGACGGTGTCCCCGGCGTACAGCGCCACGCGGTCGTAGCGGCGCAGCGGGGCGCGGACCTGCTCGGCCCAGCGCGCCACCGGCGACGTCGCGCGATCGGCGCTGCGCACGATCAGCAGCGCCAGCTCGCGGTCGTGGTGCCGGGCGCGCTCCACCTCGGCCTCCAGCTCGGCGGTGAACCGCTCGTGGCCGTCGAGGCCCGCCCCGGCGTCCGCCCCATGGACCGACGCGGTCACGCCCCCGAGGGCCAGCACCTGCCCCGGCTGGAGCACCTCGCGCGTGACGCGCTCGCCGTCGATCCAGGTGCCGTTGGTCGAGTCCAGGTCCTCGGCCCACACCTGGCCGTGGCGCAGCTCGACCAGCGCGTGCTGCCGCGACAGGCTGGCGTCGCGGACCACCACGTCGGCCGGGGCCGAGCGCCCGATCACCGTCGGGCGGCCCTCCACCAGCGGCACGATCTCGACCCCGTCGCGGCCGTACAGCAGCAGCGTCGCCACCGAGGACTCCGCGTCGCCCCGCAGCGCGCGCAGCCGCGCCAGCTCCTCCTCGGACAGCAGCCCCGTCTGGATCTGGCTGTCGCCGTCCCCGCCCGTCATCTCGCGGCTCCCTCCGTCGGTCGGAAGAGTAGCAAATCGGTCGGGACCCTGGGATGGTGTTCCCGAGAGGTCGTACGATGGCCCGGCCGCGCGTATTGCTCGTCAACCCCAATCGCCTGCGCCCGCCCGTGGCGCCGATCGGGCTCGAGTACGTCGCCGCGGGGCTGATCCGGGGCGGGTACGAGCCCGTCCTGTGCGACCTGACCTGGCCCGACGACTGGCGCGCCGCGCTGACCGCCGCGCTGGACGACGTCCGCCCCGCGGCGGTGGGCGTCTCGGTACGCAACCTCGACGACGTCTACATGGCCAGCGGCGACTTCCTGCTCGAGACCACCGCGGCGATGGTCCGCGCGATCCGCGCCCAGGTCGAGGTCCCGGTGGTGCTCGGAGGCATCGGGTTCGGCTTCAACCCCGGCCCCGCGCTGCGCCACACCGGCGCGACCCACGGCGTGGTCGGGGACGCCGAGGAGTCGTTCCCCCGCCTGCTCGACCGCGTGCTGGCCGGCGACCCGCCCGGCGAGATCCCCGGCGCCGTCCACCTCGACGCGGGGGGCGCGGTGGTCCAGGTCCCGCGCCGCTCGGTGGATCTGGCGCTGCTCCCCGCGCCGTCCCGCCGGCTGGTCGACGCCCCGCGCTACTTCGCCGAGGGCGGCCAGGGCGGCGTCGAGACGCTGCGCGGCTGCACGCGCCGCTGCATCTACTGCGCCGAGCCCGCCGTGTGCGGCCCGACCCTGCGGCTGCGCGACCCCGAGACGGTGGCCGACGAGGTCGCCGAGCTGCTCGACCAGGGCGTCGACGTGCTGCACCTGTGCGACACCGAGGTCAACCTGGCCCCGACCCACGTCGAGGCGTGGTGCGCCGCGCTGGTGCAGCGCGGGCTGGCCGACCACGTGCGGTGGTACGCCTACGGCCGCCCGCTGCCGCTCGACGCCGCGCTGGCCGAGACGATGGCGCGCGCCGGGTGCGCCGGGCTGGATCTCGGCGCCGACCACGGTGACCCGGCGATGCTGCGCCGGCTGGGCCACGGCCACGGCCCCGAGCACGTCGTCGAGGCCGTCCGCCGCTGCCGCGAGGCCGGCATCGCCGTGATGCTCGACATGCTGCTCGGCGGCCCCGGCGAGACACCCGACACCCTCGCCAGCGCGATCGATCTGGCGCGCCGCGCCGAGCCGGACCGCGTCGGGCTCTCGGTGGGGGTCCGGCTGTACCCCGACACCCCGCTGGCCCGCGCCGTCCGCGCCCAGGGCCCGGTGGCCGACCACCCCGCGCTGCACGGCGTCACCGCGGACAACGAGGACCTGCTGCGGCCGGTGTTCTACGTCAGCCCGGCCCTCGGCGCGGGGATCCACGCCCGTGTCGCCGAGCTCGTGGCCGGCGACGAGCGGTTCCTCCACGCCGACCCCGGCGAGCTCGACGGGAACTACAACTACAACGACCACTCGGTGCTGTCGGCGCAGATCCGCGCGGGAGCACGGGGGGCCTACTGGGACATCCTGCGAGGTCCCGCTCGCGACGCGAGCCCAGGCGAGGAGTGAACCAATGGAGTTCGACTGGAACGAGCTGCTGAACAAGATCGGGGAGCTGATCACCACCTGGGGGCTGAAGGTGATCGGCGTCCTCGTCGTGCTGTTCCTGGCGTGGGTCGTCGCCGGCTGGGCCGGCCGATCGCTGCGCAACGCGCTGGAGAAGCGCGAGTTCGACGCCACCTTGACGCGGTTCTTCGCCAACCTGCTGCGCTACGCGATCCTGATCGCCGCCGGCGTGGGCTCGATGGGCATCTTCGGCATCGAGACGACCAGCTTCGCCGCGGTGATCGCCGCGATGGGGCTGGCCATCGGGCTGGCGTTCCAGGGCACGCTGAGCAACTTCGCCTCCGGCGTGATGCTGCTGATCTTCCGGCCCTACAAGGTCGGGGACCTGGTCGAGATCGGCGGCGTGCTCGGCAAGGTCGAGGAGCTGGAGCTGTTCACCACCGGGATCCGCTCGCTGGACAACCGCTACTTCATCGTGCCCAACGGCTCGATCTTCGGCTCCACGATCGAGAACCTGACCCACTTCCCGGTCCGCCGCGTGGACGTGCCGGTGGGCTGCGAGTACGGCGCCGACATCGACGCCTGCCGCGAGGTCTTCGAGAAGATGATCCCCGACATCCCCGGGGTGCTGGAGGACCCGCCGGCACAGGTGTTCCTCGCCGAGCTGGGCGGCTCGTCGGTGGACTGGCAGATCCGCGTGTGGTGCAACACGCCCGAGTACTGGGACGTGTACCAGGCCACGATCCGCCAGGCCAAGGCCTCGCTGGAGGAGGCGGGCATCGGGATCCCGTTCCCGCAGGTCGACGTGCACTTCGACCCGCCGGTGGTGGAGGCCATCGACGGCAAGAAGAGCGC
>CAZOYV010000202.1:8616-15701 GCA_964584075.1 uncultured Rickettsiales bacterium | reverse complement strand
TCGCAGGTCTCGGTCGCGCCGGGGTGGATCGCGGGGTCGACGTCGTCGCAGTCGGCGCAGTCGACGTGGCCGTCCCCGTCGGCGTCGTCGACCTCGTCGGCGGGCACCGAGCCGTCGCAGTCGTTGTCCACCTGGTCGCAGATCTCGGGGGCGCCGGGGTAGGTGTCGCCGTCGTTGTCGTCGCAGTCCCCCGAGCACACCGTCCAGCCGTCCCCGTCGTCGTCGGTGGCCTCGTCGACGGCGCCGTCGCAGTCGTCGTCGATCTGGTTGCACAGCTCCGGCGCGCCCGGGTACACGGCGGGGTCCGCGTCGTCACAGTCGCCGGCGCAGGTGGCCCAGCCGTCGCCGTCGCCGTCGAAGTCCTCGTCGATCAGCCCGTCGCAGTCGTTGTCGATGAAGTCGCACAGCTCCGGGTTGCCCGGGAACGCCTCGGCGATGTAGTCGTTGCAGTCCCCGGTGCAGTTGGAGAACCCGTCCCCGTCGCTGTCGGCCTGCTCGTCGGTCTGGCCGTCGCAGTTCTGGTCGATGCCGTCGTCGCAGATCTCCGGGGCCGCGGGGTAGATCGTGGCGTCGAGGTCGTCGCAGTCCCCCTCGCACTCGGTGTAGCCGTCGAGATCGAGGTCCTCGTCGGCGCAGGTCCCGAACAGGATCGCCAGCCCGTCGTACAGCGAGGCGGTGTTGCACGAGTACTCCAGCCACGTGCTGGTGTCCCCCTGGATGCCGACGGTGGCCGACGTCCCGGGCTCGTACGCGACGTCGTTGTACAGGAACAGGATCTGCCCGGTGCGCTCGAACAGCTGGACCTGGTACTCGAAGAACCCGGTGGGGCAGCACTTGGGACAGCTCCACTGGACCGTGAACACCCGGTTGGGCAGCGTGCCGCTGGTCTGGTGGTACACGCCGCCGCCGGGGGGGTACATGTCGTCCCAGAACGGCATGATCAGGATCGTGGGCGCGCTGGTCCGCGGCAGGCAGGTGTTGCCGAACGTCAGGTAGTCGTTGGTGAACGCCAGCCCGCCGTTGGACTCGACCGTGATGTTGGCGTAGCTCTGGCCGTAGTACTCGAAGTCGAACCCGATCGCGACCTGCTGGTTGCTGTCGTCGCTGAGCGCCAGCGGGGTGCCGGTGGTGGAGATGTCGGTCCAGCCGAACAGCGGGCCGCCGGGCTCGTCGCTGTCGATCCAGGAGTAGCCGAAGGCGTCGGGGCCACCGGTGCCCGCGTCGGCGGGCGGCGCCGCGGCGAGGGCGCTCAGCGCCGCGAACGCGGCGAGGACGGGGTGGGCGTGGGACATGCTGTCTCCTTCCAGAGGGGCCGTCGTCGCGGCACGAGCGGGACGAGCTGGCCCGCGACCAAGCCTACCGGCACGGCCCCGGATCGGTCCATCCCGGCGTCGCTGCGGCACCCCTGGGCGGCGCTCCCCGCGTCGCCGGCGCCGTCCTCGTCGGGCCCGCCGCTCACACCCCCTCGCGCGGCGCGAGGTGGGCCAGCGTGTCCATCAGCTCGCGATACGAGAACGGCTTGATCAGCAACCGCGCCTCGCCGACGTCCTCGACGGCCGGATCCCGCTCGCGGCGCAGCTCGCCGGTCATGAACACCACCCGCCGCTGCACCTCTGCGGGCCAGCTGCGGTACAGCTCGGCGCCGCCCTCGGTGGGCATCGTCAGGTCGAGCAGGATCGCGTCGAAGTCGTCGTCGTGCTCCAGCACGGCGCGCGCCTCGGCCGCGCCGGCCGCCGCCACCGCGCGGTGGCCGAACTGCTCCAGCAGCCGGCAGATCGAGGTGCGGAACAGGTCCTCGTCGTCGACCACCAGCCAGCGGTAGACCCTCGCCGGGCTGAGCGACACCGCGGGCGCCAGCTCGCGCTCGGAGTCCGGCAGCTCGGGCAGCTCGGCCTCCCGCGGCAGCCGCAGCTGGAACCACGCGCCGCCGCCCTCGCGGGGGGGCATCAGCGCCAGCGCCCCCCCGTGGTTCGCAACGATCCCGTGGCAGATGCTGAGCCCCAGGCCGGTCCCCCGGCCGACCCCGCGGGTGGTGAAGAACGGCTCGAACAGCCGGTCCCGCGCCGCCTCGGGGATGCCGGGGCCGTTGTCCCGGACGTCCACCACGACCTGCTCCGGGGTCCCCGCGATCGCCACCTCCAGCCGGCGGTCGGCGCCCCGCTCGCGCAGCGCCTCGACGGAGTTCTCCACCAGGTTGAGCACCACCTGCTGCAGCTGCCCGCGATCGCCGATCACGTCGGTGGGTCCGTCGCCCCGCTCGACGTGCACGGCGACGTCTCCGCCGCGCAGCGCGTGGGTGGCGAGCTGCAGCGCGGAGTCGACCACCTCGGCGAGGTCCACCGGCTCGCGGCTGGTGGGCTGCTGGCGGCCGAACGAGAGCATGTTGCGGGTCAGGCCCCGGCAGCGCTCGACCTCGGCGACGATCGCCTCGGCGCGGTGGCGCACCTGGGGGTCCTCCGCGGTCCGGGAGAGCAGCTCGGCGCTGGTCAGGATCCCGGCCAGCGGGTTGTTGATTTCGTGGGCCAGCCCGGCCACCAGCCGCCCCATCGCGGCCAGCCGCTCGGTGCGCACCAGCTCCGCCTGGGTGCGCTCCAGCTCGGCGGTCTTGGCCTCCAGCGCGCGGTAGGCCTCCTGCTGCTCGAGGTAGCGCGCCTCGACCTCGTCGTGGGCCCGGATCATCAGCTCCTGCTGCTGGCGCAGCGTGTCGACGGTCTCCTGGAGCTTCGCGGCGCCGGTCCGCCCGCGGCCGACGAAGGTGACGATCACCCCGCTGAGCGCGGCGAACGCGGTCGCCGACAGGGCGCTGGCGCCGGCCCACCACGCCAGCCCGAAGGCCAGCCCGGCCCCGGCGAGGGCCAGCGGCAGCCACCACACCATCGCCAGCGAGCGCGCGGGCTGCTCCCAGCGGACCTCGTAGATGCACGACGGGTAGCCGTCCCCGATGCACTGGGGGTGGTCCACCGTGACCTGGTCCCAGCCCAGCCCGTTGATCGCCGGCAGCGAGCGGAACAGGGCCCGGCGGTAGTCGCAGCGGGCGCGCACGAAGTCGCCGACCAGGGGCTCCCGGACCTCGAACACCGCGTGGTTCGCGACGACGTCGATCGCGCGGTAGTGCACGCAGCGCGTGCTGCGGTTGATGATGTCGGGCAGGTAGCGCATCCCCAGCCCGACGTTGCCCAGCAGCCCGGTGGTGCGGCCCAGGTTGAGCAGGTACTCCAGGGCCCGCGAGCGGTTGGCGCTGGCGCCGATGCGGGTCCCGATCCCGGGATCGCCGGTGACCTCCACCGCGGCCCGCCAGAGGCGGTTGTAGGTCTCGTAGCTGGTCCAGCCGTGCAGGTCGCGCAGCTGCGCCAGCGGCTTGCCGGCGCGCTCGGCGATGCGCTCGGCGGCCTCGCGGCCGTGGTGCTCCTCGACGTAGTCGAGCACCACCGCCGAGAGGCGATTCATCACCATCTCGTCGTGGTCGACGAACTCCGGCGCCTGCTCAGTAGTAGCCATACCCCGATCCGCCACGGTCCAAGAGTAGCGGATTCTCGGGGTTGCGGGACTCGCCGATCGCGGTGACGCGGATCGCGGGCAGGTCGACCACCGGGCAGCGGGTCTCGCAGATCCCGCAGCCGATGCAGATCTCGGGATCGACCACCGGGCGGCGCACGCGGCGCGGGGAGCCGTCGGGCCCCGGCGCCTCGATCTCGACGAGCTGGATCGCCTTGGTGGCGGTCGGGCAGTGCTCCTCGCACACCGAGCACTCGGTCCCCAGCGCGATGGGCAGGCAGCGGGCCGGGTCGACGAACGCGGTGCCGATCCGGACCTGCTGCTTGGCCTCCACCGTCAGCGGCTCGATCGCGCCGGTGGGGCAGACCTGGCCGCACAGCGTGCAGCTGTACTCGCAGTAGCCGATGCGCGGCACCAGCACCGGCGTCCAGACGCCCTCCAGCCCGGCCTCCAGCGCGGTGGGCTGCAGGCCGTTGGTCAGGCACACCTTCATGCACTCTCCGCAGCGCACGCAGCGGGCCAGGAAGTCCCGCTCGGGGAGCGACCCCGGCGGCCGGATCAGCGCCGGGTCGGGCAGGTCGCGGACCAGCGGGACCTCGACCAGCGGGGCGGCCACCAGCCCGGCGGCCGCGCCGGCGATCACCGTCCGGCGCCCGGCGTCGACGCCGGCGACGGGCCTGGGCGCCCCGAGCAGCCGCGGCCGGCCGAGGCGGAACGCCAGCCCGCGCTCGCACTGCGACGTGCAGTTGCCGCACACGTAGCACTCCGCCGGACGCCAGCCGCCCTCGGCGGTCCGGTCCGGATCGGCGCCCCCCGGGCACTTCATCGTGCACAGCTGGCAGTGGTCGCACTCGCCGCCGTGCTCCAGGCGCAGCAGCCCGTAGCGCGCCACCACGCCGAGCAGCGCGCCCAGCGGGCACAGCGTGCGGCACCACCAGCGGGGGCGCACCAGGTTGACCAGCAGGATCGCGACGAACAGGATCCCCAGCAGCGGTGCCTGGCGGAACGTGGGCTGCTCGAACGACAGGACGGTCCGCCGGGCCAGCCCGTAGACCGGCTCGGAAACCGCGCGGACCGGCTCTGCGCCGGTGTCGTACAGCGCGTCGAACCCCGCGCGCGCCGACAGCTCGAGCGCCGGGCCGATGGCCAGCCCGAGGCTGCGGATCGACAGCGAGATCGGGTCGAGCAGCCCGACCCACTGCAGCCCGAACGCCGAGGCCACCAGCAGCCCGATCAGCACGCCGTACTTGATCCGCAGCGACGGGGACCCGCGGTGCACGGCGCGCTCGCGGTCCGCCCGGCGCCGGACCCAGCGCCCGGCCAGCTGGTTCATCGCCCCCAGCGGGCAGATCCACCCGCAGAACGCGCGGCCGAACACCCACGTCAGCGCCAGCACCGCCAGCGAGGCGAGGAACGCCGCCGGCACCGCGTGGGCCGACAGCAGGCTGCCGAGCATCACCAGCGGATCGATGTCGAGGAACAGCCGGACCGGGTAGGCCAGCTCGTCGCGGCCGCCGTAGCGGGTCAGCACCAGCAGGACGAGGAACACGACCAGGCTGGTGGCCTGGACGACCTGCCGGACCCGCCGGAGCAACGGCTCAGGCCCCCTCGGCGAGGTCGATCTCGCGCAGGGCCAGGCTGGACAGGTCGCGGGTCCCGAGGCCGCGCTGCTCGGCGAGCTCGAGGCTCTTGAGGTCGTCGGGCCCCAGCCCGTGGAGCGACGTCCCGAACGCGTCGGCCGCGACCGGGTCGGCCGTGGCGCACAGCGTCCGGGCGTCGTGGACGTCGGCCAGGTTGCCGCCGGTGGGCCCGTTGGCGGTCAGCACCCGGACCCCGTCGACGATCGTCAGCGCCGGCCGGAACCAGGCCGCCAGATCGACCACCGACTTGTGGATCTGCTGGTGCATCAGGCTGCGGTTGCCGCCCACGCTGCCCATCCAGTTCTTCATCCCCAGGGTCAGCCGCGACAGGCCGTGGTGCTTGGCGATCGGGACGTTGATCCGCACGTCGGTCTTCAGGATCTCGTCGTAGACCCCCCACTCGCCGAGCACGCCCCCGAAGTCGACGGGGGTGGTGCGGGCCTCGTCGACGTGGACCACCCGCGCGCCGGCGGCCTCGGCCGCCGCCTGGATCCCGCTGTTGGTGTAGCAGCGCCGCGCGTCGTTGCAGGTGCGGTCCATCACGGTGACCTTCTTGGCCCCCGCCTCGAGGCACAGCTCGACGATCCGGGCCACCACCTCGGGGTTGGTGTTGGCCGCCTGCTCCGGCGTGCGGTCCCAGCCGATGTTGGGCTTGACCAGCACGTGCTGGCCCTTGGAGACGAACCGGCCGATGCCCCCGACGGCGGCCAGCGCGGCGTCCACCAGCTCGGCGGGGGGGCCGTTGCGGGCGATCCCGAGCGCCGCCTCGCCGGCGGCGGCCTGGGGCTTGTCGGCCGGAGCGCGCCAGCCCTGGTCGACGTCCGCCAGAGCCCGGGGGGCGGCCTGTGCGGTGTGGCCGCCGCGACGGCGGGTGAGCGCGAAGCCGCCCAGCGCGGTGGCGGCCGCGCCGAGGCCGAGCCATCCGACGACACGGCGGCGGGGATGCTGTTGCGTCATGTCCTGGTGCCCTTCCTGGGAGCGCGTGGCGCGAGGCCCCGCGCACACCACTGGAAATCCGTAGAATGGTAAGGTCCCGCAGCACGTTCAACAAGGTGGCTGCGCGGAGGAGTGCCCCCCGCGCGGCGATGCTCCGGGGGCTCGGGCAGCGCGGTTGCCCAGGAGGCGCTTGGATCGATGCCGGAAGAGAAGTCAACCCTCGCACCCTGCCTGATCCCGGCCCGGCTGTTCCACGCCGGCGGGGTCGACGACGTCAGCCTCACGCGGATCGGCGAGGACCGCACCCAGTTCACCGCTGCGTTGCCCCTGCAGGACGGCGATCCCGCCGTGCTCGAGCTCAACCGCCCCACCGACGGCACCCGCGTGCGGATCCCGTGCACCGTGGCGTCGGTCCGCCACGAGGGCGGGCTGTGGGGCGCCAAGCCGGCGGTCCACGTCGACTTCGAGGCCTCGCTCGAGGAGGCCGAGGCGCTGCACCCCTCGGAGGCGGACACGCCGCCGACGATCCCGGAGCGCAAGGCCAAGCCCCCCGCGGGACGCCGACCCGCGGCGCTGGGAGGCGTGGGCCTCGGCCCGCGCAAGCGGGTGGCGCGGAGGCCGAGACCGGCGCTGGAGCCGGAGGCGCAGCCGGAGCCCGAGCCGGAGCTCGAGCTGGAGCCGGAGCCCGAAGGCCGCCACCCGCAGCCGGAAGGCGACTCGCAGCAAGCGCCCGAACCGCCACCGGAGCCCCAGGAGGCACGGGCTGAACAGCCGGAGGCCCCCGACGATCCGGATCTCGGCCGCAGCTCCTCGTCGCCCGAGAGCCAGGAGAGCCCGAAAGCCGCTTCTCGCCCCGAGCCCGAAGGCCGCCACCCGCAGCCGGAAGGCGACTCGCAGCAAGCGCCCGAACCGCCACCGGAGCCCCAGGAGGCACGGGCGGATGGCCGCCCCGCTGCCCCGCCGGAGGCCCCCGACGATCCGGATCTCGGCCGCAGCTCCTCGTCGCCCGAGAGC
>CAZOYV010000202.1:0-8516 GCA_964584075.1 uncultured Rickettsiales bacterium | reverse complement strand
CGACGATCCGGATCTCGGCCGCAGCTCCTCGTCGCCCGAGAGCCAGGAGAGCCCGGAAGCCGCTGCTGCGCCCGAACCGGAGCCCGAGCCCGAGGCCCCGCTGTCCCCCCTCGGCACGCCCATCGAGGACGCCCCCACCGACGAGGTGAGCTCGGTCCCGCTCGGTCTGACCGACGAGGACGAGGAGGCCACGCTCGACGACGAGGACGATCCTCCACCCCCGCTGGGAAGGCCCACCGACGAAGATCTCCCGACCGCGACGGCCAAGCGCCAGGACGGCGTCTACCGGCTCGAGGACCTGCTGGCCCCCGACCGCATCGGCGAGATCACCGACAGCCAGCGCTCGCCCAGATCACAGCCCGCGTCCGCAGAGGGGCACGCGCCGTGGGAGCGCAGCGCCAGGAAGCCCGGGGCCGTCGCGGCGGCCCGGACCACCCCGCAGCCCCCCGAGAAGAAGGGCTTCTTCGCCGGGCTGCGCAAGGCGTTCGAGCGCCCCGCGCGGCGCCCGACGGCCTCCACGCCGTGGAGGAAGGACGCGCTCCAGGTCTCCGCGGAGCAGGTCAAGCGCGAGGCGCGGATCCTGTCCGAGGTCGAGGTGTTCTACCAGGCCGCCGGCGACCGCCACCAGGGCGTGGCCCAGGACTTCAGCCGCCAGGGCATGTTCCTCGCCACCGGTCCGAGCGCGCCGCTGCCGCGGATCGGCGCCATCGTGCGGGTGTTCTTCCCGGTCGAGCTGCCCTCCGAGGTGGTGCAGTGCCGGCTGAACGCCGAGGTCCGCTGGGTCCACGGCGAGGACGACGAGCGCGCCGACGGCCGGGGGGCCGGCCTCCAGATCACGGCGTTCGACACCCGCGCCGAGCGCGAGGTGTTCGAGGCCTACGTCGCCGCGCTGCTCGAGGAGTAGCCGGCCCGGCCGGGCGACGCGCGATCCACCCTTCCCTCGATTCCCGCGGGCGCGTACCATACGGCGCCCGAAGCCCGAATCCAGGATGGAGACTCCGATGATCCGCAGCCCCCTGATCGTCACCCTGCTCGCGGCCGCGCTGCTGCTCCCCGTGGCCGGCGCCGGCGCCAAGAAGAAGAACAAGGTGGAGGAGCCGCCCCCGGCGGAGCCCGCGTCGTTCCAGGTCTACGGCTTCTACCTGCAGGAGAAGTCCAACTTCGGCTACGGCGACAAGTTCGAGTGCGACCTGACGATCTACGTCGTCGAGGGCGACCAGCCGGTGACCGACGCGACGGTCACCGTCGGCGACCTCGCCGTGCCCCACGACTCGTTCTTCGAGGGCCGCTACCGGGTCCAGCAGTCCTGCGTCGAGCCGGGCACCGCGCTGCCGGTCCGGGTCGTGCGCGGCAACCAGGTCTGGGAGCAGGCCCGCTCGATGCCGGGCTACCCCGGGATCCAGGAGCCGGCGGCCGGCGCGCGGGTGCCGGCCGACCGCGACCTGGTGGTCCGCTGGCTCGCCGCCGACGGCGCCCCGTCGTACCGCGTGACCCTCGCGAGCGCGGACGGCGAGTGGTTCTCCTCGGGACCCCAGGTCACGATCCCCAAGGACGAGGTGCCCCCGTTCTGCCACCACGAGCTGGTCGTCGAGGCGCTGGGCAGCGCGGTGAACCGCAAGGCCGAGACCAAGCCGCTGTCGATGGCCGAGTCGGTGTGGCCCGGCGTGACCCCGATCACGCGGGTGCGCAGCGAGTTCGACTTCGGGCCGTCCCTGGTCGACGTCGACTGGGCCGGCCAGGCGGTGGTCGACGACAAGCTGCACAAGGTCTGGCTGCACCTCGATCCCTACGGCTCGTACCAGATCCGCTCGGTCCCGATCGGGACCTTCGAGCAGGCGATGCTCAACGGCGAGGCGATCGACTGGCTCGATCACGACGGCGGCACGTACCGCCTCGGCGACAAGGGCAGCCTGCTGCTCGAGTCCGACGCCACCGAGGGCCTGACCTGGACCGCCTCGTTCGCCGACCCGGCGCTGAACGTGCAGAGGGTGCTGCCCCCGACGGAGGACGCAGACGAGCTCAAGAAGCGCAAGCGCGACGGCCCGCCCGATCCGTGGGAGTTGAAGATCGAGGACGTCGAGCCGGTCGAGTTCTAGCGCGGGACTAGAAGTAGATCCGCGCCCCCCCGAGCCCGTCGACGTCGATCCCGAACCCGGGTCCCTGCCAGAAGCAGAACACCGGCCCCGCCTCGAAGAAGAACTCCACCGGCCACTGGGGCACGGTGACGCTGACCCCGAACACCACGCCGGCGCCGAGCTCGACGAACACCGGCGGATCGCTGTCGGCGAGGAACATCATCCGGGTGCGGAAGTTGGCCCCGATCGTGGGCATCGCGGCGATGGCGTTGCTCGGCGGCATCAGCGGCTTGAGGTGGCCGCGGTAGCCGATCGCGAACGCCAGGCTGTTGAGGAACCGCGGCGCGCCGATGTCGATCACGATGCCGTGCCCGAGGGCGGGCCAGATCTTCATCGTCATGCCGGAGCGCGAGCCGGCGGTGAAGCCGATGCCGAACGGGCCCCCGCCCTTGACGTCGGCGATCGTCTTCTTGGCCGGCGCCGTGGGCTGGACCCACAGCGTGCTCTGGGCCGCCGCCGAGGTCGGGGCCAGCAACATCCAGCCGAGCAGGAGCAGGGGCAGCCAGTTCCAGGGTCCGCGTCGGTGCATCGATGTCTCCCGGGCGAGCGCGTGGCTCCGGCCGTGGGGCCACAGGGCGTCGCCATCGTAGCATGATCCCGGTCCGCGGAGCCGGGGCCCGGCCCACCCCGCCGACCCTCGCGCGGTTCAAACCGGGGCGCACGCGGTGCGGAGGATCCGCGCCACGAGCTCGCCCCTCGGTTCCCCGGGCGCGTCGTCGCCGTGGGGCCACCCGGCGACCCACAGCGCGGTGAGCCGCGGGGCGCCGGCGCGGTCCGGCGCGACCAGCGCGCGGGCGACGGCCACCGCCGGGCCGTTCAGCGCGGCGCGATCGGCGATCGCGGCGTCGAGCACCAGGGCGACCTGCCCGCCCTCCCAGCGGGCCAGCGCGCGCCGCACCGCGGGGAGCCCGTCGCGGCCCTCGAGGACCGGCCTGGGCACCACCGCCAGCCCGCGCGCCAGCAGGGCACCGTAGCCCGTCGCGGCGGACGAGCCGTGCACCAGCGCCCCGGGGCCGGCGACGAGCACGCGCCGCGGGGACAGCCCGCTGTGCCGCAGCAGCGCCCCCAGCGCCGTCGGATCACCGCGCCGCTCGTCCCCGTCCGCCAGCGCGAGGCCCGACGTCAGCAGCACCAGGTGGTGCGGCCCGCGCCCCCTGCGGGCCCACGACGGGAGCCCGCGGTCCCAGGCCGGTCCGTCCCCGGGGGTCGGCGTGATCGTCAGCTGCAGCATCGTCCGGCGGCGCTCCCGGGCCCTCACAGCAGCCCGCTGAACACCAGGATCGCGACGGCCAGCCCGGCGAGCCCCTCGCCGGCGATGCCCCCCGCGGCGACCGACGCGCCGTAGCGCTGGAGCCACCCGGGGGCCTTCCACTTCAGCGCCGCGAGCAGCATCGCGCCGAGGAACATCGTCACCGCGTAGAACGCCGGCAGGATCATCGCGATCCCCAGGCCCATCGCGGACGGGGTGTAGGCCTTGGGGACCCACTCGGCGTGGTCGTTGGCGGTCAGCACCAGCCCCGCCGCGGCGCCGGCGATCAGCGCCGTCAGCGCGTGGGGTGGCAGCGCCCCGGCGCCGCCCGCCATCATCTTGGCCAGCCCGGCCCAGGCCACCGCGCCGGGCGCCGGCATCGTCGGGTTGTCCAGCCCGAAGGCGTGCAGGAACAGCAGGAAGATCGGCGCGGCGAGGCAGGCCCCGACGGCGATCCCGAGGTACTGGGCGTAGGCCAGCCGCCGCGGCGTGGACCCCAGCAGGTAGCCGGCCTTGAGGTCGACCATCATGTAGCTCGCCTCGCCCGCGGCGGCGGTGCTGACCCCGCCGGCGAGGAGGTTGGTGCCGATGTGTCCCGGGTGGATCAGGCCGTACAGGATCTGGGTCACCGATCCCATCGAGCCCGCCGGCGCGATGTCGGTCTCCCCCATCGAGCGCATCGCGATCACCGAGAGCAGGAACGCCACCGGGATCACGAGCAGGCCGACCCACCAGGCCACGCCGAAGCGCCACACCAGCATCGCCTCGATGCCCGCGACGGCGATCAGCAGCCCGCCGAGCCAGATCGCGAACGGCAGCTCCAGGTGGGACGTCGCGCCGCCGCGCCCGCGGACCCCGCCGGCCATCGAGCGGAATGCCCGCAGCACCGTGCGCCAGCGCAGCGCCATCGATCCCACGCCCGCGCTGATCATCAGGCCCAGCGCGGGCCAGATCGTCCAGCGCACCACCACCCGGTACTGCAGGGGCGCGGTCCCCTCGCCCAGCGTCGCCGCGATGGTGTCGAGCAGCCCCACCTCGTGCAGCAGCGGGGCGCCGACGACCCAGGTCAGCACCGCGCCGGTGAGGATGCTGGTCCCGACCCGCGGCCCGATCAGCATCCCGGCCCCGAGCAGCAGCGGGCTGGCCGTCACGCCCAGCGTCAGCGACGCCGTCGGGCACCCCAGGATCGCCGGCTGCCAGCGGGTGAACAGGCCCGTGATCGACTCGGGGAAGTACGCGCCGTGGATCCGCAACCAGGACGCCAGCCGGGGGCGGTCGCCGACCAGCAGCGCCGGGTTCCAGTTCTGCAGGTAGGTCACCAGGAACGACCACAGCCCGACCACCGCCAGCGCCCGCGCCTGCTGCACCGCCGCGTCGCCCTTGGCGTACATCACCTTGATCGTCTCGGCCGCCGCGGTCCCGGTCGGGAACCGCAGCTGATCCACCACCACCAGCTGCTTGCGCAGCGGCACGGCGAACGAGACCCCCAGCATCGAGGTGAACAGGCACCACGCCCCGATCTCCCACCAGGTCGGGATCAGCGGCGTGCCGTCGGGGCGGGTCAGCAGCACCATCGCGCCGGTGAACCCGCCCAGGATGAACAGCGCCGGGATCACGTTGACGATGTCCCCCAGCGAGCCGGCGGCCCCGGCCATCGTCTGGGTCATGTTCAGCTCGAGCCGGGTGAACGGGTCCTTGCGGCGGTCGATCTGGCCCAGCGCCTTCATCACCGCGAAGCCGAGGATGCTGGCGATCAGCGCCCCGCCCTCGGCGAACGAGGTCTTGAGCCCCATGTAGATGTTCAGGGTGATCATCAGGACGCAGAGCGTCACACCCAGCAGCACGGAGCGGACGCTCAGCTCCCGCACGCGGTCCCCGCAGTAGACCTCGCGCAGCCAGCGGCGCTCCTCGCGCTCGAGCGCGTCGCCCGCGAGCTCGTCGGTGCCGGTGGAGTGGTCGGCCATCGTCGCACCCTACCCCACCCGGGGAGCGCGCGTCACTTCGCCACGGACGCGCCCTCGCGCGATGGTATGCTTGGGAGGGCACTCGTGTGTCCAGGAGCCGCTGTCCGGACGGGGCGCGGTGCGTGTCGGGGGGCCACGGACCAGCGCTCCGGGAGGAGCCGGAGATGAGAAGGACCCTCGCCGTCGCGATCGCGCTGACCCTGCTCGGCACGCTGTCGTGCACGGACAACACGCCCGAGAAGGTCGGGGTCCCCCCGACGATCCACATCCTCGAGCCCGACGACACCGCCGAGACGCCGGAGTTCCTGATCGGCGACGACATCCACTTCGTCGCCAGCGCCAGCGACAACCTCGACGGCCCGGACGACCTGCAGGTGGAGTGGACCACCACCTGGATGGACGACGAGGGCCTCGAGCAGACCGCAGAGCTGGGCGCCACCTCGGTGGGCCAGGACGGGCGCACGTCGCTGTTCACCTCGGCCCTCGAGGAGGGAGCCCACACGGTGCGCGCCGCGGTGACCGACACCGACGACCTGACGACGTACGACTACGTCAGCGTCCGGGTCCTGCTGGTCAACGAGCACCCCACCGTCGAGATCACGGCGCCGCTGGACGGCGCGATGGTCGACGAGTACGAGGAGGTGCTGTTCACCGCGGTGGCCACCGACGACCACGATCCCGCGGCCCTCGACGTCGAGTGGCGCAGCGACGTCCAGGGCTTCCTCGACTCCGCGGCGGCGTCCACCAGCGGCGCGATCCAGTTCCAGACCGACGTCCTCCACCCCGGCGAGCACGTGATCACCGTGATCGTCACCGACGAGCTGGACCAGGAGGGCCAGGACAGCATCACGATCACGTGCCTGGCCGAGAACCTGCCCCCGACCCAGCCCACGGTGCTGATCACCCCGCAGGGGGCCGCGACCGACGACGACCTGGTCTGCATCGCCACCGGCTCGGTGGACCCCGAGGGCGGGCAGGTGACCTTCACCTACACCTGGGACCAGGACGGCGTCCCCACCGGCTGGACCGGCGACACGGTGCCCTCGAGCCAGACCGGCGAGGGCGAGGAGTGGACCTGCCACGCCACCCCCGAGGACCCCACGGGGCTGGAGGGCCCCGAGGGCTGGGCGTCCCTGATCGTCGGCAACACGCTGCCGAGCTACTCCAGCGTCAGCCTCACGCCGACCCCCGCCTACGAGGACACCGTGCTGACCTGCACCCCCTACGGCTGGTTCGACCCCGACGGGGACCCCGAGGGGGCCCAGTTCGAGTGGTGGGTCGACGGGATCGGCGCGCCTTCGTTCGGCGACACCCTCGACGGCACGTGGTTCGACCGCGACCAGGAGGTCTACTGCGTGGTCTACCCCGACGACGGCAGCGACCTCGGCTACCCGCTGCAGTCCAACACGATCACGATCCAGAACACCGGCCCGGAGGACCCCCAGCCGGTGCTCGATCCCCAGCCGCTGCACACCGACGAGGAGCTGATCTGCCAGCTGGCGGTCCCGACGCTCGACCTCGACGGCGACCCGCTGATCCACGAGTACGAGTGGCTGCGCGACGGCGTGGTCGACCCCACCCTGACCACCGACACGGTGTCCGACACCGTCACCGAGATCGGGGAGGAGTGGACCTGCCGCGTGCGGGCCGACGACGGCGACCTGACCAGCGGGTGGGTCGAGGTCTCGACCCACGTCGTGCCCTACGAGGGCGACCTGATCGTCACGGAGCTGATGATCGACCCGTTCGAGGTCCCCGACAGCGACGGCGAGTACGTCGAGGTCTACAACGCCAGCGCCGAGCCGATCCTGCTGGACGGGTTCGCGCTCCACGACGGCGGCAGCGACTACCACCTGATCAACAGCGGCGGCGCGGCGTACGTCAACGCCGGCGAGTACTTCGTGCTCGGGATCAACTCCAACGCCGGCGTCAACGGCGGGGTCCCCGTCGACTACCAGTACACCGACTTCGAGCTGGACGAGAGCCCCGACGTGGTCGAGCTGGAGTTCCTCGGGGTCGTCGTCGACAGCGTGGCCTACGACTGGGGGCTGCTGTTCCCCGCGCCCACCGGGCAGGCGATGAGCCTCTCCCCGGACCTGCTGAGCCACGTCGACAACGACGACGGCGCCAGCTGGTGCGCGTCCACCACGCCGATCTACGAGTGGGGCGAGTTCGGGACCCCCGGCGAGGCCAACGACGACTGCGACTGCTGGATCAGCGACACCGACGGCGACGGCTTCGGGGTCGACCCGCTGGCGTGCCCGCCCCAGTACCTCGACTGCGACGACACCGACGCCACGATCCACCCGGGCGGGTACGACATCTGCTGGGACGGCATCGACCAGGACTGCGACGGGGTCGATCGCGAGTGCACCTGCGAGGAGAGCGACCTGGACGGCGACGGCTTCGGGACGACCCTCGACTGCCCGCAGATCGACTGCGACGACACCGAGTCCACGATCTACCCGGGCGCGCCCGAGACCTGCAACCTGCTCGACGACGACTGCGACGGCACCGTCGACGAGGGCTACGACACCGACGGCGACCAGTGGACCACCTGCGGCGGCGACTGCAACGACGGCAACGCGCTGGCCTACCCCGGCAACACCGAGACCTGCGACGGGATCGACAACGACTGCAACGGCCAGGTCGACGAGCAGGACGCGGTGGGCTGCTTCGACTACCACCAGGATCTCGACAGCGACGGCTACGGGTCCGCCACCTCGGCGTGCCTGTGCTACCCCACCGGCACGTTCTCGAGCCAGTGGGACACCGACTGCGACGACCTCAACGCCTCGGTCCACCCGTTCAACACCGAGCTGTGCAACAACCAGGACGACGACTGCGACGGCTCGGTGGACGAGGGCTACGACATCGACGGCGACGGCGTCACCTCGTGCGGCGGGGACTGCAACGACAACCATCCCGACGTGTACCCCGGCAACGTCGAGACGTGCGACGGGCTGGACAACGACTGCGACTCGCTGGCCGACGAGGACCAGGACGCGCTGGACTGTATCGAGTATCACTACGACGCCGACGGCGACTCGTACGGGCTGACCGGGGACTGGGAGTGCTGGTGCTCGCCCCACGGGCTGTACCGCGCGGTGGCCGACGGCGACTGCGACGACGCCGTTGCGACCGTGGACCCCGGCGCCACCGAGATGT
>CAZOYV010000201.1:0-15824 GCA_964584075.1 uncultured Rickettsiales bacterium | reverse complement strand
CCGATCACCCCCCGGATCAGGCTGCGCCCCGCCGGATCGAGGCCGCTCATCGGCTCGTCCAGGACCACCAGCTGCGGATCGTTGATCAGCGCCTGCGCCACGCCGATGCGCTGCAGCATGCCCTTGGAGAAGGCGCGCAGCTGGGTGTCGGCGTCGCGGTCCAGCCCGACCCGCTCGAGCAGCTCGCCGGCGCGTCGCCGGCGCACCGCGGCCGGCAGATCGAACAGCCGCCCGTAGAAGTCGAGGAACTCGACCCCCGTGAGGTAGTCGTAGAAGTAGGGGTGCTCGGGGAGGAACCCCACGTCCGCCAGCGCGCGCAGATCCCCCAGCGGTCGCCCCAGCAGCGAGCCCTGGCCCGCGGTGGGGCGCGCCAGCCCCATCATCAGCTTGATCGCGGTGGTCTTGCCCGCGCCGTTGTGCCCGATGAACCCGAAGACCCCCCCGGCGGGGACCTCGAGGTCGAGGCTCTCGAGCGCCACCCGGCGGCGCATCAGCAGTCCGGAGCGGTAGACCTTGCGCAGGCCCCTCAGGGTGATCGCAGCGCCGTTCCCGCCGCCCGCCGCCATCACTCCCTCACCCGCAGCACGCGTGCCGGGACCCCGGCGGCGACCGAGAAGTCCGGCAGGTCCGCGTCCACCACCGCCCCGGCGCCGACCTGGACACCCGCACCGATCGTGACGCCCGGCAGCACGATCGCCCCGGCCCCCAGGTCGCTGCCGTCCCCGATCGTCACCGGCGCCCACTGCAGCTCGCCGTCGAGGATCGGCCTGCCCCGTCCGCGGTCCCGGTGCGTGGCCGTCAGGATCTGCACCCCGGGCCCGACTCCGATGGCCCGTCCCAGCGTGATGCGCGCCTTGGCCGAGAACTGGCAGTAGGGGCCGATCCAGCAGTCGTCGCCGATCTCGAGCCCCCCGCTGGGGTAGCTCTTGAGCAGCGCGCCGTGGCCCAGGTAGACGTTGGTGCCCAGCCGCACCGTCTCCGGCCGGAAGATGCGGACCCCCTCCTCGAGGACCAGGTGGTCCCCGACGGCGGCGAGCTCGGAGGGGTCGAAGCGCCCCGTTCCATGGCTGCGGAAGCGTCGCACGGACACCCATCATAGCGGAGGCCACGTCCGGATTGGATCGACGCGCGGGACCTTGTGATAGCCTCCCCGCCCAGGACGGGGGTGGCGATGGGCACGACGGGGCCCCGCTGGCTGGTGGCCGGAGACATCGACGGGTTCTTCGGCCTGGCCCTGGACAACCTGATCCAGCTGCTGGTGATCGTCGCGCTGTGCGGCGGCGTGCTGGGGTTCGGCCCCGAGCTGCTGCTCGGGCGCGTGCTGCCCGGGGCGGCGCTGTCGATCCTGGTCGGCAACCTGTACTACTCGTGGCAGGCGTGGAAGCTGGCCAGGGCCACCGGGCGCGACGACATCACCGCGCTGCCCTACGGGATCAACACCGTCAGCCTGTTCGCGTTCGTGTTCCTCGTGATGCTGCCGGCCAAGCTGATCGCGCTCGGGGCGGGGGCCAGCGAGGAGCAGGCCTGCCGGGCGGCGTGGCACGCCGGCGTGCTGGCCTGCCTGGGCTCCGGGGTCATCGAGCTGAGCGGCGCGTTCGTCGCCGAGTGGCTGCGCAAGCTGACCCCCCGCGCGGCGATGCTGTCGACCCTGGCGGGCATCGCCGTGAGCTTCATCTCCGGGGCGTTCCTGCTGCGCACCTTCGCGGTGCCGCTGGTGGGCTTCGTGCCGCTCGGCGTGGTGCTGCTGATCTACTTCGGCCGCGTGCGGTTCCCGCTGCGGATCCCCGGTGGCCTGGTGGCGGTGATCCTCGGCACCGCGCTGGCGTGGGGCACGGGCCTGATGCGGTGGGACCCCGACGCGATGCGCGCCGTGGCCGACCAGGTCGGGCTGTACCTGCCGCGGCCCGCGGTGGGGGCGATCGTCGAGGCGCTGCGCAGCGGCTACCTGTGGTCGTTCCTGGCGGTGATCGCGCCGATGGGGCTGATCAACCTGATCGGCGCGCTGCAGAACATCGAGAGCGCCGAGGCCGCCGGCGACACCTTCCCCACCGCGCCGTCGCTGGCGGTCAACGGGGTCGGCTCGATCGTCGCGGCGCTGTTCGGCTCGTGCTTCCCGACCACGATCTACATCGGCCACCCCGGCTGGAAGGCGATGGGGGCCCGGATCGGCTACTCGGTGCTGGACGGCGTGTTCGCCTCGGTGATCTGCCTGACCGGCACGATCTCGCTGATCGCCGCGCTGATCCCGATCGAGGCCGGGATGGCGATCGTGCTGTGGATCGGCCTGGTGATCTCGGCCCAGGCGTTCCAGGCCACCCCGCGGGCCCACGCCCCGGCGGTGGTGGTCGGCCTGCTGCCCGGCGTCGCCGCCTGGGGCGCGATGCTGCTCAAGGCCGGCGTGCGGGTCGGGGGCGGCGAGTTCGGACCACCGCTGATCGAGGCGTTCAAGGCGTCCGACATCTTCGTCCACGGCCTGTTCGCGCTGGAGCAGGGGTTCGTGCTGACCGCGATGTTCTGGTCGGCGATGACGGTGTGCATCGTCGAGCGCAGGTTCCTGATCGCCGCCGCCTGGAGCGGGGCCGCCGCGGTGTGCTCGTTCGTCGGGCTGATGCACGCCTACGAGTGGACCTCCGCCGACGTGATGGTCGACCTCGGGTTCGGGACCGGCCTGGCGTGGGCCGGCGGCTACGTCGCCGTGGCGCTGCTGCTGGTGATCGCCCACTGGCTGCCCGCCGCCGAGGGCGAGGGGCACTGACGGCGCCCGGGGTCAGACCGCCGCCCGCATCGCCTCCACCACCGTCTCCACGTCGTCGTCGCTCATCGCCGGGTGGAGCGGCAGACACAGGGCATGGTCGGCGGCGCGGTCGGTGCCGGGGAACCGGCGGCCCGCGGCGTAGGGGGCCAGGTGGGGCAGGCGGTGCATCGCGTGGGCGCCGATCGAGGTCTCGATGCCCCGCTCGCGCAGCGCCGCGATCAGCGCCGCGCGGTCGACGGCGTCGTCGAGCAGCACGGCGTAGCTCTGGTAGGTGTGCCAGTACCCTTCGGGCTCGACCGGCGGGGCCGCCCACGGGACGGTGGCGAGCTGCTCGGCGTAGCGATCGGCCAGCGCCCGGCGCAGCTCGAGGGATCGATCGAGGCGATCGATCTGGACGCGCCCGATGGCCGCCAGCACGTCGGGCATCCGCAGGTTGTAGCCGGGCTCGACGAACCGCGGGCCGTCGGGGGTGACCTCGATGCCGTGGTTGCGCAGGCGACGCACGCGGCGGGCGATGGCGTCGTCGTCGGTGACGATCATCCCGCCCTCGCCGGTGGTCAGGCTCTTGCGCGGGTGGAAGCTGAAGCAGGCGGCGTCGCTGGCGCTGCCCGCCACCCCGGCCGGCGAGCGGGCGCCGACGGCGCAGGCGGCGTCCTCGATCAGGGCCAGCCCGTGCCGCGCGGCGAGCTCGCCCAGCGCCGGCATGTCGGCGGCGAGCCCGAACTGGTGGACCGGCATCAGCACCCGGCTGCGCGGGCCCAGCGCGGCCTCGGTGGCCTCGAGCGTCATGTCGAACGTCGCCGGGTCGACGTCGACGATCACCGGCACCAGCCCGGCCAGCAGCACGGTGTTGGCGGTGGCCGGGAAGGTGAACGACGGCAGCAGGACCTCGTCGCCGGGCTGCAGGTCGAGGGACGCCAGCGCCAGGTGCAGCGCGGCGGTGCCGGAGTTGACGGCCAGGGCGTGCCGGGTGCCGGTCAGGCCGGCGAGGGTCTCCTCGAGGGCCGCGACCTCGGGCCCCTGGGTCAGCCACCCGCTGTCGAGCACGCGGCGCACCGCCTCGGCCTCCTCGGGCCCGGTCCACGGGCGGCTCAGCTGGATCCGGCGCGGCGGCTCGCTCATCCCGCGTGCTCCCGGTACCACGCGATGGTGCGCTGCAGGCCGTCCTCGAGGTCCACCCGCGGCTCGAACCCGAGCAGCCGGCGGGCCTTCTCGACGTCCGGGATCCGCAGCTCCACGTCGGGGTGGTCCCAGGTCACCATCTCCAGCGCCGAGCTGGACTCCGCGAGGCGCACGATCTCGCGGGCGAGGTTGTAGATCGTCAGCGTCGAGCGCGGGTTGCCGACGTTGAACGAGTGCCCCACCGCGCGGTCCAGCGTCATCGCGCGCAGCACCGCCTCGACGATGTCGTCGATGTAGCACCACGCCCGGATCTGCGAGCCGTCGTTGTGGATCGTCAGCGGTTCGCCCCTCAGCGCGCGCACGATGAAGTGGTGGATCGCGCCCTCCCCGACCTGGCCGGGGCCGTAGATGTTGAACGGCCGGATCGCCACCGTCGGCAGCCCGAACTCGCGGTAGTAGGTGTGGGCCATGTGCTCGGTGGCGAGCTTGCTCACCGCGTAGGTCCAGCGGGCCTCGCCCACCGCGCCGAGGCTGGTCACGTCGCCCTCGCGGACCTTGTAGGCGTAGGCCCCGAAGACCTCGCTGGTGGAGAAGTCGATGAACCGCTCGACGCCGCCCGAGGCGACCGCGGCCTCCAGCAGGTTGTAGGTCCCGATGATGTTGACCCGCATCGTCTTGGTCGGGTGCGACAGCACGGTGTCGACGCCGGCGATCGCGGCGCAGTGGATGATCGTCGTGGCGCCGCGGACCGCGCGGTGGACCGCGTGCTGGTCGAGGATGTCGCCCTCGATCAGCGTCAGGTTCTCGTGCCCGGCCAGCCCGGGGTCGGAGCGGAGCGAGTCGCGGTGGAGGTTGTCGAGGATCACCACCTCGTTGCGCTCCACGAGCCAGCGCGCCACGGTGGAGCCGATGAAGCCGGCCCCTCCGGTGATCAGCACCTTGTGGTCCTTGACCCTCCCGGCGATGGGTCGGATCTCGGTCATGGCGGGTCCTCTCTCGTGGCTCAGCTGCTGCGGAACAGCGGGTTCCCGATCACCAGCAGGTCGCGCAGCATCCGCTGCCAGCGCCGGCGGTGCCCCTCGGGGTTGAACCCCAGCACGCGGCAGCCCACGCCGGGTGCGAGGCCGCTGCTCGGGCGCTCGGCGCTGCTCCACACGACCTGGGCGAGCACCTGCAGCTCCTCCTCCGCCCCATCGATGTCGGCGCCGTCGAACCAGATCGTCAGCAGGGCGTTCGGCGCCGGCGGCGGGTCCGTGGCGAGGTACAGCCCGCTGCGGCTGACGTTGACGATGCTGGCGTCCTTCAGCGCGCGGGCCCCGGCGGTGAGGGCGAAGCGGACCGAGACCTTGTGGACGTGCCGGCTCTCGCGGGCGCGGATCTGCAGCCGCTGCCCGGGCTCGAGGGGCGGGATCGGCGGGGCTCCGGCGGGGGCGTCCCCGTCGCCGGCCCCGTCGTCGGCCGAGTCGTCCAGCGAGTCGTCCAGCGAGTCGTCCGCCCGGGACGCCCGGAGCGCGCGGCTGATCAGCACCTCGCGGGTCTGCTCCGGGAAGTGGTCCGGCTCCCCGCGGGCCACCGGGAGCGTGGACAGCAGCTCGAACAGCTGCGCCCCGAAGCCCGGCTGGCCGACGCCGCGCAGGACCACGTGGGCGACCATCGCGCGGACCTCGACGGTCTCGTTGTCGTCGGGGCGACGCAGCCGCAGCAGGATCGTGTCCCCCTCGTGGACGCGGGTGGTGGTCGCGACGAACACCCCGGCGTCGCTGCAGTTGAGGATCCGTCCCTGGTGGACGCGTTCGTCGAACAGGAACGCGCACTTGATCAGGCACGGACGCCGGGCATGGGCACGTCGATCACCGGGGAGGACCATCGGGCTCGGTCACCTCGCTCGTTCGCAACAGGGTAGCAGCGTCTGGCGGCCGCGCCCAGATTTGCACCTCGGGGATCCGGTGCTACGCTGCGCGCTGCCGGGACCCCCGGCGAGCGAGGGCATGCGAGTCTGCATCGTCACCCGGGAAGACCTGTTCCCAACCGTCCACGGGGCGGCGGTCAAGATCGTCGAGACGGCCCGGGGCCTGAGCCGCCGCGGCGCCGACGTCACCGTCGTGACCGGGGACCGCGAGCGCTACCAGCGGTTCCGCGGCGGGGCCCACGAGGCGCTCGCCTATCCCGCGCGGCTGGTGGCGATGACCCGCGTCCCGCCGCGACTGGAGCGAGCCTGGCGGGGGCTCGGCCTCCCGGACTACTGGCAGTGGACGTGGTCCGCGGTGCGCGCGCTGGGGTACCCCGACGAGGAGTTCCTGCTGGCGCGGCCCGCGGTCGACCCCGACTTCTGGCTGCGCACGCTGTACGTCGGACTCCGTCACGGTGCGGAGGTCTACCAGGCCGAGTTCCCGGGGTTCGCGGTCCCCGCGGCGTTCGCGGCGCGGCTGACCGGCGGGCGCGCGCTGGTGGTCGAGCACAACGTGGAGTGGCAGCGGCTGGCCGACACCACGCCGCTGTCCGCCGAGCGGGTCGCCCGCCTGCGGCGCGTCGAGCTGGCGCAGCTGGGCCTGGTCGACGACGTGATCGCGGTCAGCGACGTCGACCGGGGGCAGCTGGTGTCCGCCGGGGTCGCGCCCGGGAAGGTCACCGTGATCCCGCACGGCGTCGACGTGGAGGCGTTCGCGGTGCGGCGCCCGCCCGGCGAGCGCGCGGCCGTCCGGGCGCGGCACGGCGTCCCCGCGGGCGTCCCGCTGCTGCTGTTCCATGGAACGCTGCACTACGAGCCGAACGCCGTGGCGGCGCGGGTGCTGGCCGAGGAGCTGTTGCCGCGCCTGGAGCGGCTCGGCGTCGAGGTCCGCGCGGTGGCCGCGGGGATGAACCCCCCCGAGCACCATGCCCATCCCTGGCTGTCGTACCCCGGCGTGGTCGAGGATCTCCCCGCGCTGATCGCGGCCGCCGACCTGGGCGTCGTCCCGCTGCTGGCCGGGGGCGGGACGCGGCTGAAGATCCTCGAGTACCTCGCCGCGGGGGTCCCGACGGTCTCGACGCGCAAGGGCGCCGAGGGGCTGCGCGTGGCCGACGGCCGCGAGCTGTGCCTGGTGGGCGACGGCGACTGGGACGGCTTCGCGGCGGCGGTGCGGCGCCTGATCGCGGAGCCCGCCGTGGCGCGGGGGCTGGGCCGCCGCGGGCGGCGGTTCGCGCGTCGCTTCGACTGGACCGCGCTGGCCGGCCGGTACCTGGCGCTGTACCGCGGCGAGGGGCGCGGCGAGGACCACGCCGCGGGGGTGGCGCCGTCCGCCGGGGTGATCGACGCGGTCGTCTCCGATCACCTGGCCGAGGTGCCGCGCTGGACCAAGCCGCGCACCGCGCTGGTGATGCTCAACCGCCGCTGCAACCTGCGCTGCGCATTCTGCGACCACTGGCGCTCGCGGGACGACCTGCCGCGCGAGGCCGTCGACGCGGTGATCGAGCAGGCCGCCGACGTGGGCCTCGGGCTGCTGGTGCTGACCGGCGGTGAGCCGTTCCTGCGCCGCGACCTGTTCGAGATCGTCGCCCGCGCCCGCGAGGCGGGGCTGGGCGTCAACGTCACGACCAACGGCACGCTGATCGAACGCCGCATCCGCCAGCTGCAGGCCGCCCCGCCCCACTCGATCTCGGTCTCGATCGACGGCGAGGACGAGACCCACGACCGGCTGCGGGGCCGCCCGGGGACCGCCCGGCGGGCCTGGGCCGGGCTCGCGCGGCTGCGGGCCGAGACCGACTGCGAGGTGCGGGTCTACTTCGTGGTCACGCGGCTCAACGTCCGGGAGCTGCCCGCGGTGTACGACCGCGCGACGGCCCTCGGGGCGGGGTTCGACTTCTGGCCGGTCAACGGCGTGCCCGAGCTGGGGCTGCGCACCGCGGCCGACCGCGAGGCCTACGACGCCGCGGTCCGCCACGTGCTCCGGCGGGACCCCGCCCTGGCGACCCAGGAGACCTACCACCGCGCGGGCGGGGCGTACCTCTCCGGACGGCGCGCTCCGGTGCGCTGCCTCGGCCTCGCCGAGCAGTTCGGCGTCGACCAGGACGGGAACCTGGTGCCCTGCTGCGTGTGGGGGGACGAGGCGTGGTCGGTGGGGTCGGTGCTCGAGGAGCCGCTGGCCGACCTGCTGCGGTCCGAGCGGGCTCGCTCGCTGCGCCGGCGGATCGTCGAGGAGGGCTGCCTGGACCGCTGCTTCAACCACAGCCTCCACGAGTTCGAGCGGGCCACCGGCCTGCCGTTCGAGATCGACCCCGCGCCCGGGGAGGGGGGGCGGTGAGAGACCTGCTGCCCGGCCTGCGGCTCGTCCGCGCCGCGGCGCCGCCCGGCCAGGTCCACGTCTCGATCACCGAGCGCTGCTGCCTGCCGTGCACGATGTGCGACATCTGGAAGCGGCGCCCGGGGCGCGAGCTGAGCACCGCGGAGTGGACCGGGATCTTCGACCAGGTGGCGGCGTGGGCCGGGCCGGTGGGGCTCAACTTCTCCGGCGGTGAGCCGCTGATGCGCCGGGATCTGCCCGCGCTGGTGCGCCACGGCGCCTCGCTGGGCTTCACGGTGACCTCGAACACCAACGGCGTGCTGCTCACCGCGGAGCTCGCCGCGCGCCTCGAGGACGCGGGCCTCGAGGAGCTGTTCGTGTCGCTGGACGGGGTGCGCGCCGAGACCCACGAGCGCCTCCGCCCGCGCGCGGGGACGTTCCGGCGCGTGATGCGGGCGCTGGAGCACCTGGAGCGGCAGCGGCGGCTGCAGACCGTGATCGCGGCGGTGCTCCACCGCCACAACCTGGGCGAGATCCCCGACCTGCTGGCGATGGCCGAGGAGCGGGGCTTCCGCCTGATCCTGCAGCCGCTGTACCACCCGTTCGGCAGGCCCTACGACCCCGGCTGGGCGCGGGACAACGAGCTGCTCCCGACCGCCGCCGATCTGCCGCGCCTCGACGAGCTCCTCACCCGGCTGGTCGAGGTCCGCCGGCGGGGCGGGCCGCTGTCCAACCCGGTGGCCCAGCTCGAGGCGTACCGCGCCTACTTCCGCGATCCGGCGGGGGAGGGCCCGGTGCCGTGCCACGCCGGACACCGCGACCTCGGCCTCGACCCGGCGGGCCGCGTGCTGCTGTGCTTCTGGATGCCCCCCGTCGGGCACGCCCTGCGGACCCCGCTGCCGTGGCTCTGGAACCACCCGCGCGCCCTCCGCCGGCGCTGGGAGATCACCCGCTGCCGGCGCACCTGCAGCGTGCTGAACTGCAACTACGAGCACGCGGACGCGGGGGCCCTCGCGCCTTGACGCTACGCCCCCCGGGCGCGCAGAATTCGAGATCGAGTTCTTCGGCGGTCCCCGGCGCGCGTTCCGGCGCCGGGGGGACACAGAGGATGGTATGGCGCAAGATACGGGTCGTCTGGGCGAGCTGCTCGTCCGCGAGAAGCTGATCACGCCCCTGCAGCTGCAGCAGGCGGTGGAGGAGAGCCGCCGGTCGGGAGGCCGGCTCGGCGCCGAGCTGACCAAGCTCGGCTTCCTCGAGGAGAACGAGCTCACCGCGTTCCTCAGCAAGCAGTACGGGGTGCCCTCGATCAACCTCGCGGAGTTCGACATCGACCCCGAGGTCGTCAAGCTGATCCCGCGGGACGTGGTCCGCAAGCACCAGGTGATCCCGATCAACCGCACCGGCTCGACGCTGATCGTGGCGATGGCCGATCCGAGCAACATCTTCGCCATCGACGACATCAAGTTCCTCACCGGCTACAACGTCGAGGTGGTGGTCGCCTCGGAGGTGGCCATCGCCGAGGCCGAGGAGAAGTACTACGACCAGAACGTCAACTTCGACGACGTGATGGACGACTTCGACGAGGAGGAGGTCGACTTCGACGAGGACGACGAGGACGACCTCAACGTCCTCGATCTGGAGAAGTCGGCCGGCGACGCCCCCGTCGTCAAGCTGGTGAACCTGATCCTGATGGACGCGATCCGCAAGAGCGCGTCCGACATCCACGTCGAGCCGTTCGAGAAGCAGTTCCGGATCCGCTACCGCATCGACGGCATGCTCTACGAGGTGATGAAGCCGCCGATCAAGCTCAAGAACGCGGTCACCTCCCGCATCAAGATCATGAGCCAGCTGGACATCGCCGAGCGGCGGCTGCCCCAGGACGGCCGGATCAAGATGAAGCTGGGCAAGAACCGCGAGATGGACTTCCGCGTCTCGGTGCTGCCCACCATCTGGGGCGAGAAGATCGTGCTGCGGCTGCTGGACAAGTCCAACCTGCAGCTGGACATGACCAGGCTCGGCTTCGAGGAGAAGGTCCTCGAGATCTTCAAGCACTCGATCTACCAGCCGTACGGCATGATCCTGATCACCGGCCCCACCGGGTCGGGCAAGACCACCACGCTGTACTCGGTGCTCTCCGAGCTGAACAAGAGCACGACCAACATCTCCACCGCCGAGGACCCCGTCGAGTACAACCTGTTCGGCATCAACCAGGTCCAGATGCACGACGAGATCGGGCTCAACTTCGCCGCCGCCCTGCGTTCGTTCCTGCGGCAGGACCCGGACATCATCCTCGTCGGCGAGATCCGCGACTTCGAGACCGCGGAGATCGCGGTCAAGGCGGCGCTCACCGGCCACCTGGTGCTCTCCACGCTGCACACCAACGACGCGCCGTCGTCGATCAGCCGCATGCTCAACATGGGCATCGAGCCGTTCCTGGTGGCCAGCTCGGTGCTGCTGATCGGTGCCCAGCGCCTGGTGCGCAAGGTGTGCAGCGACTGTGCCGAGCCGGAGAAGGTGGCCGAGCAGGCCCTGCTCGACCTCGGGGTCAAGCCCGAGGAGGTCGGCGAGTACCAGTGCATGAAGGGCGCGGGCTGCCGGACCTGCAACAACACCGGCTACAAGGGCCGGATCGCCTGCTACGAGATCATGCCGATGTCGGAGGAGATCCGGGAGTTCGTGCTCAACGGCGCGTCCACCCTGGAGATCAAGCGCGAGGCCGTCCGCCAGGGCATGAAGACCCTGCGCATGGCGGCCCTGTCCAAACTCAAGGAAGGCCAAACCACCATGGACGAGGTGGTGCGGATCACCTCGGCGGACTGACCACATGGTTACCCTGCACCAGCTTCTCAAGGTGATGATCGACCGGGGGGCCTCCGACCTCCACATCACGGCGGGCTCCCCGCCCCAGCTGCGGATCGACGGGCGCCTGGTCCCGGTCAAGTCCAACGCCCTGTCTCCCACCGAGACCAAGGAGCTGTGCTACTCGATCCTCACGGACCAGCAGCGCCAGAAGTTCGAGGAGGAGAAGGAGCTCGATCTCAGCTTCGGGATCCGGGGGCTGAGCCGCTTCCGCTCCAACATCTTCGTGCAGAAGGGCGCGGTCGCCGGGGCGTTCCGGACGATCCCGTACCGGATCCCCTCGATGAAGGAGCTGGGGCTGCCCAAGATCACCCCGGAGCTGACCCGCGTCCCCCGCGGGCTGGTGCTCGTCACGGGGCCCACCGGCTCGGGCAAGTCCACCACGCTGGCCTCGATGATCGACATGATCAACAGCGAGCAGACCGGGCACATCCTGACCATCGAGGACCCCATCGAGTACCTGCACCGCCACCGCCGCGGGCTGGTCAACCAGCGCGAGGTGGGCAGCGACACCCACGGCTTCGCCCGCGCGCTGAAGTACGTCCTGCGGCAGGACCCGGACGTGGTGCTGATCGGCGAGATGCGCGACGTGGAGACGATGGAGGCGGCGCTGAACGTCTCCGAGACCGGTCACCTGGTGTTCGCCACCCTGCACACCAACTCGGCGATCCAGAGCATCAACCGCATCATCGACGTCTTCCCGCCCTACCAGCAGCCCCAGATCCGGGCCCAGCTGAGCTTCGTGCTCGAGGGCGTGCTCAGCCAGCAGCTGCTGCCGCGAAAGGGCAAGCCCGGCCGCGTCCTCGCCGCCGAGGTGATGATCCCCAACGTCGGGATCCGCAACATGATCCGCGACGAGAAGCTGCACATGATCTACACGGCGATGCAGACCGGGCAGCAGAAGTCCGGGATGCAGACGATGAACCAGGCGCTGTTCGATCTCTACGCCAACGGCAGCATCAGCCACGAGGACTGCTTCGGTCGCTGCACCGACGTGGACGAGATGAACAACATGATGCAGGCGGCCGGGTACCCGACGTTCGTGTCCGAGGGCGACTACAGCCGCGGCACGGTCCAGACCGAGGGCACCAGCCACCCCAAGGCCAAGACCTCCAAGCCCAGCGAGAAGACCGTCGGGAAGACCTGAGCGCGCTCTCCCGCGCGCCCCGCCCCCCGGTTTCCCGAGAAACCGCGGTGACCATCGGGTACAATAGCCGCGTGTGCCCGTATCACGCGGGCATCCGTGTGTGCCGATCGCGGAGGTGGAGATGCCAACGTACGTCTACGAGGGCAAGACAGCAGCGGGCGAGCTGAAGAAGGGCAAGATCGAGGCCGACACGGAAGCCGCGGCGGCGACCAAGCTGCGGCAGATGAACATCACGCCCAACGTCCTCAAGAAGGCCAGCATCCTCCAGCAGGAGCTGAAGATCCCGGGGATCGGTGGGGTGAGCCAGAAGGATCTGGTGATCTTCACCCGGCAGTTCGCCACGATGATCGACTCCGGCCTGCCGCTGGTGCAGTGCCTCGAGATCCAGTCCCAGCAGGCGGCCAACCCGACGTTCCGCAAGGAGCTGACGGTGATCAAGGAGACCGTCGAGGGCGGCGCCACCTTCGCCGACGCGCTGCGCAAGTTCCCCAAGACCTTCGACGAGCTGTACGTCAACCTCGTCGCCGCGGGGGAGATCGGCGGGATCCTCGACACGATCCTCAACCGGCTCGCGTCCTACATCGAGAAGAGCGCGAAGCTCAAGCGCCAGGTCAAGGGTGCGATGACCTACCCCGGCGTGGTGCTCGCGGTCACCATCGGCTGCGTCGTGATCCTGCTGGTCAAGGTGGTGCCGATGTACGCGATGCTGTTCGCGGACATGGGCCAGACGCTGCCGCTGCCGACCCAGATCCTGATCACGATGAGCGACTTCTTCGTGAAGTACTTCGTCTTCATCTTCCTGGCGGTCCTGGCGGTGTACTTCGGCTGGAAGATCGCCATGCAGAACGCCAAGATCGCCTATACCCGCGACTCTCTCGGCCTGCGCTTGCCGGTGGTCGGCGACCTGCTGACCAAGATCGCGGTGGCCCGGTTCTGCCGGACCCTCGGCACGATGATCTCCTCCGGCGTGCCGATCCTCGACGCGCTGGAGATCTGCTCCAAGACCGCGGGCAACGCGGTGATCGAGGAGGCGGTGATGCAGACCCGGGAGAGCATCTCCGAGGGGCGCACGATCGCCGAGCCGCTCGGGGAGTCCAAGGTCTTCCCGCAGATGGTGTGCCAGATGATCTCGGTGGGCGAGGCAACCGGCGCGCTGGACACCATGCTCGCCAAGATCGCGGACTTCTACGAGGACGAGACCGAGACCGCCGTGACCGCGCTGACCTCGGCGCTCGAGCCGATCATGCTGGTCGTCCTCGGTGGGACGGTCGCGTTCTTCGTGATCGCGATGTACCTGCCGATGTTCCAGGCCGCGTCCGCCCTCGCGGGGTAGTTCCACGCCGACGACGAGCGTCCCACGCCCGCCGACCCCCGACCCGGTCGCCCAGCAGCGGGGGCGGCTCCGGACGTACCTGTTCCTCCGCATCCTGGTGGTCACCCTGCTGTTCGGGCTGGCCACCTGGCTGCTGTTCCGCATGCAGCTCGACGTGGGCGTGCTCCCTCTGTTCTACCCCCTGTTCGTCGTGGTCTACGCTGCGACGGCGATCTTCGCCCAGCGGCTCCGGCACCTGACCCGGCTGACGTTCTTCGCCTACTCGCAGTTCTTCCTCGACGCGCTGTGCGTCACCGTCGTGGTCGCCTTCACCGGGTCGTCGCAGAGCCTGTTCACGCTGTTCTACATCTTCATCATCCTCGCCTCGGGGCTGATCCTGCGCACCCGCGGGGGGCTGATCTCGGCGACGATGATCACCGTGTGCTACCTCGGCGTGCTGGCGCTGCCGCTGCTGGGTTTCGAGCCGATCCGGATCGGGGTCGCGGACGCCGAGATCGAGGACCCCGGACGGCTGTACCGCATCAGCCAGGTGACGGTCCAGCTGCTGGCGTTCTACCTGATCGCCTGGCTCTCCGGCACGCTGTCCTCGCGGCTCCAGGAGAGCCAGCTGGCGCTGCGCCGCGCGGGAGTCGACCTCGCGGAGCTGCGCGAGCTGCACGACAGCACGATCGAGAACATCGCCACCGGCCTGCTGACGATCGACGAGGGCGGGCGGGTCACCTCGCTGAACCGCGCCGCGAGCCGGATCACCGGGTTCGCCCTGGCCGACGCCCTGCGGCGACCCCTCGACGACGTGCTGCCCGGAGCGACGGCGTACCTCGCGTCGGTGGTCGGGGGCGCCACCGGATCGGACGGGACCTCCCCGTCGTGGATCGACGAGGGACACAGCTGGGAGGCCAACGTCTCCCTGGCCAACGGGCAGCGGCGCTACCTGCGCCACGCGGTCTCGACCCTGCGGGATCGCCATGGCGTGCCGGCCGGCAAGATCCTGGTGTTCGACGACCTGACCGAGGTGCGCTCGCTCCAGGAGAAGATGGCGCAGGACCGCCACATGGCGGAGGTCGGCAAGCTCGCGGCCGGCATCGTGCACGAGATCCGCAACCCGCTCGCCGCCATCTCCGGTTCGGCCCAGCTGCTGACCGCGGACGCCTCGCTGCAGGCCGAGGACCGCCGGCTGCTGGACATCATCGTGCGGGAGGCGGACCGGCTCAACGGGCTGGTCAGCAACTTCCTCGGTGTCGCCCGCGACCGCCCCCTGGAGCTCGGAGAGGTCCGGCTCCACACCGTGATCTCGGAGACCCTCGAGCTGCTGCGGGTCAAGGGGCACGCCCACCCGGAGCTGGTGATCGAGGAGCGGTACGACTACCGGCCGCTGGTGCGCTGCGACGCCGATCGGACCCGCCAGGTGTTCTGGAACCTGTTCACCAACGCGTTCCAGGCGATGCCCTCCGGGGGAACGCTGACGGTCACGACGGAGCGCGTCTCGGATCCCGAGGCGGAACCCGACGCGCTGCAGATCACGGTGGCGGATACCGGGGAGGGGATCTCCGAGGAGGTCCGGGAGCGGATCTTCGACCCGTTCTTCAGCCGGCGCTCCGGGGGCACGGGGCTGGGGCTGGCGATCAGCCGGCAGATCATCCAGGATCATGGCGGCCGGATCGAGGTACGCAGCGAGCCGGGCCGCGGGACCACCTTCACGATCACCCTGCCGGTGGAGGAGGCGGACCCCTCCGGCAGGTACCGCGCCACCGCGATCCGCCGGGAGTGAACGCCGGGCCCGAGACGATCCACTGGAGGGACGATGAGCAGCGGCGCACGAATCCTCGTCGTCGACGATGACCTCAGCCTGCGACAGTTCCTGACGATCATGCTCGAGCGGGCGGGGTACTCGGTCGAGGCCGCCGCCAACGGGACCGACGCCCTGGCGCTGATCGCCCGGCACGAGTACGAGCTGGTGATCACCGACCTGAGCATGCCCGACATCAGCGGCATGGAGGTGCTCAAGGCGGTCAAGCACGAGTCCCCGGACTGCGAGGTGATCATGATCACCGCCTACGCCACCACCGAGAGCGCGGTGGAGGCGATGAAGCAGGGCGCCGCCGACTACGTGATCAAGCCGTTCAAGGTCGAGGAGCTCAAGCTGGTCGTCGAGAAGGCGCTGCGGCAGCGGGCGCTGACCGAGGAGAACCGGCTGCTGCGCAAGCAGCTGCAGAGCCGCGACCACTACCACAACATCATCGGCAGCTCGTCGTCGATGCAGCAGGTCTTCGAGCTGATCGAGAAGGTCAAGGACACCCGCATCAACGTGCTCGTGTTCGGCGAGAGCGGGACCGGCAAGGAGCTGGTCGC
>CAZOYV010000200.1:0-15833 GCA_964584075.1 uncultured Rickettsiales bacterium | reverse complement strand
GGTGTCGTCGTCGCCGGTGTCGTCGTCGCCGGTGGTGTCGTCGTCGCCGGTGGTGTCGTCGTCCGCGACGTCGTCGTCGTCCTCGTCGGGGCAGCCGAGCACCCAGCCCAGGCATCCCAGCATCATCCCGATCACGATCCAGCGTTCGATGTGCATGTTCCCTCCCGAGGAGTGGCTCCAGGATACGCGACCCGGCCCGATCCCGGACGTGCGGGACTCGGCCCGACCATGAAATGCGATGAAACTATGCGTATTCGTCTCCCCTGGTTCATTCTAGGGTTTCTTGGGAATTTTACCTGGTCATGGAATCTCGCGCAGGGTATCTTGCCCCGCCCACCGGGATCCGAACCCGGCAGACAGGAGGACGTCTTGAGGACTTCACGGATCATCCCGCTGGCGTTGCTGCTGGCGCTGCCGCTGGTAGGCTGCCAGGACCGCGACGGCATCGACGTGATCGATGGCGCCGGTCCGCTCGGCACCATCGAGACCCCGATCTACGACGGCTCGCCGCCGGACGCCCTCGAGCACGAGGCCGTGGTCTCGCTCCACCAGCTGACCAAGCAGGGCTCCGTGTACGTGATGCCGTTCTGCTCCGGCACGCTGATCGCCGAGGACGTGGTGCTCACCGCGGCCCACTGCCTCAACACCGGCAGCGGCCCCAAGGTCAGGACGCTGAAGCCCCAGGATCTGGCGATCTACATCGGGGACGAGCCGGCGTACGTGCACCCGGACGGGCACTACGACATCGTCGACCACCTGTACGCCACCACCGAGACGCTGATCCACCCGGCGTACGACCCCTACGCGCTGATCGACGACATCGCCCTGGTCCGCCTGTCGACGGCCCCGACCGAGCCCACGGCCCCGGTGCCGGCGCTGCCGGCCGGCACGGGCTGGAGCGTCGGCGAGACGCTCAACTTCGCGGGCTTCGGCGAGATCGAGGACGGCAGCTACGGCGTCAAGCTGCAGGGCGACGGCGCGCTGGACGGCCTCGGCTGCACCGTCGACGGCTGCCCCGGCCCCGGGGACGCGGCCACGCAGATCTCCTACACCCAGGACGCCGGGAGCCCCTGCTTCGGCGACAGCGGCGGCCCCGCGTTCGTCGACCGCGCCGGGACGATCTACGTCGGCGGCATCACCTCGTACGGGGACGCGGACTGCCTGGTCTACGGGGTCAGCACCCGCGTCGACGCCTTCGAGTCCTTCATCGGGGACTTCGTCGGCACGACCCCCACGCCGCCCGACTGCAGCGACGACGGCTACTGCAACCCCGAGTGCGCCGCGTACGAGGATCCCGACTGTGGCGGCGAGCCCCCGCCCACGGGCGACTGCGGCAACGTCACCTGCGACGCCGGCGAGAGCTGCGACGGCCGCGACGGCACGGTGGCCTGCCCCGCGGACTGTGACGGCCTCACCACCGGCAAGCCCTCCAACCGCTACTGCTAATTCGGTGGCGTGTGCGAAGGCGGCGGCTGCCCGTAGCTAGCCCCTCCGCCCCCTCGGCCGCACCGTGACCCGCGCGGTGCGGCGCCGCCCGATCCAGGCCAGCACCAGCAGCAGCACCGCCGAGCCCAGCGCGGCCGCCCGGGGGCCCCCCCCCTCCTGGCAGGCGCAGGTCCCGGTCTCGGGCTCGCCGTCCGGCTCGCCGTCGCCGCCGCCCGGGTCCCCACCGTCGTCGTCCCCGCCCACATCGTCCTCGGTGGTGTCGTCGTCGCCGACCGGATCGTCGGCGCAGTCCTCGTCGTCCTCGTCGGTGTCGCCGTCGCAGTCGTTGTCGAGGCCGTCGTCGCAGACCTCGTCGGCCCCCGGATAGACCCCCGCGGCGCCGTCGTCGCAGTCGTCCCCGCCGCAGGCCGCGTCGACGTGCAGGTCGCCGTCGGCGTCCACGTCGTCGGGCAGGCCGTTGCAGTCGTTGTCCAGCCCATCGCAGACCTCCTCGTGGGCCGGGCTGCTGCTCTCGTCGGCGTCGTCGCAGTCGCCGGCGCAGGTGGTGAACCCATCCCCGTCGGCGTCGTCCAGGTTCATCGCCGGGTCGTAGTCGTCGCAGTCGCCGGCGCAGACCAGCGCGCCGTCGCCGTCCTCGTCGACCTCGAACGGGTCCATCGCCCCGTCGCAGTCGTCGTCGTAGCCGTCGCAGATCTCCGGCGCCCCGGGGTACACGTCCGCGACCAGGTCGTTGCAGTCACCCTCGCAGGGGGTGAACCCGTCCCCGTCGCCGTCGAGCTCGGCGTCCTCGTCCACCAGCCCGTCGCAGTCGTTGTCCACCAGGTCGCACTGCTCGGGCGCCCCCGGGTAGGTCCACGGATCGGTGTCGTCGCAGTCGCCCGCGCACACCAGCGAGCCGTCGTCGTCCGCGTCGACCTCGTCGACGCCCAGCACACCGTCGCAGTCGTTGTCGACGCCGTCACAGACCTCGGCCGCGCCAGGGAGGATCGCCGCGTCCAGGTCGTCGCAGTCCCCCTCGCACACCGCGAGGCCGTCGCCGTCCACGTCGCCCCACTCGTCGGTGACCGGGTCGCAGTCGTTGTCCAGCCCGTCGCAGCTCTCCGTCGCGGCGGGGTACATCGCCGGCTCGGTGTCGTCGCAGTCGCCGCCGCAGATCGTGCAGCCGTCGCCGTCGCCGTCGACGTTCTCGTCGGTGGAAGGCTCGCAGTCGGTGTCGAGGCCGTCGCACAGCTCCAGCGCCCCGGGGTGCACCGCCGGATCGGCGTCGTTGCAGTCGGTGCACTGGTCGTAGCCGTCGCCGTCGACGTCGGGCACGTCGTCGACGGCGCCGTTGCAGTCGTTGTCGAGGCCGTCGCACAGCTCGGTGGCCCCGGGGTGGACCGTGGGGTCCAGGTTGTCGCAGTCCCCGTCGCAGGCGCTGATCCCGTCGCCGTCGTCGTCGAGGCAGCACGACGGGTTGATCCCGCCCGGGGTGCCGTGGTCGCCCTGGCCGTAGGGGCTCGAGGCGGTACACCAGCTCCCCGGATCGTCGTTGAGCGTCGGATGGATCCGCAGCGGGTCGAGGTTCAGCGAGTGCCCCGGGGTGTCGGGGAACGTCAGGCTGTCGTAGATCACCTCGTCGACGTCGACGCCGTCGTAGTGCAGGACGATCTCGTCGTGCCCGTCGGTGAGGATGAAGTTGACGTACTCGTAGTCGACGTCCACGCCGCCGTTGCTGCCGAACTCGCCGTTGCGGCCCAGCACCGCGAAGCCGCCGGCGGGGACGATCAGCTCGTCGTCGATCACGTGGCTGTCGCCCAGGTAGTCGTGGATCTCCCAGCCGTCCAGATCGATGTCCGACCCGGTGCGGTTGAGGACCTCGAACCACTCTCCGTGCGGGTCCGCGACGGCCACGGTGTCCTTCATGATCTCCGTGACGACCACGTCCCCGGGTTGCACCGCGGCCGCGGGCCCCACCGCGGCGAGGAGCCACGCGATGATGAGGAGCAGGGCGCTCCGGCGATGTCCCATCATGGGGTGCTCCCGACCCGGGCATCGTCGGCGTCCACCAGCAGGCGCAGACTCCGCCCTTGTGTAACAGTTTAGACAAGAATCCACCGATTGAAGAACGAATTTTTCTGATTTCTGGGGTTGTTGGGGAATTGGTGCATACCCGTCGCGGTGCCGTTTCGCCGCGGGGAGGCCCCCCGAGATCGCCTTCCTGGCGGGAATCGAGGCGCCAATTGGTAGACACGCCTATTTATAGTTGTTTTATCATATTTTGTTAATATATTCAAATATGTAGTATTTGTTGACTAATAATATTCGGATATGTATATGTACTCCCGATTGGAGCCGAGATGACGCCCGAGGTCGACGACAAGCACCCCTTGCTCGACCCCTCGCTCGACCCGGAGGAGGAGCCGTCGGACGAGCCCGGGGAGTACTGCGACGAGGCAGGGCAGCTCGACCCCGCGCTGTTCGAGATGCAGGCGACGTTCTGCCGCACGATGGGGCACCCCCACCGGCTGATGATCCTGTACCTGCTCAAGGACCACGAGCTGTGCGTCGGAGACCTCGCCGAGCAGCTCGGGATCTCGCAGCCCAGCGTCTCGCAGCACCTCTCGGCGATGCGGGGGGTCGGCATGGTCTCGACCCGCCGCGAGGGACAGTACGTCTATTACAGCCTCGCCGACGACAGCATCTCCCAGGCCTGCGACATGGTGCGCGGCATCCTGACCCGCCGCGTCCACGCCCGCTCGGCCCTGCTGCAGGGAAAGTGAACCGATGGCACGCGAGCTCAACCGCAGGGACTTCATCAAGATCGGCGCCGCCACCACGGCCGGGGCCGCCGCCGCGGGCACGGCGCTGTCGACGCTGGCGCCCGCCCGGCGGGCCCGCGCGGCGTTCGACCCGACGCCGCCCAACGTCGAGATCAAGCACAGCTACTGCGAGATCTGCTTCTGGAAGTGCGCGGTGCGCGCGCACGTCAGCGACGGCCGGATCTGGAAGCTGGACGGCAACCCCGCCGACCCGCTGACCAACGGGCGGCTGTGCCCGCGTGGCACCGGCGGGATCGGCGCCCACACCGACCCCGACCGCCTGACCAGGCCGCTGATCCGCACCGAGAAGCGCGGCGAGCAGGTGTTCCGCGAGGCCAGCTGGGACGACGCGCTGGGGACCATCGCCGACAAGCTGGAGGTCATCAAGGAGAAGTGGGGCCCCGAGTGCGTCGCGCTGTTCTACCACGGCAGCGGCGGGGCCTACTTCAAGGAGCTGCTGGCGGCCTACGGGTCGGTCAACGTCGCCGCGCCGAGCTACGCGCAGTGCCGCGGGCCGCGCGAGGTGGCGTTCCAGATGACGTTCGGCCAGGGGGTCGGCTCCCCCGAGAACACCGACATCGAGAACGCCCGCTGCCTGGTGCTGATCGGCAGCCACCTGGGCGAGAACATGCACAACTCCCAGGTGCAGGAGTTCTCCCACGCCATCGGGCGCGGCGCCGAGATCATCGTCGTCGACCCGCGGTACTCGGTGGCGGCGGGCAAGGCCAGGCACTGGCTGCCGATCCGGCCGTCGACCGATCTGGCGCTGCTGCTGGCCTGGACCCACGTCCTGATCGAGGAGGGGCTCTACGACCAGCAGTACGTCGAGGACTACACCTACGGCTTCGAGCAGCTGCAGGCCGCGGTGGCGACCAACACCCCCGAGTGGGCGTGGCCGATCACCGGCATCGAGCCCGACACGATCCGCGAGACCGCGCGGATGATGGCGCGCAACGCGCCGGCGACGATCGTCCACCCCGGCCGCCACGTGACCTGGTACGGCGACGACACCCAGCGGGTCCGCGCGGTGGCGATCCTCAACGCGCTGCTGGGCGCGTGGGGCCGCCGCGGGGGGTTCTACATGCCGGCCAAGGCCAAGGTGAAGGGCTACCCCTACCCGCCCCACGAGACCCCGGAGCGCAACTGGCGCGCCGAGCTCGGGGACAAGTACCCGATGGCGACGCTGGCGCTGGCCCACGAGCTGTGCGACGCCTCGATGCCCTTCCCGGTGCGGCCGTGCAACCTCAAGGGCTGGCTGGTCTACGGCACCAACCTGGCGCTGACGATCCCCAACCCCCAGGCCGTGGCCGAGGCGGCCCAGGCGCTGGAGCTGATCGCGGTGGTCGACATCCTGCCCGCCGAGGTCACCGGCTGGGCCGACGTGGTGCTGCCCGAGGCCAGCTACCTCGAGCGCGGCGACGACCTGCGGCTGTCGACCTACAAGACCCCGTCGATCGCGATCCGCGAGCCGGTGGTGGAGCCCGTCGGCGACAGCAAGCCCGGGTGGTGGATCACCAAGCAGCTGGCCGAGAAGATGGGCCTCGGCGAGCACTTCCCGTTCGAGGACATGGACGAGTACCTCGAGACCCGGCTGGAGGGCACCGGGGTCACGCTGGATCAGCTGCGCCGCGAGGGCGTGGTCAACCTCGACCGCGTCCCGATCTACTGGGACGAGGGCGCGCCGGTGGAGTTCTACACCCCCACCGGCAAGATCGAGCTGTACTCCACCGCGCTGGCCGAGAAGGGCTTCGACCCGATCCCGCGGTACACCCACCACGAGCAGCCCCCGCCGGGCCAGTTCCGGCTGCTGTACGGCCGCTCGCCGGTGCACACCTTCGGCCGCACGACGAACAACCCGCTGCTGCTGCAGATCGAGGACACCAACCGGGTGTGGATCAACGCCGCCGCCGCCGCGGACCTGGGGATCGAGGGCGGCGACTGGGTGATCCTGACCAACCAGGACGGCGCCGAGAGCAACGTCGTGCAGGCCAAGGTCACGCAGCGGATCCGCGCCGACGCGGTCTACCTGGTCCACGGCTTCGGCCACACCCAGAAGCAGATGCGGGCCTCGTACCTGAAGGGCGCCGATGACAACCAGCTGGTCACCCGCTACGCCCGCGACCCGATCATGGGCGGCACCGGGATGCGCGTGAACTTCGTGTCGGTGCGCAAGACCGAGGCGCCGGCCGGTGCCGACGAGGGCCACGCCGCAGGGGGCCACGGCCATGGAGAGGAGGTGGCCTAGATGGCGCGCTTCGTCATGACCATGGACACCAAGCGGTGTGTCGGCTGCTCCGACTGCGTGCTGGCCTGCCACAACGAGAACCAGGTCCCCGACGGCCTCGCCCGCGACTGGATCGTGCAGGAGGTCGGGGGGCGGTTCCCCGACCTGTGGATGGAGAACCGCTCGGAGCGCTGCAACCACTGCGAGGACCCGCCGTGCGTGTACACCTGCCCCACCGGGGCGAGCCACGTGCGCGAGGACGTCGGCGTGGTGCTGGTGACCCCCGACGTGTGCATCGGCTGCGGGGCGTGCATCACGGCCTGCCCCTACGACGCGCGCTACGTGCACCCCGAGGGCTACGTCAGCAAGTGCACGTTCTGCATCCACCGCACGGAGAAGGGCCACAAGCCCGCCTGCGTCTCGGTGTGCCCGACCTACTGCCTCGAGTTCGGCGATCTGGACGACCCCGACAGCGTGGTCGCCGAGCAGCTGCGGACCCGCAAGGTCAAGGTGCTGCTGCCCGAGGCCGGCACCGAACCGAAGATGTTCTTCCTGCTGTGAGGAGATGAGCTGATGGAAACCGAGATCGAGATCATCTCCGGACGACACAACCACTACATCGACCCCCACCTCACGATCTGGGGCTGGGAGCTCCCGGCCTACTTCTTCCTCGGCGGCCTCGGCGCCGGGCTGCTGGTCCTGGTCGGACTGCTGGTGCTGGCCAACCGCGAGGAGCGCTACCCGACGATCACCGGCTACGCCCCCCTGGTGGTGCCGCCGGCGATGGGCCTGGGGGTCGGGCTGCTGCTGCTGGACCTGCACCACGTCTGGTACTTCTGGCGGCTGTTCCTGACCTTCGAGCCGGCCTCGCCGATCTCGTGGGGCACCTGGCTGCTGTCGCTGGCCGTCGCGCTGGCGGTGGTGTTCGCCTTCGTGCAGCTGCCGCGGACGGTGTGGCTCAACTGGATCCGGATCCCGTGGGTGCTGCCGATCTGGGAGCGGCTGCAGCCGCTGAAGAAGCCGCTGGCGCTGGTGCTGGTGCTGTGCGGCGCCGGGGTCGGGATCTACACCGGCGTGCTGCTGTCGACGATGCAGGCGCGCCCGTTCTGGAACAGCAACGTGATGGGCGTGCTGTTCCTGTCGTCGGGGCTCACCGCCGGCACCGCCACGGCGATGCTGATCGCGCGCAAGGCCCACGAGAAGCGGATGCTCGCCACGGTGCTGACCGGGACGATCACCGCCGAGCTGGTGCTGCTGTTCCTGTTCGTGCTGGGCCACGCCACCGGCGGGGCGATGGGGCAGGAGATGGCCCGGCTGGTGCTCGGCGGCGAGCTGACGGTGCACTTCCTGGTGTTCGACGTCGGCATCGGGCTCGCCGTGCCGCTGGCGCTGCTGCTGGCCCAGCTGTCGGGCAAGGCCCGCTACACCCCGTTCACCCCGCTGCTGGCGCTGTTCGGCGGGCTGATGCTGCGCTTCACGATGGTCGAGGGCGGGCTGCTGACCAAGTGGCTGCCCTACTAGGACGGAGAGGACGATGGACAACGTCCCACGCAAGTACGTCAACCCCTACATCTCGGGGATCCTGCTGGGGGTCGTGCTGTTCGGCACGTTCTTCATCATGGGCCGGGGGCTGGGCGCCTCCGGCGGGATGATGATCGCGGCGGCCCACGCGGCCCACACGGTGGCGCCCGCCGCGGTGGACGGCAGCGAGTACCTGGCGCGCTACACCGCCCGCGGCGGGGTGCTCGACGACTGGCTGTTCGTCGAGCTGCTGGGCGTGATGGCCGGGGCGCTGATCAGCGGCGCGATCGGCCGGCGGCTCAAGCTCGAGGTGCTCAAGGGGCCCCGGGCCCGGACCGGTACGCGGATCGCGCTGTCGCTGCTCGGCGGCGCGATCATGGGCTTCGGCGCGCGGTTCGCGCTGGGCTGCACCTCGGGCATGGCGCTCACCGGCGGCGCCACGCTGGCGCTGGGCTCCCTGGCCGGGATGATGTGTATCTTCGGCGGCGCCTACGCGGCCGCCTGGTTCTTCCGGAGGCAGTGGACCTGATGGGACCCCTGGCAAAGGTGTACATGTGGGGCCCGGAGCTGGGCCTGGCGGCGGCGTTCGTGCTGGGCATCGGCTTCGGCGTGGCGCTGGAGATGGGCGGGCTGGGCAACAGCCGCAAGCTGGCGTCGCAGTTCTATTTCAAGGACCTGACGGTCTTCAAGGTGATGTTCACCGGCATCGTGGTCGCCATGTTGCTGACCTTCGGCGCCGGTGCCCTGGGCTGGATGGACCTGACCAAGCTGTACCTCAACCCGACGTTCCTGGTGGCGCAGACCGTCGGCGGACTGATCCTCGGGTTGGGGTTCGTGATCGGCGGCTACTGACCGGGGACCTCGGTGGTCAGTTCGATCACCGGCAAGATCGACGGGATGCTGTTCCTCGGCGGCGCGCTGATCGGGATGGTGGTGTTCGGCCTCGCCTACCCGGTCGTCGAGCCGATCTACGAGCTGGGGCACATCGAGGGCTCGCCCACGCTGTCCAGCTGGCTGGGCGTCCGTCCGGGCGTGCTGGCGCTGGCCTTCACCGTGGTGGCGATCGCCGGGTTCGCCGGCGCGGAGTGGGCCGAGCGCCGCTTCGGGAAGGGACCGGTGCAGCCATGAAGTTCCGATGGGAGTTCATCGCCGCCGGCGTGGCGGTGCTGCTGGGGATCGGCGTGGCGCTGAGCACCGTCGGGGTCGGCACGCTGGGCACCGGCTGGGACGAGCCCGCGGACGAGTCCGGCACCACCTCGCTCGCCGACCTGCACGAGATGGCGCCGGTGGAGGCCTCTCCGTTCGGCATCACGCGGGTGTCGCCCGACGCGCTCGCGGACTCGATCCTGGCCGGCGAGCCCGGCCTGACGGTCGTCGACGTGCGCCCCGGCGGCTCGCCCCCCGCGGACCGGCTGCCGATGGCGTACTGGCTGCCGCTGAGCGATCCCAGCTGGGCCGCACCGGGGCCGTTCCCCGAGCACCGGCGCGTGGTGATCGTGGCCAACGACGACGACGAGGCCGTCCACGCCTGGCAGCAGATCAGCAAGCTGGGCTACCCGCGGGTGGCGATCCTCGAGGGCGGCCAGCCGGCCTGGAACGAACGCTTCGAGGACCCGGCCGAGCCCCCCGAAGGTGCCCCCGCGGAGGCCTGGGCCGAGTACCAGCAGCGCAAGGCCGTGTCGCTGTACCTCGCCGGCGGCGTGGAGGCGCTCAGCTCCGGCGTCGCCGCCGGCGGCGGACCGCCGACCGTCGCCCCCCCGCCCCTGCCCGTGCGCACCACCAGCACCGGCCCCAAGGCCGCCGAGGGCTGCTGAGCACGCCCGCACCTCCTACCGCGGCAGATCGGTCCAGCACACCAGCGCCAGCGGCCAGCAGCGGCCGTCGTCCAGCCACGCCACCACCGCGCTGCCGTCGGGGGCGGGGAGCTGGTAGCGGGTCCGCTCCCGGGGCATCAGCAGGATCGTGCCGTGGACCGGGCCGTCCGCCAGGGCGATCACGACGATCGCCTCTGTGCCGTCGGTGCCGAAGGTCTCCACCGGGGCGAAGCGGCCACTGGCCGTCACCGCGCCGAAGTCGTCGAAGTCGCCCGAGCGCAGCAGGGTCTGGCCGGCGTCGGGCCCGGCCGGGTCGATCGAGATCATCCCCGGCACCACCCGGCCCGACTCCGCTCCTGCACCGCCGTGGTGCCGCGATGGCTCTGCAGTGATACAACGACCGCCACGGAGGACGCCATGGAGCTGGGCTACAAGAAGACGCTGACCGGGGTCTCGTTCGACGACGCCATCGAGCGCACCACCGCCGTGCTCGCCGAGCGCGGCTTCGGGATCATCACCACCATCGACGTCAAGGCGACGATGAAGAACAAGCTGGGCGAGGACGTGCGCCCGTACCACATCCTCGGCGCGTGCAACCCCGGCTTCGCCCACGAGGCCCTGCGCCACGATCCCGAGATCGGGCTGCTGCTGCCGTGCAACGTGGTCGTCTACGAGCGCGAGGAAGGCGACATCGACGTGTCGTTCGTGCGCCCGCCGCAGATGTTCCAGCTGGTGGAGGACGCCGCCTTCGCGCCGCTGATGGAGCAGGTCGACGGCGCGATCCGCGCGGCGTACGAGGCGCTGTGACCCGCCCCTGTCACACCTCTGACACAGTCGCCCGGGGCCTCTGACACAGGCCTCGGCCGCCCTTCGCGCGTGCGACGCCCGCTCGAAACGCCCTTCAACTTCCTCGAATCACTTGGGTTTCACGCCTTTCCTGCGACAGCCGGAGGGCCGGGCGGCGTTGGCCTGCATCTTGCTTCAGTCCCCGGTGACCCACGTGGAACGGAGGCCGGAGATGACGTGGCACACCAGGCTCACAGGGCTGCTCGCCACCACCACCCTGCTCGCGCTGGCGGGCGGGGGCTGCGACTGGAGCGAGGACGCGACCGACATGGCGCCCCGCGAGGGCAGCTGGGGCCACGCCACCGAGTGCAAGGAGATCCCCGACCTGGAGCCGCTGGTGGCGCCCGAGATCACGATCTCGATCCACGGCCTGACCCTGCGCCTGAGCGACCCCGAGACCGGGTTCGAGAAGGTCTACCCGGTGGGCGTCGGCGCGATCAACCTGGACCCCGGCGGCACGACCTACGAGGAGTCGCTGACCCACTTCCCGCTGCTGTACACCGGCAGCCAGGACTTCGAGATCACCCCCGACGGGATCCAGCCCTGCAAGATCTGGTGGACCGACGACGACGGCGACCGCGTCCCGGTCTTCGCCGGGCTGCCGTTCCTGCAGTGGTGGGGCAACTACGGGATCCACGGGCCGATCAGCGACTACACCGAGCCCGACGGCGGCAACCTCGTGCGCGGGTTCGTGAGCCACGGCTGCATCCGGATGGAGGCCGCCGACATCCTCGAGCTGACCGCGCTGATCTGGGGCGTGTCGTCGGTGCCGGTGCACGTCCAGCGCGAGCCCGAGCGGTACGACGACGGCGCGGTGGTCGACATCGACGATCCGTGGCTCGGCGCCGAGTGCGAGGTCGACGAGGACTGCGCCTACGAGGGCGGGTTCTGCCAGCACAACCCGGTCGGCGGCCGCGGGTTCTGCAGCGCCCACTGCGAGCGCTACTGCGACGACCGCTACGGCTACCCGACCAGCTTCTGCGTCGACGACCCCGACGACCCCGACCAGGGGATGTGCGTGCTCAAGGAGCAGTCCCAGAACCACGACTGCCGCAGCATCGACCACACCGTGCCGGTCACCGCGTCGCGCTTCGGCGAGCCGTGGAAGACCGCGACGGTCTGCCTGCCCGGCTCCCGCGGCTGGATCGGCGAGCGCTGCCTTGACGACGGCGACTGCATGGCGGGCAACCACTGCCTCGTCACCGAGCAGGGCGAGCCCGGGCTGTGCACCCAGGACTGCACCCACTACTGCCCCGACCACCCCGGCTTCCCGTGGACCTACTGCGTCGACGAGCCGGCGCTGGCCGACGGACCGACCTGCCTGCGCGAGTGCACCCCGGAGTCCAACGGCAGCGAGTGCCCGGCGGGCTACAGCTGCGAGGTGCGCGTCGGCGAGGCCCCCGGCAACCCGGTCAAGCACGCTTGCGTGCCCGCGGGATCCTGAGCGCCTGGCAGCCTGTCGCGGTCGCGGGTGGCGGCGACCTTCTCGTAGAGCCCGGGGAACCACCTGCGCAGGGCGCCGAGGCGACGGCGCACGGCCGGCGTGGAGCGGGCCAGCAGGACCAGGCCGGCGGCGATGCAGACCAGCCCCAGCGGGATCGGCATCGGGTACAGCGGGACGCCGACGATCACCAGCGTCCAGCCGAGGATCCGCTGGATGATCCGGTTGCGCCGGGCCCGGCGCTCGCGCTGGGACGTGTCGCTCGCCATCGGTACCCTACTCGAGTAGCTGGGGCAGAACCCCGCGAACTGCAAGGGAAAATCAGGCTTCGTCGCAGGATCGGCACGGGTTGTCCACGCGAAGTTCTCGCCCGGCGCCCGCGGCTCCATTCCGTCACGTTCGCTTCATGGTCCGCCGGGCGGTAGGCTGGACCGATGGCACGGGACGATCCGCCGCCGCAGCCCCCCAGCCGCCGCGAGGTCCACGGGCTCCTCGGCCGCGCCGCCGGCGGCGTGGCGCTGCTGCTCGGCGGCCTCGCCTCGTGGCGCTTCGCGGCCTGGAGCCCTCCGCCCCCCGATCCGGTCGTCTTCCCGCCCCTTCAGGGCCCGCCGCGGCGCACGCCGGTGGTCCGCCAGCAGGGCCGGGTGCTGCTGGTCCAGCACGGCGATCGGGTCTGGGCCCTGTCGGCGGCGTGCAGCCACCTGGGCTGCACCGTGGCGCCGGCGCCGGACGGGCAGACGCTGGACTGCCCGTGCCACGGCAGCCGCTACGCGCTGGACGGCGCGGTGCTGCACGGCCCGGCGGCCGAGCCGCTGGCCGCGCTCGACGTGGAGCCCGGCGAGGACGGAGGCTTCGTTGTCCGCCCCGGCTGATCCCGGCACGCTGCGGGCCCGGCTGCGGTGGCCCACGCTGGGCGACCTGGCGGCGTCGAGCCTGCTGCTCGTGGTGGCCTCGGGGATCGTGCTGGCGCTGCACTACGACCCCGGCGCGGGGGCCTACGACTCGGTGGCGCGCATCGAGCAGGTCGTGCCGCTGGGGTGGTTCGTGCGCCGGTTCCACCACTGGGCGGCGCAGCTGCTGCTGATCGGGGCGGTGGCCCACCTGGGGTCGATCGTGTGGCGCGGCCGCGACGGGCGGTTCCGCACCTGGCGCTGGACCAAGGCGGTGCTGCTGCTGCCGCTGGTCGTGCTGGGCTGCTTCACCGGGTTCGTGCTGCGCGGCTCGGCGCAGGGGCTCGACGCCGCCACGGTGATGGTCGGGCTGGCGCGCAGCGTGCCCGGGATCGGCGAGGTGCTGGCCCGCTCGCTGTACCGCCCCGAGCCGCGGTCGGCGGCCCTGCTGCTGCCCTACCTGCACCACCTCGCGACGGTCACCGCGGGGCTGCTGTACCTGACGTCGGACCACCTCGGCCGGCTGCGCCGCAGCCCGGCGGCGCTGGGCTGGGCGACGTTGCTGATCGCGGCGCTGGCGCTGCTGCTGCGGGTGCCCACCGGGCACGCCCCGGACGCCGCCCCCGCGGTGGTCCACGGCCCGTGGTTCTTCGTCGGGGTCCAGCTGATCCTGCGCTGGCTGCCGCCCCTGCTCGCCGGCGTGCTGCTCCCGCTGGCGGGGCTGGCGCTGGTGTGGGCCATCCCGCTGGCCGGGGCCCGGGCCCGGACGCCGCTGGCGATCGCCGCCGCGGTGGTCGCGGTGGCCTACGCGGGGCTGTCGGTGTGGGGGTGGCTCGGATGAGGGCCCGCGACCGCCTGCCGTGGTTCGTCGGCGCCGGCCTGCTGGCGGCGCTGGGCGCCGCGCTCGTGGTCGATCGCGCGCGGGCCCCGGATCGTCCGCCCGAGCTGCCCGAGGAGGGCTGCGTCGCGTGCCACGAGCCGGTGGCGATCAGCCGCTCGCACCCCGAGGAGTTCGGCTGCTCGTCGTGCCACCTGGGCGACCCGCGGTGGCTGGACGAGCGCCGCGCCCACCGGGGCATCGTCGCGCGCCCCGGAGAGCTGGCGGTGGCGGCCCGGACCTGCGGGCGGGTCGACTGCCACCCGGACCAGGTGGAGCGCGTCCAGGCCGGGCTGATGGCGACCAACGCCGGGATCACCGCGGTGCTCGCGTTCCAGTTCGGCGAGGCCACCGACCCCGAGGGCGGCGGCGCCCCGCTGCTGGCCGGGGGGATCCCCGCGCTGGCCGCCCAGGACCCGGACGGGGGCCTGACGCTGGCCGAGGACCACGCGCGCAAGTTCTGCGCGACGTGCCACCTGCACAAGCCGCTGGGCGATCTGCCCGGCGAGATCGGGACCCGCGGCGGCGGCTGCGCCGACTGCCACCTGGCCCCGGCCCCCGACCACGACCGGCTGCCCGACCGCGGCCAGCCCGGCTGGGCTGGCGACGGGGGCCCCGCCGCCCACCCGCGGCTGACGACCCGGATCCCCACCGAGGAGTGCGCCAAGTGCCACAACCGCTCGGCGCGGATCGCGCTGTCGTACCAGGGCCGCTTCGAGGACGAGGGCTACGCCACGCCCTACCACCGCGGCGGCCCGACGACCCGCGAGCTCAGCGGCGGGCGCAGCTGGCAGCCGCTGCTGCCCGACGTGCACCACGAGGCCGGGCTGGCCTGCATCGACTGCCACCTGGGCGCCGGGGTGATGGGCGACGGCGAGCGCCACGCGCACATGGAGGACCAGGTCGCCGTGGCCTGCGAGGACTGCCACCGCCCGCGGTGGTCGGCGCCGCTGCGCGACGACGGGATCGAGGGCACCGCGGACCACGACGCGCTGCGCGCCGCGCGGCTCAACGGCGGCTGGCCGCTGGCCGCCGGCGACCAGGTGGCGCTGGCCCGTCGCGGCGACCCGCTGCCCCACGTGGTGCCGGCCGACGACGGTCCCGCGCTGATCGGGCGGCTGGACGGCGAGGTGCGGGCGATCCCCGAGCTGGCGGACGAGGCCCACCACGCGCTGCCGGGCCACGAGCGGCTGTCGTGCCAGGCGTGCCACAGCGCCTGGACGCCGCAGTGCTACGGTTGCCACGAGATCTACGACCGCGGCGGCGTCCAGCGCGACCACCTGGCCGGCCGCGAGACGCCGGGGCGCTGGGAGGAGCGCCGCTCGTACCTGCGCTTCGAGCGGCCCACGCTGGGCGTCGGCCCGGGGGGCACGGTCCAGCCGTTCGCGCCCGGCTGCCAGGTGTTCATGACCGAGCTCGGCGAGGGGGCGGGCGACCCCGACGGCGGGGGGGCGCCGCGCGTCGACCCCGACCGCTTCCCGGCGCTGGCGATGGGGGCGTTCGACCCCCACACCACGCGCACGGCGGTGCCGACCTGCCTGCAGTGCCACGCCGACCCCAAGGTGCTGGGGCTGGGGGACGGCACGCTGGTGGCGTGGCCCGACGGCCTGGCGGTGGCGGCGGCGTGGGACCCGCAGGCCTCGGGCCTGGACGTCGAGTACCCCCTGGACGCCTTCGTGTCACCGGACGGCACCCCGCTGCAGACCACCTCGCGGGCCGACTCGCGGCCGTTCGACGGCGACGAGCTGCGGCGGATCCTGGCGGTGGCGCCGTGCCTGCCGTGCCACGACGGCTACGACGATCCGGTCTACGCCGACTGGGCGCGCTCGCGGGACCGCTGGCGGACGGATCGCTCCCTGCCGTGTCCCGCGCCCCCCGGGGAGGCGCCGCGCGGGCCGCAGCCCGGCACGCCGCGGCCGCCCGCACCGACGCTCGCCGCGGCGGCGACCGCGCCGGCGCCCACCGACGCCGGC
>CAZOYV010000199.1:0-16148 GCA_964584075.1 uncultured Rickettsiales bacterium | reverse complement strand
GGGCGCCGCGGGGGGCACGGACCGCGCCGCGCGGGGCTCGCGGGCCGGCTCGAGCTCGGGACCCGCGATCTCGGTGGGCGTGACGTCGGGCTGTGCCTCGGGCAACGTCGCCGCCACCGGCTGGGCGCGGCGGGTCGGCTCGACCTCCAGCTCGTCGTCGGGCTCCTGCCGGCGCCGGCGGGGCAGCGAGAACGAGACCGGGGCCTCCTCGGAGCGCGGCGGGTGGCCGTACTGCGCCTCGAGGTACTGCACGGGGATCGGGTCGACGCCCGGCTCGGTCTTGTCGAAGTCGTCCAGCGCGTCGGGGCCCGCGGTGGCCAGCGCCTGCGGCGGCGCCTCCAGCGTGAAGTGCACCGGCCCGACCTGCAGCACGTCCCCAGGCCGCACGTAGGTGTGGCTCACCGGCCGGCCGTTGAGCAGCGTGGGCTGCCCGCTGCCCTGGTCCTGGACCGCGACGCTGCCGTCCTCGTAGACCCCCAGCAGCGCGTGGCGCTGGGCGACCCCGGGGAACGGCATCACGATGTGGCTGCCCTCCTGCCCGATGAAGAACCCGCCCTGGGGCAGGATGATCCGCTGCGTCGACCCCTCGGGCGGGTGGATCACCAGCACGGGTCCGATCGGCTCGGTGGAGGACACCGCGGGGGCCCGGTCGACGCCGGGGATCGGGCCGGCCTCGGTCGCCTCGGGGCCCGCCTCGAGGCGCTCCGAGGTGATCAGGTTGGCGTCGGAGAGGCTCGACGTCGAGGTATCCTCGGCCGGCGACTCGTCGGTCGCCACGGCGGGATCGTCGTCGCCGAACTCCGAGGCCAGCTCCTCGAGCATCGAGTCGAACTCGTCGTCGAACACCGCGGCCGCGTCGGGACCGATGTCCCGTCCGCTCTGCTCGAAGGGCAGCCGCATCGCCGGCACGGTGCTGTCGCCGACCGCGGCCGCCGGGCGGCGCTGCCCCTCCTGCCAGTCGTCCTGGGACTGGCGCGCCACCGTCTCGGGGGACTGCAGCAGCTCGATCTTGAACGTCAGCCGGCCGATGCGGACCAGGTCCTCGGGGCCGAGGACCGCGAAGTCGACCTCCTGCTGGTTGACCTGGACGGTGGCGCCCGGCTCCGGCACCAGGGTGCACTCCCCGTCCTCGACGTAGACGCTGGCGTGCCTGGCCGCCACCGTCGGGTCGCCCGCCATCCGGATCTCGCACCCGTCCCCGGAGCCGATGCTGAACGCATCGGACCGGATCTCGTAGGACCGCACCGTGCGCCCGGCCCGCTGCAGCCGGACGACCACCATGCCGTTCCCGCCGGGGGCGGGTGGGGTCACTTGCGCCCTCCGCGGCCGTCGCTGGCCCCGCTGCTGCCGTTCCTGCCGCCCTCGTCCGGCTGCTCGTCACCGGCCGGGGCGTACTCGACGTCCTCGACCTCGGTGGAGTAGACCGCCGGCTTGAGCTCCCGCTCGCCGAGCACCGGCTCGACGATCCGCGCCCGGTAGCTGCGCCGCATCGGCACCAGGCCGGGCAGGTGGCGCGGCACGCGCTTGAACAGGTACACCGCGCCGGAGCTGGCCGACTGGCCCTTGACCAGCCGCTCGTCGAACTCCATCCGGTTGGAGCGCATCACGGTGGTGTCCGCGGCCTCCTCCGGTGCCGGCGTCGGCTCCTCTTCCTTGTCCTTGTCCTTGTCCTTCTTCTTGCTCCCCCGGGCCACCGCGTCGTCGTCCCCGGGGGGGGCGGCCGCCGCGGGTCGCGGCGCCGCCAGCGCGACGGCGCCGAGCAGGCACAGACCGAGCAGTGCGATGGAACCTCGCATGCCCTCACTCCTTCTCGATCACGAGGCGATAGCGGAAGAACCCGGACACCGCCGCGCTCCGCATCACCAGGTGGATCGTTCGGTATGGCAGGTGCTGGTCGGCCTGGATCACGACCACGTTCTCCGAGTCCGCCTCCTTGGTCGACCGCTCCCACGCCTCCTTGACCGCCTGCGACACCGCCGGCAGCTGCTGGGCGTGCTGGTCCGCCTCCTGCAGGGTGCCCCCCTCGGCGAGCTCGTAGACGGTCCTGCCGTCGACCTGCACCGCGTCGGGGGTGATGTCGACCTGGACCGCCGTCTTGAACGGGCTCTTGGCGCTGCTCATCGGCAGCGTGAGATCCGAGTTCAGCACGAAGTCCATGTCGTCGGCCTGGAAGCTGACCATCAGGAACACGAGGATGATCGTGAACATGTCCAGCAGGGACGTGACCTGCAGCGACATCTGCTTCTTCGCGGTGCGGGCGCGCATGTCGATCATGGTGTGCCCTCCGGCGCCTTGATCATCTGCGACATCACCACCACCGGGAACAGCGGGACCCGCTCCTCGGTCTCGGTGCCCTCGTCGATCACGATCTCCCGCGCCACGTCGAGCACCATCACCACGTCCTTGTACTCGACCTCCGCGTCGGGCAGCACGATCACCGTGTCGCTCTTCTCGTACTTCTGCTTGATCTGGTACAGCACGCTCTGCAGCAGCTCCAGATCGAAGCCCTCGGGGCCGCGCGGCATGCTCAGCGACAGCCTGGACAGCGTCTCCTCGTCCATCACCGCGCTGGACGCGCTCATCTGGATCCGGTCCGGCTCGAGGTGCAGGTTGACCGTCACCGCTCGCGGGTCGGCGGCGATGTCCGACGTCTGGTCCGTCTGCGACGGCAGCGACGTCGGGATCACCCCCACGTGGTAGAAGGCCGCGGCGAGGAGCAGGAACGGGATCAGGGTCACGAACAGGTTCATGACCGGGATCAGGTTGACCTCGACCTCTTCCTTGGCCCGCTTGTAGCGCCCGAACAACGCCATCGCTGCCGCCCCCGCTAGGCCACGCCCTCACGCCCACGACCAGACGCTTGGCCCTGGCGGACCGGGGTCAGCCGGCCGGCCAGCGCCCCGAGCAGGGCCACGGAGCCCTCCTCGGTCTGGATCAGGGTCTTCTCCATCTTCGAGTTGACGATCGTGTAGGCGAACAGGATCGGGACGGCGACGATCAGCCCGAAGGCGGTGGTGAACATCGCCATCGAGATGCCCTCCGCGAGCACCTGCTGCCGGGCCGCGGCGCTGGCGGCGGACACGCCGCTGAACGCCTTGATCAGCCCGAAGATGGTGCCGAGCAGCCCCAGCAGCGTGGCCGAGTTGCCCAGCAGGGACAGGAACGAGATGCCGCGCTGGACCCGTGGCAGGGCGCGCAGCATCTCCTCCTCCATGGCGCGCTCGATCTCCTTCTCGCGCCGGTTGGCCTTGGACAGGCCGGCCTTCATCACCGCGGGGAGCGGGTGCTTGGTCTTGATGTTGCACGCCTCGATGGCGGCCGCGTAGTCCCGGTCCTCGACCAGCTTCACGATTTTCCGCAGGAAGATCGTGACGTTGAGCCGGGAGAGCAGGAACAGCACCACCACTCGTTCCAGCGTGATCGCCAGCGCGACCACGGACACGAGGGCGATGACGAACATCATCCAACCGCCCTTGAGGAGTAGCTCGAGAACGATCATCTCGCTTGCCTTTCGTCGCCTCGTCGTCAGGTCGGGGTCGATGCGGTGGATGGCCGCGTTCGCAGGACCAGGTCATCGCCCCGTTGACCATTGTACCAAGGGTCGGGGTCAAGGTTCCTGCCCGGAGGCAGAAAAAGCCCGAAAATCCCGCCACATGGGCCGGGCGAACGTTCGAACGGCGCCGGAAGACACGGGGTATCAGGGCTGGGGGGCGGTGTAGCGGACGAGGAGCTTCTCCATCTCCTCGCTGATGTGCACGAAGTCGTCGGCGCCGCGCTCCACGACCAGCTCCACGACGTGGGTCTGCTTGACCAGCCCGACCCCGGGCGCGAACCAGCTGGTGCGTTCGATCGTGCCGTTGATGATCTTCATCCGCTTCTCGTCCGCGGTGGTGCCGCGCATGTCGCCCTTCTGGCGGATGCGCAGGCAACCCTCGAAGGTTCCCGCCGGCGTCGTGGCGGTGTCCCAGCGGTCGTCCATCGTGCGCAGCTCGTACTCGGTGCCGAACCCGCTGATCCGGTGGTAGCCGTCCACCGACTCGGGGGGCTCCACGAGCTGGAACACCACCGCCCCGAGCTCGTCGACGCGGGGTTCGGGCGGCTCCGCCCCCCCCTCCTCGACCCGCTGGAGCGCGTGGAGCAGCACGTAGCTGCCGTCCGCCGACAGGTGCTCCAGGGTCGTGGCCTGGTGCTCGATCCCGAGGTCGCCGAGGGTCTCGTGCAGCACGACCTTGACCTGGTAGGCGGGGGGGCGGCGCTGGAGCAGCGTGGACGGCCCCACCACCGTCTCGATCAGCGTGCCCTTGATCTTGAGCATCTGGTGCTCGCCGGGCTCGCGGGTGACCCGGTCCTTGACGGTGGAGTACTCCCACTCGCGGCCCTCGGAGAGGGGGAAGAACCGGGCGGCGTCCTGCCCGGCCGGCTCGGCCGCGGCGGGGAGCGAGAGGACGAGGATCGAGAGCAGCAGTGCAGCGCGCATGGCGAGAAGATACCAGGAACGGCGACGGCGACGGCAACGGCAACGGCAACGGCTAGGGCAACGGCAACGGCTAGGGCAACGGCAACGGCAACGGCAACGGCAACGGAGAGAAGCTACTCGACGATCAGCTTGTCCGTGCCCGTCCGCCCGAAGGTCTCCGGGTGGTACATCTCCTCGGCCTTGGTCGGCGGGACGACGAACTCGCCCGGCGTCGTCGCACGGGCCACGTAGGTGTACTCGTGGACCCCGTCCCACAGCAGCGAGGTGAACGCCTCGACCCGCTCGTCGCGCAGGTTCTCGTGCTCGTACCACGGCCAGTACCACCACCAGTAGCCGCCCTGGTTGCGGTCGCTGTTCTGATCCGGTGGCACCGTCTCGCTGACCGCCAGCTCCGGGTTGATCGGCTCCAGCCCCGCCGGCAGCGGGTCCACCAGGGCGACGTGGTAGCGGCGCATCGGGGCGACCATCGTCAGCCGCACGCGGACCCGGGCCCCGGCCTTGACCCGCCAGGTGCCGTCCTCGTCGCGCGTGACGTCGGCGTCGTCGTCCACCGGCTCGTAGACCCGCTCGACGGCGAAGCCGTAGTCGGCGGGGTCCAGCGCCAGGTCGCGGGGCGCGTAGCGCATCCCGATGCGGTAGTACATCCGCCCGGTGCCGTCCTTCTGCAGGGTCAGCGGCTGCTCGCCGGGGGTCTCGGTGAGGTAGCCCATCGGGATGTCGATGTGGGCCCGCTCCGTCGTCCTGCCGCGGAAGGCGTGGTCCCCGGCGTACTGGTCGCCGAGCCAGGCGCGGGCGACGAAGTCGGGGGTCTCCTTCTCGTAGACGTTGAAGTAGCGATCGAGGGACAGCAGCACGAAGCAGTTCTCCTGCGTGTTCAGCCACTTGCCCTTCTTGCGGTGGTCGAGCAGCCCCGTGACGATCTTGGGGATCACGTCGTTGTCCGGGTCGGTCTGGATCAGCGACTCGAGGATCACCCCGTCGGCGCGGCGGTCGCTGTGCAGCAGCACGTGGGCGCCGTCGCTGTAGCTCGTGACGAAGTGCGCCCCGGCCGCCGACTCGGCGACGCGGTTCATCAGGTGCCGCTCGATCTCGTCGGCCTCGGCGGTGGCCCCGCCGGCGTCGAGCACCGGCAGGATCCAGCCCTGGGCCTCCAGCGGGAGCTGCTCGACGCCCGCCTCCTTGAGCAGCTTCTTGGCCTTGTGCACGTCGGTGTCGTCCATCTTGTGGCGCACGTTCAGCGCGTAGGCACGGATCGCCCACCTGGACTCCTGGGAGTACCAGTGGGGGATGTGCGACTCGATGTCGGCCAGGTACGGCCGGGTGCGGTCCCACATCCCGGCGGGCAGCTCGTAGCCCTTCTCGTGGGCCCGCGCCATCGCGTGCGCGACGTGGACCGTCAGGTACGGCCAGTCCTGGTCGCCCTTGCGCCAGAAGCTCCAGCCGCCGTTCCAGTTCTGCCGCGCGGCGAGCTTCTCGAGATCGGAGTCGACCACCCGCTCCAGCTCCTCGGGCGGCGGCAGCTCCGCGGACTCGAACGCGCCCAGCACGTCGCGCAGCGCCGCGATCGCCAGCACCCGCGAGGCGATCTGCTCGTTGCAGTCGTAGGGGTACTGCACCAGGTACAGCACGGCGTCGGTGAGCGCCTGCAGCTGGGTCGAGCTGGTCGTGATCTCCAGCCCGCCGAACTGGGGCCAGACCTCCTCGGGGGCCTGGACCGGCTGGCGGATCGCGCCGTCGTCGATCACCCCGTAGGTGGCGAACGCCTCGGCGGTCGCCGGGGTCCAGACCGGCAGGTCGAAGGTCGCGGCGTCGGCGTACGACCCGGCCACCGAGACCACCTGGAAGCGCGCCGTGCCGGCCAGCTGGGACGCCGCCGGGAAGCGCACCTCGACCCGGTCGTTGGCCGGCACCGAGATGCGCTGGCCGCCGGTGGTGACCACGTCGGGGGCGTCGCCCGGCCGCGCCTCGTCCAGCGTCGCCGCCAGCGACACGTTGCTGGCGCGCACCGCCACGTCGACGTCCATCGCGCGGTCGGTCTGGTTCTGCAGCACCACCGACAGCTCGAAGCGGTCGCCGAAGTTGAGGAACCGCGGCGGCGAGGGCCGCGTCATCAGCGGCAGCCGCGCGGTGATCGACGACTCGCCGGCGCCGAACTGCTGGCCGCCGGCGACGGCGATCGCCATCACCCGGTAGCGGGTCAGCGAGTCGGGCAGCTCCACCTCGACGCGGGCCTTGCCGCTGCCGTCGGTGGTCACCGCCGGGGCGAACAGCGCCAGCGCCGAGAAGTCGACGCGCACCGCGATGGTCTCGGGCTCGGCTGCCTTGTCGCGGCCGTCCTTGCCCTTGGCCGGCGCCTTCTTCTCCATCTTCAGGCCGCGGGACGCGCTCGGCTCGGCCGGCGCCTCCTCGGCCTCCGCCATCTCGAAGTCGGCCCCGGCGAGGTCGTCCATCGGGGCGCTGCCGGAGCCGAACGCCGCCATGCCCCCGGCTGGGGCCGGCGCGGCGGTCTGGATCATCCCGTTGGCCATCCCCGCGCCGATCGCCGCGGCCATCGCCGCGACCTTGGCCGGATCGGACAGCACCACCTGGCTGCGCTGGTGGTAGTCCGAGACCCCCGCCCCGCGCGCCGAGTAGAACAGCGTCAGCGGGTCCGGGGTCTGGTAGCCGGTCAGCGCCAGCACCGACTCGTCGACGATCACCACCGCGACCTCGGCGCCCTCGACCGCGCCGCCCGCGGCGTCGGTGACGGTCAGGTCCACCGTGGTCTTGCCCCCCGGCGCGACCTTGGGCTCGCGGGGGGTGGCCTCGACGGTCAGCGTGCGCAGCAGCGGCGGGACCTGGAACGTCAGGCTGCCGCTGGCGTACGCCACGCGTCGCGGCAGATCGGGCTGCGGCTGCCCCTGGTCGTCCGGGCGCACCGCCGCCCCCACCAGGTCGACCTGGACCGTCACGTCGGGGATGTGCTCCTCGAGGATCGGGACCTCCAGCGTCTGGGTCGTCTCGCTCATCGAGAACCGCTCGGTGCGGACCAGCCCCGAGCGGCGGATCGTCAGCACGCCCTCGGCCGGCGCGAACGGCGCCTGGACCAGGAACCGCGCGGTCTCGCCCGGCTGGTACTCCTCCCGCTCCGGGATCAGCGTGACCCGCTCCATCTCCACGTCGCGGCTCGGCGGCCGCTCGCCGCCGGCGACCCACACCCGGATCTCGGTCTCGTTGGGGCGGCCCTGGCCGTCCTCGACCCGCGCCGTGATGCGGTACGTCCCGCCCCGCGGCGGCTCGAAGCTGCAGCGGCGGTCCTCGTCGTCCGAGGTGACGCTGCACTCCTGGCGGTCGGTCTCGATCTCCCGGTACTCGCCGCCCTTCCACTCCCAGGCGAGCCGCGCCATCGTCACGTCCACCGTCGCGCCGGTGACCGCCAGCCCGTCCAGGTCGAAGACCTTGGTGTCCACGTGGATCGGCTCGTCCTCGCCGACGAAGCCCTTGTCGGTCTTGAGCCCCACGTACCACGACGAGGGGTGGACCAGCAGCGTGCTCGACGCGGCCCACGTCTGGCGGTTGACGTCGGTGACCGAGGCCTCGGCGGTGACCGTCATCGGCCGCGCCGGGTTGAGCGCCTCGAAGTGGATCCCGAGGTAGTGGCGGCCGACGGCGTCGGTCTTGCCCTCGAGGCTCTGGTAGCTGTTCAGGTCGTAGTCGTTGTTGCCCCAGAACCACCACCACGGGCTCCACACCCCGAACTGGTAGTCGGCGGTGTTGGGCGGCCGGAAGCTGCCGGGCGAGGCGTGGACGTTCCAGTACACCGGCGCCCCGGGCAGCCCGCCGCCGGCGTAGTACGCCGCGTCGACGGTGACGATCGCCTCGTGGCCGAGCACGAACGGGCCCTCCTCCGCGGTGGAGGAGACCTCGAACTCCGGCCGGCGGAACTCCTGGATCTGGATCGGGTGGCCGTGGCTGTTGGCGCTCGCCGCCCCCGTGCCGGTGGCGCTGAGGTTGAGCCACGCCGTCCCCAGGTTGATGTTGTCCGGCAGCGTCACCTTCAGGTCGAAGCCGCCCAGCGCCGACAGCGGCGCCTGGCCCTCGGCGATATCGTTGCCGCGCGGCCCGGTGAGCTTCCACTGCACGGTCCCGCCGGACTGCTTCAGCGCCTGGACGTCGCCGTTCTTCCACGGCTCGAACTGGCGGATCCAGCCCTTGACCCGGACCTCCTCGGTGGGCCGGTACAGCCCGCGGTCGTCGAACGTGAACCACCGCAGCTGGTCGTGCTGCTCGATCTGGACCCAGCCGGCGTAGTCGCCCCACCAGCTCTGGTTCTGCGGCAGCAGGGCCGCGTCGCTGCCCTTGCGCGCGACCAGCACCTGCGGCCCGTTGGCCGTGGCGGGCAGCGTCATCCGCGCCAGCCCCTCGCCGTCGCTGGTCGCGGTGGGCTCGCCGTCGGGCAGCACCGACAGCTCGACCCCATCCAGCGCGGCGCCGCTGCCCAGCGCGGTGGTCCACGCCACCAGCTCCTCGTAGTCGGCGAACGCGGTCAGGCCGATGTCGGTGACCTGCACCCAGGCCAGCACCTCCTGGCGGTACCAGCGCTCCTTGGGCTGCTTGGTCGGCTCGACCCACACGACGTACTGGCCGTGGCCGTCGTCGAGGTAGGGCTCGAGGTCGACGAACGTCTCGGTCAGGCTGTCGTCCCCGCCCTCGACCTTGATCCTGTCGTCGCGCACCTCGTCCCCCGGCGGCGGCCCCGGGTTGGCGTCGTCCCAGCGGTACTTCTGCTGCCACGCGTTCCACGCCTGCCAGTCGTCCGGGGTGACCTCCCAGACCCGGACGCGCAGCTTGTCGTGGTTGGTGCTGAACACCGACAGCGCCGGCGGCCCCGCGGGGTCGAGCACGACCAGCTCCTTGCCCGGCCCGAACAGCGTCTTCTCCGCCGGGCCGACCTTGAACGTGACGGTCTCGTCCTTGCCCAGCGTCTGCCCGAAGCGATCGGTCAGACCCCCGGCGACGGTGACCTTGTAGGTCGTGCGCCCCTGCTTGACGCCGCCGATCGTCAGCGAGCTGCCCCACTGGCGGACCAGCATCCCCGGGACCTCCGGCGTGCAGGTGATCAGCGCGGGGTCGAACTGCTCCTCGTCCAGCGGGTTGTTGAACTCGACGTACCACTCGACGTTGGGCGGGCACTCGTCGTACCACGAGCAGTGGTGCTCGGTGATCTTCAGCGGGTCGTAGGTGTAGAAGCCGAAGCTCTGCTCGCCGGGCGTGGTGCGCGGCCCCTCGGCCGACGGCGCGCCCTTCGCGACCGTCATCGTGAAGCTGGTCGCCTTGGGCAGCGGCTGCTTGGGGATCAGCGCGATCCAGCGGCCCTCCTCGGCGGCCGCGGTGACCGAGCGCGCGCCCTCGTCGGCCGCGATCTCCTCGGCGGTGGCGCGCCGCAGCGGGTGCTTGCCCTTGCCCGAGCGCAGCTCGAGGAACGCCTCCATCGCGCCGGGATCGATGCGCTGGTCGAAGCCGACCACGATCACCGGGGTGAGATCGTGGGGCCCGTAGGTCGGGTACTGGGTGGTCAGCCCCGGGGGCGGCGTGGTGAACGTGAACGAGACCGCCTCGGCCAGCGTGTCGCCGTTGGCCGACTCGGTGCCCGCCGGGACCTCGACCGTGTACTCCGTCGCCATCGGGAAGCGCGGCTCCGGCTGGAACTGCACGGTCCGCGTCCCGAGCCAGCGCCACTGCCCCGCGGGCGTCGGGGTCAGCCGCAGCGGGATCGTCTCGGCGGCCTCGGCTTGCGAGCTGACGGCGACCATCGGATCGCTGAACGTGACGTTGAGGTGCGGCGCCAGCGGCACGTCCCCCTCGGGAGCGTAGCGCAGCACCGTCAGGGCGCCGGGGGTCGGATCGCCGGGGCCCTCCTGCACGTCCGGCGGCGGGAACGGCACGTCCACGTCCGACCCGCTCAGCGGCGGGGGCAGCGAGCCCTCCCGCTTGGCGAACGGGGTGCGGTCCCCCGCCTCGACCTCGAGGTCCGGGACCTTGCCCAGCAGCGCATCGATCCGCCGGTCGTCCAGCGGCCTGCCCTCGGCGACCGTCACCTGGGCCGCCTCGGTGGCCGGCGGGCCGGCCTCGCGCAGCACCATCCGCAGCCCGCGGAGCCCCTCGTCCTCGACGTAGCTCACGGGGCGCTCGCCGCCGCTCCCCACCGAGATCGTGCTGGGCTGCTTGTTCTTGCCGCACCCCCCGTCGGCTCCGCACAGCATCACGGTCGTGGCCAGCACCGCCCACGCGTACCTCGTCGTCTGCATCGTCGTCCCTCGCGGCGAGGCGCCGCCGCCGCTCCGGTCCCCGCGGACGCGAGTCCCCGCGGCGATCGCACCTCGCTTCCGATGTTCCTTCGACAGTCCCCGGACTGGAGTGTTCCCGGGGATTCTGTCACAACTGAGGGCTCGATGAGCGCTCCCATCCCGTCCCGCCGTGCCGGAGCCCCGCCGCTCGTCCCCGCCGGCGCGGAGTGGGTCGTGGCCCCGCTGCCGCTGGTGTTCGCGCTGATCGCGCGGTTCCTCGGGCCCGCCGACGCCCGCGAGATCGCCGCGGACCTGATGCTGCTGGTGCACTTCCAGCTGTTCCTCCCTGCGCTGGCGCTGGCCGCGGTGGCGCGGGTCTGCTTCGGGCACCCGGACGGGGCGCGGACGCGCTGGGGGCCGGGGCTGGCCCTCCTGGCGAGCGCGGCGGGCGCGCTGGCCGGCCAGCTGCTGGTCGAGCCGCGGTCGTTCGTCGCCGGGACGCAGCTCGCCGCCCTGGTCTGGTCCGTCGGCTTGGCCGTACCCTTCTGGGCGTGGGGGATGCTGGTCGGCCGCTACGCGACGCGCTGGCGCGCGTTGGGGCTCACCGCAGCGATCCTCGCGCTCTCCGGCGCCACGGCGGTGGTCGCCACGCTGGCCCTCTACCTGTCGGCGTTCTCGCTGGGCAATGGCCTCCTGGCTGGCGGGACGGTCGCGACCGTCCTGGCGCTGGCGCTGGCCCGCTGGCGTCCCGCGAGGCTGGCCGCTCCGGCGCGGCTGGTCCTCCTGGCGGCGACGAGCGCGGTGGTCCCCGCGGTCGCGCTGCTGATCTGGTTCGGCACTCCGCCAGCGGGCGCCTTCATCCCGGTGCACGTCTATTCGCCGGCGCAGGCCGATCACCTGCTGGTCAAGGCGCTCTCGCCGCGGGACCTGGTCCCCCGCGTGCTCTCCGTCCCGCTGGACGGCGGACCGCCGCGCCGGCTGCCCCGCCGTGTCGCCGACCTCTGTGCACTCGATGGCGAGCGGCTCGCGGTCTACCTCGCCCCCCTCGGCGCACACCTCGGGCTGCCGCTCACGTCCCCCCGGCTGGGCGTGCTCGAGGGAGACCGGCTGACCGTGCTCGGCGCGACGGCGCCGGGCGCGGGCCTGCTCAAGTGCTCGGGCGACGGCGCCGTGCTGTACCACACCGGCCCGACGATGGACGTCTGGGACCCGGCGACGGAACGACGCTGGCACGTCGAGGCACCGGGGAGCACGGTGCTGTTCGCGTGCTTCACGGTGAACGAGCCCGGCATCCTGTACCGCCTCCGCGGGGAGGAGCCACCCCCGTACCCGCGCCGCCTGCTGCCCCTCGCGGCGGGAGCCACCCCGCTGTCGGGACCGGAGGTCGACGGGGCGCGTTGCACGGAGGGCGAAGACCGCAGCGCCACCCTGTGGGTCCAGAGCCCCCTGCCCCACAGCGGAGCCCCCTGGCGGATCCACGATCCCGTCTCGGGGACCGTCGTCGAGATCGAGGATCGGGTCGAGCGCATCAGCTACACGCCGGCCGGGCGCACGTTGCTGCTCCTGTCGGACGCCCGGGACGAGACCCGGCTGGAGATCTGGGCCCCGGGCCGGGGACGCGAGGTCGGATGGCCGACCTCGCCCGGCAACCGCATCTACTCGATGCGCGGCGGGGAGGAGATCCTGATCGTCAACGACGACTGGGACTCCCGCAGCCCGCCGTGGCGCCTCCACCGCGCCGCCGACGGCGCCGTGCTGCGGGAGGGCACCTCGGACGATGTCTGGCCCGTCGCGGACCGCGACCTGGTGGAGCTGCGCGACGGGGAGCTCGTGCTCCACGACCTCCACGGCGACGGCAGCGAGCGGCGGCTGCTGCCCAGGGAGGAGGAGCCGCGATGACCGACCGCGCCGCGGCCACGGGAACTACGCAGTCTCCGTCCCGGTCTTCGGGATGGAGACCAGCTACTTCGACAGCGTCTCGAGGTACGCCACGATCTGCCAGATCTGCTCCTCGGAGAGCGAGGCCGCGAACCCCGGCATCGCCGAGCCGCCGCCGACGCCGTTGGCGATCAGCCACGCCTTCTCGCCCGGAGTCGTCGCGCCCGCCCGCGCCGCGCTGGTCAGGTCGCCGGGCGCGGGGTCGAGGAACGACGCCGCGGCGCCGTCCCCCTTGCCGCCGGCGCCGTGGCAGCTGGCGCACTGGGCCCCGAACGGCGCCTTCCCCGCGGCGGCGTCGGTGCCCTCGGGCACGGTGCGCGCGCGATCCTCGGCGGGGATCGCCTCCACCGCCGCGGTCAGGGCCGTCGACAGCGTCGCCGGCGCCGCCGCGGAGGGCGCCGGGGCCACCGCGGGCGTGGCCTCGCCGGCGTCCGGCGGCGCGGCCGGGGTCCCGTCCTCGGGTGGCGTCCCGGGATCGCCCTGGCCACACCCCGGCGCGGGCATCAGCCAGGGGAGCAGGATCAGCGTCGTGAGCACGAGTCCGAGCCGAGTGGTGGTGCGCATGGCGGCGATTATCCCAGACCGCGCCGCGGACCGGTACCTCCCCGCTGCAACGAAGATCCGCCCGATTTCCCTTCCGCGGCCCGTACCGTTCTGAGGAGATGGGAGGCCACGGATGAGCGCGATCACCCTCGACACCGAGCCCCGCCCCCGCGCACCGCGCCCCACGCGCGCGAGGGACTGCCCGTTCTGTGGCGCGGTCGTGACCGTCCGCGTCCACGACGACGGCGGCGCCTCGCTGGCCTGCCGCTGCTGCGGGTGGTGGCGCGTGGAGCGCGCCGACGGCGAGGGGCTCGAGGAGAGCCGGGCCTACCTGCGCCGCCGGTTCGGCGAGGGCGCGGACGTCGCGGCGGCGATCGAGTAGGACAGCGCCGCGCGGTCGGGGTACCCTCCGGGGCACGGGAGGGCTGTCGTGGGCAGAGGGAAGTGGCTGTGGACCTGGGCCGCCGTGCTGCTGCTCGCCGGGTGTCCCGGCGCCAGCGGACCGGACGATGACGACGACGCCGGCGACGACGACGACGGCGACGACGACGCCGGCGGGGACGACGACACCGGCGGGGACGACGACACCGGCGGAGACGACGACGTCGGGGACGACGACTCCGCGCCCACCGGCCCCTACGAGGTCGCCGACGACGTCCCGCTCGAGGTCGAGTCCTCCCCCCTGAGCCTGCAGCGCCTCGACGCCCAGGCGACCGCCGACGGCGCCGCCGTGGTGTTCGTCGGCCAGGTGGGCGGCGGCGGCGAGCTCGCGGTCTACGCCCTGGACGTCGGCGCCCCCCACCTCGCGGTCGAGCACCGCACCTCGATCGCGGCCGCCCCCGTGTTCTTCTATCCCCGGCTGGCGCTGGACGCACAGGACGGCCACGCCGTGGTGTGGGACTCGACCACCAACCTCGAGACCCGCGCCTGGTACCAGGGCGAGGAGCAGGTGCTGTTCTCCGCGCCCCCGGAGACGCCCAGCGTCAACCACCCCGACATCGCGTTCGCCGACGGCGCGTTCACCGCGGTGTCGCAGTGGCTGTGGGCCGTCGGCCGCACGAGCTTCGCGGCCCTGCCGGCCCAGCTGCAGCTGGAGTCCGACTGGGACGTGGGCCAGGGCGGCAGCGAGTACAAGGCGCCCTCGCTGGCCGCGGGCGGGGCGCCCGGCGCCGCCCGGCTGGCCTGGGCCGCGTACCAGGGGGACACGGTCCACCTCAAGACCTGCACCAGCGAGGCGCCGGCGATCGTCGACGTCGCGCTGCCGGCGACGGTGGCGACGATCGGCCCCGACCCGCTCCAGGGCTACCCGGGCTGGCCCCACGTGGCGGTGGACGCCGACCGCGGGATCCACCTGGCGTGGCACGACTGGTTCGAGACCGGCGGCGACGGCGAGTTCCGCGGCGTGGAGTACCGCCACCTGCCCCACCCGGCGCTGGAGCCGGCGCTGTCGCTGTTCCTCGACGTGGAGATCGGCGACGGCAGCTGGCACGCCCCCGCGGTGGCGGTCAACGGCGCCGGCGACGTGCTGATCGCCTACAGCTCCGACCTGCCGGGGGGCAGCGCGGTGTCGGTCCTGACCCGCGACGCCGGGGCCGCCGCGTTCGCCGGGCCGCCGATCCTGCTCGAGGACGGCCGCACCCAGGGCCCCTACCACCCCGCCGCGGTGGGCACCGAGGACGGGTTCTGGGTCCTGTACAACGCCAGGGACGGGGACCAGGTCCACGCCGTGCACCTGGTCCGCGGTCCCGAGGAGTGAGCCGATGAGCCGACGAGTCCCCACCGCGAGTGCGCTGCTGCTGGCGGCGAGCCTGGCGTTCGCCCCCCGGGCCGCCGCCGTCGACGTGGCGGTCTACGGGGCCCCCAGCACCGCGGCCTGGAACCAGGACGTCCAGGCCAAGCTGCAGTCCACCGGGCAGTTCGTCACGGTGGACCGCTACAACTGCGCCACCACGGTGCCGACGCTGGCCGAGCTGCAGCAGTACGACGCGGTCCTGTTCTACACCGACGGCCCGTTCTCCATCGCCACCGCGATGGGCGACGTGCTCGCCGACTACATGGACGGCGGCGGCGGCGTGGTGATCGCCACGTTCGCGTTCCACTCGCCGGGGGGGCTCGGGGTGGACGGCCGGATCCGCGCCGACGGCTACCTGCCGTTCACCCAGGACAGCCAGAACCAGAACGTGGTGCTGACCCTCGTCCCGGACATCCCGGGGCACGAGATCCTCGACGGGGTCGGCAGCTTCAGTGGCGGGACGAGCAGCTACCACAACAGCGCGATCGCCCCCGCCAACGGCGCCACGCTGGTGGCCCACTGGAGCAACGGCCAGCCGCTGGTCGCGACGCTGGAGCCCACCGCCGGGATCGTCGTCGGGCTCAACCTGTTCCCGCCCTCGTCCGACGCGCGCGCCGACTTCTGGGACGCCTCCACCGACGGGGCGCAGCTGATGGGCAACGCGCTGCTGTACGCCAGCGGCGGCGCCGACCACGACCTCGACGGCTGGAGCGAGGTCGCCGGCGACTGCGACGACGGCGATCCGTCGGTCTACCCCGGGGCCCCCGAGATCTGCGACGACGGGATCGACCAGAACTGCGACGGCGTCGTCGACGAGCTGACCGACCAGGACGGCGACGGGTTCAGCAACTGCACCGGCGACTGCGACGACGGCGACGCGACCGTGTTCCCCGGCGCGGTGGAGGTCTGCGACCACTTCGACACCGACTGCGACGGGGAGATCGACGAGGACTTCGACCTCGACGGCGACGGCTGGAGCAGCTGCACCGACCCGGTGGACTGCGACGACGGCGACGCGACGATCTATCCGAACGCCCCCGAGGTCTGCAACGGCGTCGACGACGACTGCGACGGGGTGATCGACGAGGCCACCGACGACGACGGCGACGGCTGGACGGTGTGCGCCGGCGAC
>CAZOYV010000198.1:0-16299 GCA_964584075.1 uncultured Rickettsiales bacterium | reverse complement strand
GTCGTCGTCCCCCGCGTCGTCGTCCCCCGCGTCGTCGTCCCCCGCGTCGTCGTCGTCCGCGGTGGGACAGCCGACGGTCAGCCCGAGCGCGAGCAACACCGCGATCCAGGGTCTGCGGATCATCCCGGTCTCCTCCTCACCGCACCCACAGCGTCTGCCACAGGTGCTCGTGGAACAGGCCGCCGTAGCCGTCGAGGTAGTAGAAGTCCAGGTACGGCTCCAGCGGGACGACCTGCATCCACCAGCAGCCGAGCCAGTCGCCGGCGTCCACGTCGGCGGCGCGGGCGAAGCGGGTGCCCTGGGGGTCGCCCTCGTCGTGGTGGCGGTGGTGCAGGCCATTGAACCCGTCGCAGGTGGTGGACAGCTCTCCGGCGACGAGCACGAAGTCGCCGCCGTCGGTGGTGGCGGTGAACGGGTCGTGGGCCTGGGTCCAGATCGTGTGGTGGGCGCGGGGCGCGGTGTTCCAGGTGCCGGCGTCGCCGACCTCGAGGCGGAAGGTGTAGACGCCCTTCACGGCGAGGTCCTGGCGGTGGTCGAGGGCCGAGTAGTCGTCGTCGGTGGGGTCACCGGCCTGCTCCCAGTCCGCGCCCCACATCGTGGGGAAGTGGGAGCTGAACAGGCGCGTCCAGCCGCCGCCGTCGCCGGTCATGTCGCAGAACGCCTCCCAGGCGCTGGCGGGGTCGCCGGGCGGGGCCAGCCAGTAGACGCCGTCACCGGTGGCGGCGGCGCCGTCGAGGATCGCCTGGCAGCTCGCGGCGGGGCAGGCCTCGCCCGAACCGAGCAGCTCCTCGTCGACCTCCTGATCGCAGTCGTTGTCCAGTCCGTCGCACAGCTCGTCGGCGCCGGGGTGGACGTTGGCGTCGCCGTCGTCGCAGTCGCCGTCCTCGACGGTGAACCCGTCGCCGTCGGCGTCTCCCGCGGCGCTGTCGTCGTCGGCCCCGTCGTCGTCGCCGCCGTCGTCGTCGCCGGCGCTGTCGTCGTCGCTCGTGTCGTCGTCGCCGTCGTCGTCGTCGCCGTCGTCGTCGGTGGAGAAGTCGTCGTCGTCGCCGGGACAGCCGGCGACGGGCGCGAGCAGGACGGCGAGCAGCGCAAGGGCGAGCCACGGCGTGGCCGCCCCACCGCCGGCCGAGCCGGGGCGGAGGGCTCCCACGACCACCACTGTAGCCAATCAACCGGGGCGGAGGGAGGAGTACAGGTGCGCCGCGCCGAATCCGAGGGGACGCACGGCGACCTCGGCCAGCCCGGCGGCGCCCATCATCGCGGCGAACTCGCCGGGCGGCGGGAACGCCGCGACGGAGCGCGACAGGTAGTCGTAGGCCGCGGCCCCGGAGAGCGCCGCGCCGATCCGCGGGACCACGGTGTGGGCGTGCCAGCGGGCCACGGGGGCCAGCGGGCCGTCCCGCGGCTCGCCGAGCTCGAGCACCGCGACCACGCCGCCGGGGCGCACCACGCGCGCCATCTCGCCCAGGCCTCGGGGACGGTCGGGCACGTTGCGGATCCCGAACGAGATGCAGGCCGCGTCGAACGACGCGTCGTCGAACGGCAGGGCCTGGGCGTCCCCCTCGACCAGCGTGATCTGCCCGGCGAGGCCGGCGCGCTCGACCTTGCGCCGCCCGACGTGGAGCATCTCGCGGCTGGGGTCGAGGCCGACCACCGCACCGTCCGGGTGGGCGCGGGCGATGGCCAGCGCCACGTCGCCTGTGCCGGTGGCCACGTCCAGCACCCGCCCGCCGGGCCCCAGCGCCAGGGCGCGCACCAGCGCCCGCCGCCAGCGCCGGTCGAGGCCGAGGCTGATCACCCGGTTGAGCAGGTCGTAGCGCGGCGCGATGCCGTCGAACATCGCGCCGCTGCCGTCGGCGCGGGGGTCGCTCATGGGCGGCCATTGTGACCGCTCGGGAGCGCGACTGGTACCCTCGGGCTGCACGGGAGGCGCGATGGGCAACACCGCCTGGTGGATCCTCGGCGGCACGATCTACGTCGCCGCCTCCGCGGCCGTCTGGATCGTCGCGCTGCGCGCCTGGCGGCGGGCGATGCGGCTGCCGGCGCTGCACCCCGCCGAGTACCTCGCCGCCGGCAGGCCCCGCGGCGATGGCCCGGTGGTGGTCTGCGCCGGCGACAGCCTGACCCACGGCCACGTCAGCGCCTCGTTCGTGGAGCGCCTGCGCAAGCGGCTGGGGCCGCGCGGCCACACCTTCGTCAACGCCGGGATCAACGGCGAGCTGTCGTACAACCTGCTGCAGCGCATCGGCGATGTCGTGGCCTGCGAGCCCGACGTGGTCACCGTGCTGGTGGGCACCAACGACGCCACCGCCTCGCTGATGCCCACCAAGCAGCGCAAGGCCCTGCGGCAGAAGGGGCTGCCCGAGGCGCCCACCCCCGAGCTCTACCGCCGCTGGCTGACCGAGATCGTGGAGCAGCTGCTGACCGAGACCGGCGCCCGCGTGGCGCTGCTCTCGCCGCCGCCGATCGGCGAGGATCTCGACGCCCCCATCGCGGTGCGCTCGAGCGAGGTCGCGGCCATCGCCCGCGAGGTGGCGGAGGCCACGGGCGTGACCTACCTGCCGCTCCACGAGCGCATCGCCGAGGTGATCCGCGCCGAGGGCGGGGGCCGCTCGCCGCGGCCCTACGACGAGCGCAACTGGCTGATCTTCCGCGCGATCCTCGGGTACCATCTGCTCGGCCGCGGCTGGGACGAGATCGCCCGCGGCAACGGCTACGTGCTGCTCACCGACGCGCTGCACCTGAACGAGCGCGGGGCGGCGCTGGTGGCCGAGCTGATCGAGGAGTTCGTGGAGCGATGAGACACGGGTCGTTGCCCTGCTTGATCGTCGCCCTGCTCGGCCTCGCCCTCGCCGCTCCGGGCTGCCCCACCGAGGAGGCCCCGCCGATCCCCGAGGGCCCGCGCGTGGCGGTCACCGTCGACCCCACCACGGCCGCCGGTGCGCTGGACGAGCAGCCCCTCGGCTTCGCCTTCGACACCGCGCAGTTCACCGAGGGGCTGTGGTGGTGGCCGGGCCACGACGAGCGCCGGATCCAGGAGCTCCCCGATCTCGAGAGCGAGGTGCTGCGCGAGGTCACCTCGGCGCTGGGGCCGTCGACGATGCGCATCGGCGGCACCGACTGTGACGGGGTGTGGTTCTGCCCCACCGATACCGGCTGCGAGCTGCCCCCGAGCTACCAGGACACCTTCCTCGACGACGAGCGCCACGAGGGGTTCTTCACCCCCACCGACCTGGCCCGCGCCGCCGCCTTCGCCGAGGCCGTCGACGCCGACATCCTGATGTGCCACAACGTGGGCCCCGGCCCCCGAGACCCGGACTCCGGCGCGTGGCAGCCGGACGACGCCCGGGCGCTGATCCAGGCCGCCCGCGCGGTGCCCCACGGCGAGCGCTTCCGCTGGTGGGAGCCGGGCAACGAGATCAACTCCGCGGCGTTCAACTTCGAGCTGACCCACGGCATCTCGCCCGGGTCGTTCGCCGACGACCTCGTCACCTTCCGCGCGCTGATCGACGAGGAGCACCCCGGCGCCCCGATCCCCGCCCCCGGCTCGTACTGGAGCCCGCTGGGCGAGTTCCAGGACTTCACCCCCGAGCTGATGGAACAGACCGCGGCGCTGGACCCCGACCCCGTCGACATCGTCTCGTGGCACCTGTATGCCACCCAGTCCACCGGCTGCCCCGCGATCGTCGACGCGGCGACCCTCGACAACCTGTTCGACGAGGAGCTGATCGCCCGCCACCGCGAGTTCGCCACCATCGTGCGCGAGGCCGCCGACGGCCGCCCGGTGTGGAACACCGAGAGCGCCTCGGCGCAGTGCGGCGGGCAGCACGGGGTGTCCGACACGATGATCGACGCGCTGTGGTACGCCGACTGGCTGGGGATCATGGCCGAGGAGGGCACCTCGAAGGTGATCCGCCACGCGCTGGTGGGGGCCGACTACGCCCTGCTCGACGAGGAGACGTTCCGCCCGCGGCCGACGATGGTGATGCTGGTGCAGCACCGCCGCACGGTGCGCCGCGCGCGGCTGGCGACCACCGCGGACCGCGCCGCGATCAAGGCCCACGGCTACTGCTCGGCGGTGGACGACGGCGGAGTCACGGTGGTCCTCGCCAACCCCACCGGTACCGCGCTGGTGGGCGAGCTGCGGCTGGCAGGCACCGCGGTGGCGTCGGCGCGCCAGTGGACCGTCGCCCCGGTGGGCGGGGTGGACGCCAGCGCCGCCACGATCGAGGGCGAGGAGCCCGCGGCGGACGGCACGTTCCCCGATCCCGAGGGCACCGCCGTGGTGGTCGCCGACGGGATCGCCTACCCCGAGATCGCCCCGTACGCCGTGGTGTTCGCCTCGCTGGTCCCCGAGGACGCCTCGGCCGCCTGTCAGCCCTGAGAGCTCCGCTTGCCGCGGACCGGCGGCGTCTCCCGCCGGCGCTCCACGATGTGGCGCAGCGCCATCAGCGGGTGGTGCCAGATCATCCGCGGTCCCGCGTAGCGCATCACCTCGCGGACCCGCTCGCGCTGCTCGGGCCGGTAGCAGTGCACGGTGCAGCGATCGCAGGTGGGCTTGTCGGGCCCGAACGGGCAGCGCAGCAGCTTCTTGCGCGCGTAGGCGTGCAGCGCCTCGCAGCCCTCGCAGAGCAGCCCGTCGGTGCCGTGGTGATCGCGGCAGTACAGCCGGATCATCGCCTCGACGGTGCGGGCCTCGCGCAGCAGGCGAGGGTCGTGGGCCAGGTCTCCGGGGTCCGCCATCGTTCTTCCGTAAGGCCGCGGCGGCGGACGGCAACCCGCCCTACCGCCCCCTGCGCCGGTGGGGCATGATCGCACCCAGGAGGGCCGATGGCACCACCCACCACTCGACGCGCTCGCTGGGTCCTGCCGCTGATCGTGGACAACGACTGCTGCGCCGGCGAGCCACAGGCCGACGGCGGCGACTGGGCGCTGCACGTGGTGGTGCCATGAGCGGGCCCGGGCGCGGGCTGCCCGAGCTGCCCAGCGAGTCGCAGCTGAGCCGCGTGATCCGCGGGCCGACCGTCGCCGTCAGCGTGTGCATCCACGCGGCGATGGGGGCGATCTGGGTCGGGATGCTGCTGTTCATGGCCCCGCGCTTCGCCGGGATGTTCGCCAACCTGGGGGCGGAGCTGCCGGTGGTGACCCGCGCCGTCCTGTCGCTGGCACAGACGATGCGTCAGCTGTGGCCGCTGCTCGCCGTGGTGGGGGTCGCGCTGCTGGCGCTGGACGCCTACCTGATGACCCTGATCGGCAAGAAGATCCGGTTCCTCGGCGCCCTGGGCTGGAACTCGATGGTGATGATCGTGCTGGCCGCGCTGGCGCTGGCCACGCTGCTGGCGATGTACCTGCCGGTCTTCACCGCGGTGGAGGCCCTGTAGGCGCCGGGCCTACAGGAAGCTCTGGGTGTTCCAGGTACCGTTCGTCGGTGGGTTGTCCGGCAGCGGCGTGTGGCACTCGGGTCTGCCCTCGTCGTCGTGGGTCGCCCGCACCCCGTCGACCAGCTCGTCCATCTCGCCCTCGAGGCCGTCGATGCCAGCACGACCTCGTCCTGGGCGTCAGAACCGGAACACCGGCCCCAGCCGCAGGTAGGCGCCGCTGAAGTCCACCCAGTCGACGTCCGGCAGGCCGGTCTCCAGCCGCCGCTCGGGGGTGACCAGCAGCCACGCGGCGCGCCCGAACAGCCCGATCTGCACGCCGATCCGGCGCTCGCGGCCGAACAGCACCTGCACGCCCGCGCCCCACTCCAGGGCCGGCCCCATCGCGGGGAACAGGTCGCTCTCGATGCCCCGGAACGAGCCGAGGTAGAACGAGAACCCCGCGGAGAGGAACACCCGGGCGCGGTTGGCCGGGTTGAGGAAGAAGTCGGCGGCGACGCCAGGCGTGAACGAGCGCATGCTCATCTGCTCGGCCCCGGCCGCGTCGGCGTCCGCGCGGTAGGTCAGGCCCCCGTAGTAGAACTCGACGTTGGGCCGCACGATCAGCCAGTCCTTGGGCGTGATCAGCCCCGCGGAGAGGCCCAGACCGATGTTGGACGCGATGCGGGGCTGCCCCTCGACCACGACGGCCTGCTCGGCCGCCGCGGCGGCGTAGACGTTGACCTGCCGCGGGTAGCCCACCCCGACGTGCAGGTCCACCGCCAGCGCCACGTGGGGCCGGCGCTCCGGCCGCACCACCTCGAGGTCCGGGTCGGGCGGCAGGACATCCAGGTTCTCGGCGGGCAGGATGTCGGGATCTTCGACCCCGACGGACTCGCTCTCGGACTCGGACTCGCTCTCGGACTCGGACTCGCTCTCGGACTCGGACTCGGACTCGGACTCGCTCTCGGACTCGGACTCGGCCTCGTCTCCCGCCTCCTGCGCCACCACGGGCCACGCCAGCGCGAGCGGCACGACGAACAGCATCCAGCAGCGCAACGACGACATCGGTCCCTTCCCGCATCCTGCGCCCCCGATCATACTGATCTCCCATGGCGGTTGGGGACCATGACCTCGGGACTACCCCGCGGGGTCGGCGGCGACGGGCCCCGCTCGCGGCGCTCGTCGCCCTGGCGCTGGCGCCCCCGGCCCTGCGCTACCGGCTGGGCACGCCGCCCCCCGGCGAGACGTCCTGCCGGGCGCTGCGAGCCGCGGGGTTGTGCCCGCTGCTCGGACAGCGGCGGGCCTGCACCGATCGCGCCTGGCGCATCGAGCGCGACGGAGAGTAGGCCCAGGCACGAACTCGCCAACCCAGGTATCCTTTGCTGGCGGGGAGACGTGGCCGGTGCTCTCCGCAGCGGAGGCGGGTTCGATGGCCAAGGAACGCTACTTCGTGCTGATGGGCGAGAGCCAGGTCGGGCCGCTGAGCATCCAGCAGGTGCGCAACATGCGCAAGGCCGGCACGATCAAGAACGACACCCTGCTGTGGCGAGAGGGGGACCCCGAGTGGCTCCCCGCGCTGGACTTCGCCCCGGTGATCGACGACGAGGTCACCGAGATCACGTCGCAGCCGGATCTCCCGGCCCCGGAGCTCGACGAGCCCGAGCCGATGCCGGCCGCGCCCGAGGCGGAGCTGGAGGAGCCCGAGCCGATCCCGCAGCCGGCGGCCTCGCCGGCGGACATGGCGAGCGCGCGCCCCAGCGCCGACCCGGACGCCCCGCGGATCACGCCCTCGGGGATCTGGCGGGAGATCGAGGCCGATCGGGAGCGCGCGGAGCTGGCCGGCGAGTCCTCGGTGGACCAGATCGGCTCCTCCGACGAGCCCACCACCGACGACCCGCTGGTCCCCGGCGCCTGTCCCTCCTGCGGCGCCGAGATCCGGTTCTGCCCCGTGTGCGGCCGCCCGCTCCACGAACACCCCTGACCTCCGGACCGCGACGGCCACGCCAGCACGAAGGAGCCGGCCCACCGCGGGCGCCCCGGGGCCGTGGGGCGCGCCGCAGTGGACCGGCACCAGGAGGACCTCCTCGGAGATCCCGGCGGCGGATCAGGCCGCCATCACGCTCAGCACCTGGTCGCGGACCCAGCGCGAGGCCCGCTCGCCGACGCTGCCACGCGGCCGGGCGGCGACAGCCGGCTCCGGCACGTAGCCGCGCAGGAACTCGAAGGTCTCGCGCCACGACTGCTTGGCGTTCCCGCGCCAGGTCAGCATCTGGAACGCGTGGCCCTCGCCGTCGTAGACCCGCGTCTCGTGGGGCACGTCCAGCGCGCGCAGGGCGCGGGCGATCCGGTGGGTGTCCTCCAGCAGCACGTCGTCGCCGCCGACCGAGAGGAACACCGGGGGCAGCGGGCGGTCGGGACGCTCGCCGCGCTCGAGGACCCGCACCGGGTCGGCCAGCTCGGTGGCCGCCAGATCGCCGGCCAGGTCGCCGAGGTAGCTGTCCTCGATCCCGCGGACCCAGTCGCGGACCGCGCCGGGGAACCAGGACGCGCCGAGCAGCCGCTCGATGCCGTTGACCTCGTAGATCCCGCAGTACCCGACCACCGCCGAGGGCTGCACGCCGGCGTCGAACACCCGCGCCGCCCAGGGCTCGTCGCGACGGTACGAGGTCTGGATCGCCAGCGAGGTCACCAGGTTGGCGCCCGCCGACTCGCCGGCCACCACCAGCCGGCTGGTGTCGCCGCCGTAGCGGTGCGCGTTGCGCAGCGTCCACAGGTACGCGTCGCTGACGTCCTCCAGCGCCGCGGGGAACGGGGCCTCGCTGGCCAGCCGGTAGTCGACGTTGAACACCAGGTAGCCGCGCCGCGCGAACCCCACCGCCATCATCCAGTGGGTCGCCTTGGACATCAGCCGGAAGCCCCCGCCGTGGACGTACAGCACCACCGGGAGCGGCCCCTCGCGGTCGGTGGGCTTGTACACGTCCAGCTGGTGGGCCCGCAGACCGGTGGCCCGGTAGGGCACGTCGCGAACGGTCTCGACCCCGTAGATCTCGGGGTCGGCGCCCGGGTGCTTGGCGCCAGCCCGCGCCAGCCCGTCGATGACCTTCTCCAGAGCCTTGACCGTGACCGTGTCCATCTCGTCCTCCTGGTGACGACCCTCTGCTGTCGTCGTCTAGAAATAAACTAGACAGTATCCGGTGGACTGTCAAGATTTTTGTTCGAAAAAACTTGAACACGTGCGCAGACCCCCGTGGGGGCGCGGCTCTCTTCGGGCGTCGGGCTGCTAGAGCAGGTACTGGAGACGGATCGTCTCGGCCCGCCGAGGGGCGTCGCCGGAGAGCTCGATGGCCACGCGGTCGAAGGCGGGGAGACCGGCCACCCCCCGGACGTTGCGGCTGAAGCCGTAGCCCTCGCGGGGGATGCCGATCCGGGTGGTGTCCAGGTCGCCGCTGGCGTTCTCGTCGTGGAACACCGAGATCGCGTAGCGCCCGGCGGCGAGACCGCAGAGCTCGACCGCGACCGTGCCTTTCGCGGCCGGGACCTGGGTTAGAATGGCGGTGTCACCGTTGGTCTCGTAGGCCTCCTCGTCGGCGAAGACCGCGACCCACAGCTGCCCCTCGGCGTTGCGGACGTGCTCGACCTCGAGCTCGATGCAGTACGCCGCGGGCGGCGCCGCGGGCGCGGCGACCGTCCAGGCGAGGATGGAGAGGATCGTGGCGCTCATGGAGGACAGGACGATCGGACGAGCGGTGGCCTTCATGCTCTCCTGCATCGCATGCGGGGCCGGGGGCTGTCCAGCACCGGTCGACGCCCCCACCGACGCCGCGGAGCTGCCCGCGTACCTGTTCCGCCACTTCGACAGCGGGGAGAGCGGGGCCCTGGAGGCGGGCCTGGGCAACCTCGCCGAGGCGATGCAGGACGTCGACCTGACCGTGAGCTACGAGGACCGCATGTACCAGGTGCCCGGGCTCGAGGAGGGGGACGTGGCCGACATCCCCCACCCCGACCGCGACGTCTCGGCGGGCATCGCGGTGGCGCTGGCGGCGCGGTCGGCGTTCGCCCCGGAGGACCACGCCGTCGTGGCGACGCTGTCCGACCTGACGCCGGTGGAGCCCAGCACGCCCGACGTCCACGACCGGACCTTCGTCGATCCGACCGATCCGACGTGCTTCCCGGGCCGCGAGTGCCTCGTGCTGCGGACCCGCAACACGCTGCGCAAGGAGAGCGCGGTGATGACCGTCGAGTACGTCATGCCCGAGGACATACGCTGGGTCGAGCTGCGCGAGCCGGGCAGCGGGGAGTGGGGCCTGGTCGGTCGCTCGTGGATCGAGGAGTCCGCGGTGGGCGAGCAGGAGGCCAACGTGATCCACCAGGTCTACGCCGCCGACGCGTTCTGGCCCGCCGACGGCGGCCTGGTGCGCCACACCGCGATCTGGATGGAGGCCGAGGTGATCGGCGCCGGCGACGCGATCATCGAGGGCTCCGCGGCCTACGAGATGCACCGCACCAACGAGGCCACCGAGGCGTACCTCGAGGGGCGCTGAGGGGCCGGCGTCGGCTCAGGCCGCGCGCCCGACGGGGTTCGCCCGCGGGGCCCTGTCCGGCCCGGCGGCGGCGCCCTCCTCCGCGGCGCGGGCCAGGCCCTGCACCATCCCGCGGAACACCGGCACGTGCAGCGGATAGATGCCGTACCAGTACGCCAGCCCGGCGAGGCCGATGGGGTCGAAGATCGCGGTCTGCCGGACGAGCGTGCCGTCGCCGTCGGGCTCGAGATCGAACTGCAGCCAGGCGCGCCCCGGCAGCTTCATCTCGGCTCGCAAGCGCAGGCGACGATCGGGCACGACCTCCTCGACGCGCCACCAGTCCACCACGTCCCCGGCGATCAGGGACTCGGGGTCCCGGCGCCCGCGACGCAGCCCGGGCCCGCCGACCAGCTCGTCGACGACGCCGCGCAGCTTCCACAGCGCGTCGGCGTAGAAGTACCCCCGCCGCCCCCCGAGGCGCGACAGCGCGCCGAAGACCACGTCGGGGCGCGCGTCCACGCGGGTCTCGCGGGAGTCGACCACCCGCGATCCGAAGCGCACCCCGCCGTAGCTCGGCGCCGGTCCCGACGACGACACCGCGTCGGACCAGCGGGTGCGGGCGAACTCGCCGTCCTCGTACTCCAGGGCGCGGGCGATGGCGTCGGCGAGGCCGCGCGGCTGGATGCGGGGGAACAGGTCGGCGGCGGACCGGTCGGTGACCACCGTCTCGTTGGGCAGGCTGCTCATCAGCTTGCGACCCACCTGGGCGCGCAGCGGCGTGACCAGCCCCAGCCACAGCCCGGACAGCCAGGGCGTCAGCACCGGCACCGGCACCATCCTGCGGGTCAGGCCCCGCTGGCGCGCATACTCCCGCATGATGTCCGCGTACGAGCCCCGGTCGGCGCCGCCGATCTGCACCACGCGGCTGGCCGGCAGCGCCGCGTCCAGCGCCGCCACCAGGTACGCCACCACGTCCTCGATGGCGATCGGCTGGGCCTGCGTCGAGACCCACCGCGGGGTGACCATCACCGGCAGCTTCTCCACCAGGTCGCGGATCATCTCGAACGACAGGCTGCCCGAGCCGAGGATGATCGACGCCCGCAGCTCCAGCGCCGGGACCCGGCCGTGCCGCAGGATCTGCCCCACGCGCTGGCGGCTGCGCAGGTGGCTCGACAGGCCCTCGCCCTCGCCGAGCCCGCCCAGGTAGACGATGCGCCGCACGCCCATCAGCCGGGCGGCGACGGCGAACGCGTGGGCGGCCTTGCGCTCCGCCTCCTCGAACGATCCCTCGCCCCCCATCGAGTGGATCAGGTAGTAAGCCGTGTCGACCCCCCGCATCGCCGGGATCAGCGACTCGGGGCGCGTCACGTCCCCGGCGACGACCTCGGTGGTCGGGGCCACGCGACCGGCCAGGTGCTCGGGGCGGCGGGCCATGCAGCGCACCCGCTCGCCGCGGCGCTCCAGCTCGGTGGTCAGGCGGCCGCCGACGTAGCCGGTGGCGCCGGTGACGAGGATCAGCCTGCGGTGGGAATCGTCGCGGACCATGTCGAGAACCTCCTGTGCGATCCAACCTAGGTCGCGCCCGCCTTCTGTCAACCTTTTGTCTATATATTTTTAGACAGCCTCTTGCCAAACCGCGCCCGCGTGACGATGGTGCCCCCAGGAGGACGACATGGACCCCACCGCCACCACGACGCCCCGCTGGAGCGACACCCTGCTCGACCGCTCGGTGGTGTTCTCGTACGACCGCAGCGGCTACGCCCGGCACGCGCGATTCTTCTCCAGTCGGGACGCCGAGCGCGATCTGACGGGCCGCGTCGCGCTGGTCACCGGCGCCAACTCCGGCATCGGCAAGGCCACCTCCCGCGCGCTGGCCGAGCGCGGCGCCGAGGTGTGGATGCTGTGCCGCAGCCCGGAGCGCTGCGAGGCGGCCCGCGAGGAGCTGGTCGAGCAGACCGGACACGCGAACATCCACCAGGCGCTCGTCGACCTGTCCGACCTGGACGACATCCGCCGCTTCGCCTCGGCGTTCGAGCCCGAGCGGATCGACATCCTGGTGCACAACGCCGGCGTGCTGCCCGACGAGCGGACGGTCACCGATCTCGGCCTGGAGCTGACCGTGGCGACCAACCTGGTGGGCCCGTTCCTGCTGACCTGGCTGCTGCGCGAGCGGCTGCTGGCCTCCGACGACGGGCGGGTGATCCAGGTCACCTCGGGGGGGATGTACTCCCGCCGCCTGTCGGTGGAGCAGCTGCGCTCGCTCGACGGCCGCTTCGACGGCGTCACCGCGTACGCCCAGACCAAGCGCGCGATGGTGGTGCTCGGCGAGCTGCTGGCCGAGCGCCTCGCGGGGACCTCGATGGCGGTCCACACGATGCACCCCGGCTGGGCCGACACCCCCGCGGTGCGCTCCTCGCTGCCGCGCTTCCACCGCGTCACGCGCCGGATCCTGCGCACCCCGGAGCAGGGTGCCGACACCGCCGTGTGGCTGGCCGCCGCGCCGCGGGACGCGCTGCCGAGCGGGCGGCTGTGGTTCGACCGCGCCGAACAGCCGACCCACCTGCTGCCCTGGACCCGCGAGGACGAGGTCGAGCGCGAGGCCCTGTGGAACCAGCTGTGCACCTGGATCGGGATCGAGCCCGACGCCGACTGGACCGCCGGGGTGGAGGAGCCGCGATGAGCGCCGAGACGGTGTTCTCCATCGCCAACGTGCTGCCGATGCCGATCTGGCTGGTGTGGTTCGTCGCCCCCCGCTCCCGGCCGGCCCGCTTCCTGGCCCGCTCGCTGTGGCCGTTCGCCGTGCTGCCGCTGCTCTACGCGGTGCTGTTCGCCGGGCTGATCGCCACCTCCCCGCCCCCCGCCGATCCCGCGGCGCTGTCGTCGCTGGAGGGCATCATGGGGCTGTTCGCCTCGGAGTGGGGCGTGCTCGTCGGGTGGGTCCACTACCTGGCGTTCGACCTGTTCGTCGCCCGCTGGATCATGAACGACGCCCCCGCCGCGGGGTACCGCCTGACCCCGATCCTGGTGCTGACGCTGATGGCCGGCCCCGCGGGCCTGCTGGTCTACCTGGCGCTGCGGCCCTGGCTGCGCCACGAGGGCGCCGCGGTCCCGGCCTGAGCCATCAGGGCGGGCAGAACGGGCCGTCGAGCAGCAGGTGGTTGTTGGTCTCGTCGCACTCCACGTGCAGCTCGTCGCCCTGGGCGGTGTGGTCGACGATGATCCGCACCCGCTCCGTGTCGGCGTCGATCTCGACGGCGAACTGGCCGGAGACCGCGCCGGCGTCCACCGCGTCGGGCAGGTACACCGTCTGGTCGTAGACCAGCGTGCCCGAGCCGTCGTCGGTGGAGATGTCCAGCGGCAGGCCGGCGACCACCCCGGCGGTGCCGGAGTCCCCGACGCGCAGCAGCAGCGTCGAGAACTCGGGGCAGGTCTCGGTGCAGACGTCGGCCTCGACGAACAGGTCGGGGGCCTCGAAGCCGCCCCACCCGAACTGGGGGACCTGCTGGCGGAAGCAGTTGTAGTCCTGCCACACCGGGTCCTCGACCTGGGGGACGGTGCCGTCGTCCTCGATGTTGGTGACGTGGTAGGCGTGCTGGTTCCAGATCCGCCGCGCCGGCCACCACGACGCCTCGGTGGCGCCCAGCACGGTGATCCCGGTCCAGCCGGCCCACGCGTAGTCGTTGCTGGCCACCACGATCTCGCCGCTGTCGTCGCCGTCGATGTCCACCACCAGCGGCTGCTCGAACAGCGTGCCGCTGGCGTGGCCCTCGGCCTCGAACAGCACCGACCCGTCGGTGCCCTGGTAGATGTAGGCGACGTGCTCGTCGGCGTAGACCACCTCGGCGACGCCGTCGCCGTTGAAGTCGAACACCGAGCTGCCGGTCTGCGAGCTGGAGTCGTCCTCGGTCGGGTTGGTCCACAGGATCGCGCCGTCGGCGCCGTCGTAGACCGCGTACTGGCCCAGGTCGGCGACGCCCACCTCGGGCAGCCCGTCGCCGTCGTAGTCGGCCACCGTGGGCGGCCCGCCGCCGCCCGTCCCGGCGGTGGGCACCGGACCCCAGATGTCGTTCAGCTCGTGGTCCATCAGCCGCACGTAGCCGTTGCCGGTGATCACGATCTCGGGGTCGCCGTCGCCGTCGAAGTCGCCCACCGCGGGATAGCCGTCGCTGATCTCGCGGTGGAACGACGCGGTCCCGTCGATCTCGTAGATCGCGTTGCCCGCCACCACCTCCTGGACCCCGTCGCCGTCGATGTCGGCGGGGAACGAGAACCCGTAGCCGCAGCCGTAGGCGCCCTCGCCGCGGACCGTGCCGTCGAAGGCCAGCACCCCGTCGCCGACGACGATCTCGGGCGAGCCGTCGTGGTCCATGTCGGCGATCGCCGGGGCCACGTAGCCGTAGCCGCGACACACCGCGAGGGTCGACTCCCACAGGAAGGTCCCGGCGGCGTCGAACGCGATCGGGTGGCCGGTGTCGGAGATCGCGACGATCTCGGGCACCCCGTCGCCGGTCAGGTCCGCGGCCGCGACCATCCCCCCGGGGGCGGTCCCCAGCGCCGGGTCGGTGACCGCCCACAGGTCGTGGCCGTCGTCCCCGCTGATCGCCCGCAGCACGCCGGTGTCGTGGTAGTTGGGCCCCACGAAGGTGATGAACACCACGTCGGGCACGTCCCCGTCGTCCACCGCCCCGTCGCCGTTGTCGTCGGTCAGCGAGATCACGATCGGGGCCATCATCACGTCGGTGGACTCCGGCGCCAGCGCCGAGCTGCTCCAGGTCCACTCCACGACCTCGTCGGGGTCGAACTCCTCGTAGGGGTTGTACTGCAGGCACTCCTCGGAGACGGTCACGGTGCCCTCGGTCGGGTCGGGCTCGCAGGGGTCGGCGGCGGTGTCGTCGTCCCCGGCGGCGTCGTCGTCCGCGGCGTCGTCGTCCCCCTCCCCGGGCCCCCCCACCGGGAACGGCGTCGGGTCGCAGCCGAGCAGCGCGGCGAGCATCAGCGCGAGTCCGGACCGGGTCGCGGGGCGCAGGGGATGGTCCATGGCTGATCCTCCAGGATCGATCGTACCCGCTGCGGAGGACGCGATACTGAAGGCCATGGGGAAGGACCGCGAACAAGGCGACGGCGGCACGATCGCGTCGAGGTCCTGGTGCGAGGTCGGGACCGGTTGGACCGACGCCCGGCCGACCGCCGGATCAGTCGATCAACCCCCGCCGCTCGAGGAAGCCCGCCACCGCCTCGCCGATCGGGCCCCCGTGCCCCACCATCCCGGCGTGGGACGCGCCGGGCAGGAACACCAGCTCGCTGTCCGGGATCGCGCGGTCCATCGCCTCGGCGCGGTGGGGTGGGGTGAACGCGTCCTTGCCGCCGGCGACCACCAGCGTCGGCACGTCGATCGTCGGCAGCAGGTCCGCGGCGCTGTGGCCCTGGGCGGCGATCCCGATGGCGCGGAACGACCCGCCGTCGAGCCGGCGCTGGTGCTCGAACCACGGGGCGAAGTCGCGGTACGGGATGCCCCACTCGGTGATCCCGGCCAGCTGGGCCGCGCGGTGGGACAGCGGGGCCAGGCCGGCGCTGAGCTCGAAGCTGGCGCGCAGCATCGCGGGGTGCGAGCCGCGCAGCATCGCCACCGCCACGCGCCCCAGATCGAGGCCGAACAGCGAGCTGAACGGGTGGCCGGGGGTACCCAGCACCAGCACCACGCCGCGGACCCGGGGCGCCAGCGTGCGCCACGCCTCGAGCGCCACCTGGCAGCCCAGCGAGTAGCCCAGCAGCACGGCCGGTCCGCCCGCCTCCGGCCCCGCCGCGTCGAGCACCTTGCCCACCGCCCCCGCCAGCGCCGGGATCGACGCGCACGCCGGGGTCTTGGCCGGCTCGGAGCGCCCGTGGCCCGGGTAGTCCCACGTCACCAGCCGGCCGCGCCCCTGCAGCCGCCGCAGCACCGCCCCCCACTGGAACGCGTCGTTGGCCAGGCCGTTGCAGAACAGCAGCGTGGGGCCCTCGCCCTCGGCGCGCCACGCCAGCCGCGTGTCGTCGATCGCCTTGATCGTCCCCGAGCTCTCGAGCACGTCGACCTCCGTCCTGGGAGACCGGCATTGTACCCCCCGCGGGTGTCCGGGCCCCGACCGGGAATCGAACGCCTCCGTCCGGATTCCGGACACCCCACGACCTGCCCCGGACGCCCGCGGGCCTCGCTTCCGGCTCGCGGCCCGGCTGGCACGCCGTTCGCAACACCAGGACACCTCACCCGCGCGGGGCGTGCGGGGAGGTCCGGCGGAGCCAGCTGGGGCGCGGCGCGACCGTTCCGAATCCTCGGGGGGTACGGGCGCGTCTAGCCGCCGACGGCCGATCCGCACGCCCCGGGCGATGCCTCAGAGCTTGTGAATCTATCCCCGGACCGAGCCTGAGTGCCGCAGCGCCAC
>CAZOYV010000197.1:0-16399 GCA_964584075.1 uncultured Rickettsiales bacterium | reverse complement strand
AGGGGGGTCAAATCCTGATGTCGTCGGGGGGTCAGTTTCTGCGGTCGCCTAACACTTCCCCCCTCTTCTCTTGGCGCCTTTGCGCCTTTGCGTGAGAACCCTTTGCGCCTCTGCCCCCTTCGCGTCTTCTCCCCATCCCTGTCCCCCCTTTCCCCTCGTGTTCGTCAGGGTTTCTGGGTACGCAGCGGTTTGTTGGTGACACCCCGTGCCGCTGTGTATGATGGTTTTCGGCGAGAAAAGGGGTTTCGGTCATGAGCACGCGTGGTTGGGCCGCGATCGGTCTGGTGGGCTTGCTGGCAGGGTCGCTGATCTACGCCTGCACCCCGGGGTTCACCCCGCCGGACACGTACGAGGAGACCGACGAGGTCCGGGTCGAGCCCGAACAGCTCGACTTCGGGTACATCGCGGTCAACAACGGCAAGGTCGAGCAGGTCAAGATCGTCAACGCCACCGGGGGGGAGATCGAGCTGTCGCGGATCGCCATCACGCCGGAGTTGCCGGAGTTCCAGCTCGTCAGCGCCCCCGACGACGGCTACCCGATGGAGGCGGGGTCGGAGAAGACGCTCAACGTCGAGTACTACCCGGGCGAGGTGGGCGAGTCCTCGACCACGCTGCGGATCGACACCGACCACCCGGACTACCCCGAGCTCGAGGTCGCGCTGCTGGGGTGCAGCGACCCCGACGGCTGCGGCGGCGGCGACGACGACGGGGCCGACGACGACGCGGCGGACGACGACGCGGGAGACGACGACGCGGCCGACTGCGGGGAGATCGACGTGACCCCCGACCCGGTGGACTTCGGTGTCGTCGAGATCGGCCAGACCGGGGTCGAGTCGGTGACCGTCCACAACGTGGGCAGCGCGATCCTCGTGCTCGACGACGTCACCGTCTCCGGCGCCGAGTTCAGCCACGTGGGGATCAGCACCCCCGCCCAGATCCAGGCCGGCGGCACCAAGCAGTTCTCGGTCAAGTTCACCCCCACCGTCACCACGCCGGCCACGGGGACGCTGACCATCGCCAGCTGCGACGCCGCGAACCCGCAGTTCAGCGTCCCGCTGCAGGGCAGCGGCGAGGAGCCGTGCCCGACCTGCGAGCCCGACATCGACGTCAGCACGCTGAACATCGACTACGGCGACATCACGGTGGGTCCGGTCTCCGAGACGTTCACGATCTCCAACACCGGTACCGATCCGCTGACGCTGTTCGGAGTCCAGGGCAGCTCCTCGATGGCCGGCGGCGTGGTCGCCATCACGCTGGGCAATCCCAACGCGGTGATCCCGGCGGGCAGCTCCGAGTACTTCACCGCGGAGTGGACCCCGGCCGGCGGAGCCCAGTGCCTCGACGGCCTCGACGCCGGGCAGAACTACATCACGATCCAGAGCGACGACCCGGACGAGCCCACGGTGCTGATCGAGCTCGGCGGGTGCTGCGACGGCTCGGGCCAGGGCCTGTGCTCGATGGTCGGGTTCATGGGCTGCATGGCGGACATCGACTGCCAGGACGACCCGCTGGAGCTGTTCGCCTGCGTGCTGCTGGGCATCCCCTGCAACTGAGACGGGGCGCCACCAGCCGAAACGCTTGACACCCCGGGCCGTCCGGCCTATGTTCCCGCGACCACAGCGCTTCCAATGCCGAGCCCGGGGGTTCCCCCGCCGGTACGAAGCCTTCCGAGGAGCACGACCATGAAGCTAGGACTGATCGGCCGCAAGCTGGGCATGACCCAGATCTTCGACGAGGACAGCAAGGTGGTTCCCGTCACGGTGGTGAAGGCGGAGCCCAACGTCATCCTCCAGGTCAAGACGCCGGAGCAGGACGGCTACCGCGCGCTGAAGATCGGCGCCGAGGCGCTGAACGTCACGCCGCGCCGGCAGCGCAAGCCGATCGCCGGTCAGGCCAAGGCCTCGGGCAGCGAGCCCAAGCGCGTGATGCGCGAGATCCGCCTCGACGAGGACCCCGGCGAGGACTACGCCGTGGGCAAGGAGCTCACCGTCGAGGTGTTCTCCCCCGGCGACAAGGTCGACGCCACCGGCACCAGCAAGGGCCGCGGCTTCGCGGGCGTGATGAAGCGCCACGGCTTCAAGGGCGCGCTCAAGACCCACGGGACCCACGAGTTCTTCCGCCACGGCGGTGCGATCGGGATGAACATGACCCCGGGTCACGTGAACAAGGGCATGCGGATGCCGGGCCAGATGGGCAACAGGCGGGTCACGACCCAGAACCTGACGGTGGTCGAGGTTCGTCCCGAGGAGCACCTCGTGCTGATCAAGGGGGCCGTCCCCGGCGCCAAGGGCTCGATCGTGATGCTGCGCCACGCCGTCAAGATCTGACGACCGCTAGTCTTCCTTCAGCTTCAATCCCTGCAGGGCCTTCTTCCAGGGCTCCATCGTCTCCTGCCGCTGGAGACGTCGGGAGAGCCGGTCGAGCTTGCGCAGCTTGCGCTCGCCGAACAGCTCCCGAAGGGCGTCGTGGTGGCGATGGGACAGGACGCCGGAGAGGAACAGGCGCTCCAGGTGGTGGTCCACCTCGCGGGGCGTGGCGCCGTCGGCGATCAGCTCCGCGATGGTGTCCCACGCAACGGCGTCCCCACCGCCGCGCAGAGCGGACTCCACGAGCTCGAAGCGCCACTCCACGGTGCGGCCGCGGCCGGCGAGCATCCGCGCCGCACGGCGGTAGGCGTCCTGCGAGTGGACGAACTCCCCGCGGCGAGCCTCCACCCGGGCCAGCCACAGGGCGGGGCCCAGATCGCGGGGATCGTCGTCGGAGCGGCGGCGCAGGAACGCGGCGAGGCGGTCCAGCAGGTCGTTCTCGGCGGCCTGCTCCAGGCTCTGGTAGCCCTCGAGCTCCCCGGCGCGCCCCTCCCGCAGGGCTCGCTCGATGCCGTCGAGCACGGCGCCGAGGGCGCGGCGCTCCTGCTCCTCGGCCTCCCGGCGTTCCAGGGCCACGCGATCGGGATGCTCCTCGGGCAACACCCGCACGACGGTCGTCCGGATCTCGGTCAGGTCCAGCTCGAGGTCCACCTCGTCCAGCGCCGCGAGCGCCTCCTCCGCGCGATCCCCGTCCCGCAGCCTCAGCGCCTCGTTGAGCGCGTCCCAGCCCGGATCCCCCAGATCGTCCTCGACGGGCTGCCCCGCCATCACCCGGGCCTGGGCCGCGCGGCGCCCCTCGAGCAGCGGCTCCTCGAAGCGAGCCCGTCCCGCCAGCTCCCGCAGGCGGTGGGTGCCGGCCAGCGGGCCCCCGTCGTAGAACACCTCGATCTCGCCCGGCTGCGGCATCTCCGCGAAGGCGTCGGGGAACTCCGCGTCCAGGATCTCGCGGACCCTGGCGGACGGAACCCGCTCCAGCTCGAGCGCCCGCAGGGCGATGTCGCGGATCTCCGCGGGCAGCTGGTAGCGGCGGCGGGATCGGCCGTCGCTGCCCACCAGATCGTAGCGGAAGCTCGCCAGCAGCAGGGCCTCGGCCCGGTCCTCGCCCTCCACCGCGCGCAGCGCGGCGCGGGCGGCCCGCAGGTCGCCACGCGCCAGCGCGTCGAGCCCCGGCAGGTGGTCGGGGATCGGCTCGGGCGCACGCTCCGGGACCGCCTCCGGCTCGGGACGCGGCGTGACCGCGGCCGGCGCAGGCGCGGCGACCTGCAGCGGCGGCACGTCCTTCAGCGAGGAGAACAGCGCGTCCCCGGCGCCCGTCGACAGCACGGGCTGGGGCTCGCCCCCGTCCGCCGGGCTCTCCGGGGACACGGCCAGGGCGCCCCGCAGCACCCGGAGCGCCGCCACCGCGTCCACCGCGGCACCGAGTTCGTCCGGGGGCGCCGCGATCCCGTGGATCTCGAGGTTGGGGCGGTCCCCGAGCCCCTCCTCCACGGGCGTGCTGACCACCACACGCGTGTGATCCATGCGGCGGAAGATCCAGGCCAGCTCGTGGACCGGCATGCCCACGCCCTCGGCCAGCTCGCGCAGGTCCCTCGGCTGCCGCCCGTGCAGCTGGTAGCGGGCGCTCTCCAGCATGCCCAGCGACGACACGAAGCCGTCGTAGGCGGCGTGGAACGCCCGGATCGGCTCGTCCTCGTCCACGTGGGGGGGCTTGAACCGGCTGTGGTCGGCGACGTGCACCAGGAACGGCACCCGCCAGACCTCGCCGAGGTGCCCCGCCAGCGCCAGGTCGAACAGCAGCTCGGCCACCTCCTCCGGGGCCGCCGCCAGCGGGTGCTCGCGGGCCCACTCCAGCGCGGCGGAGACCGCCTCGCCGGACAGCTCCGCGGCGCCCGCGGGCGGCCGGTCCCCGGAGAGCTCCCCGACGGTCTCCAGCTCCAGGTGGCGCTCCAGGATCGCGCGGACGGCCGGATGACCTCGGCGATCCAGCAGCACCACGCCCCGCGGGCGGCGACGGCGGATCAGCGTGGCCAGGGTCCACGGTCCGCACCACACCCCGGCGGTCAGGCCGGCCACCGTGGCGGCGTCGTCGACCACCAGCAGCGGCACCTCGGTCGCCACCGCGGGCGCCCCGAGCACGAGCTCCCTGGCCTGCACCGCCACGGCCCCCTCGCCACCGGCGCGCACCACCTCGTCCGCGGCGATGTCCGCGTCCACGAGGTGCACGACGCGACCCTCCCGGGCGACGACGATGGCGTGATCGACGTTCATCGGACCCTCTCCCGCCGGGCCCGCGGGGGACCGGCCGGCAGACCTGCGCCTACTCGAGGCGGTAGTTGGGCGCCTCCTTGACGACCACCACGTCGTGGACGTGGGACTCGCGGAGTCCGGCGTTGGTGATCCGGAGCAGCCGCCCGTCGCGCTGCAGGGCCTCGATCGTCCCGCAGCCGGCGTACCCCATCGAGGCGCGCAGGCCGCCCACGAGCTGGTAGATCGAGGCGCTCAGCGGACCCCGGTACGGGACGCGCCCGACGATCCCCTCCGGCACGAGCTTGGACGGGGCCTGCTTGTCTTCCTGGAAGTAGCGGTCCTTGCTGCCCGCGCGCATCGCCTCGATGGAGCCCATCCCGCGATAGATCTTGTACTGCCGCCCCTGGACCAGGACCACCTCTCCGGGCGACTCGTCGGTACCGGCGAACAGCGACCCGATCATCACCACGTCGGCCCCGGCGACCACCGCCTTGGCGATGTCGCCCGAGTACTTGATCCCGCCGTCGGCGATCACGGTCACGCCGTGGCGGTGGGCGACCTCGGCGACACCGGCGACGGCCGTCACCTGCGGGACGCCGACCCCGGCGACCACGCGGGTGGTGCAGATCGACCCCGGCCCGATCCCGACCTTGACGGCGTGGGCGCCGGCCTCGATCAGATCGCGGGCCGCCTCGGCGGTGGCGATGTTGCCGGCGATGACCTGCGCCGAGGGGAAGTTCTGGCGCACGTCCCGCACCGCGTCGACGACCATCTTGCTGTGGCCGTGGGCGGTGTCGATGCACAGCACGTCCGCCCCGGCACCGAGCAGCGCGTCGATCCGCTCGTCGCGGTCCGCGCCGACCCCCACCGCCGCGCCGACCCGCAGCCGGCCCTGGGCGTCCTTGACGCTGTTGGGGTGCGTCTCGCTCTTCTCGATGTCCTTGACCGTGATCAGCCCCTTGAGGTGCATCTCGGCGTCGACCACGAGCAGCTTCTCGACCTTGTGCTTGCCCAGCAGGTCCTTGGACTCCTCCAGGGTCGTGCCCGGCGGCACGGTGACCAGGTTCTCGCTGGTCATCACCTCGGAGATCGGGCGATCGAGGCCCTTGTGGAAGCGCAGATCGCGGTGGGTCAGGATCCCCACCAGCTTGTCTCCATGGGTGATCGGTACGCCGCTGATGTTGTAGCGCTGCATCACCTCCAGCGCGTCGCGCACCGGCCGCTCGGGGGCCATCGTGATCGGATCGGCGATCATCCCGGTCACCGTCTTCTTGACGATCGAGACCTCGCGCGCCTGCTCCGAGACCGTCAGGTTCTTGTGGATGATCCCGAGACCGCCCTCCTGCGCCATCGAGATGGCGGTCTGCGCCTCTGTGACCGTGTCCATCGCCGCGCTGATCAGCGGGATGTTCAGGGCGATCTCGGGGGTCAGCCGGGTGCGGACATCGGTCTGGTTGGGCAGCACCTCGCTGTACGTGGGCTGGATCAGGACGTCGTCGAAGGTGAGCGAGATGGGGATGTCGGCCGGGTCCATGGCTGCGTCTCCGCGAGAATGGGTTTTTCTACCCCCCTGACCTCCCCGTTTCAAGGGTGCATTCCAATTGTTGCGCGCGCGCGGGAGCTTGACCCCCTCGCGGCCCTGGTCCACAGTTCCGCCACGGGACGACGCGCCGCGAAGGGGGCCGGTCCCGGCGAGGAGGACGCGATGGGTGAGATCGAGCGGACCGAGCACGAGCTGGTGGCCGAGGACGGGGCGCGGTTCTTCACCCTGCGCTGGATGCCACCGGAGCCCACCGCCGGCGGGATCGTGATCTGCCACGGGATGGGCGAGCACATCGGCCGCTACGACCACCTCGCGCGCCACCTGTGCGGCCAGGGCTACGCGGTGGCCGGACTGGATCACCGCGGCTTCGGGCGGTCCTCGGGCGTCAAGGGCCACATCGACTCCTTCGAGCAGTACACCGCCGACCTCGACCGCTTCGTGGGCAGCCTGATCGACGACGAGGGCTTCCCCACCGAGCCGCTGGTGCTGATCGGGCACTCGATGGGGGGCCTGATCGCGGCGCTGTACCGCGTCGACCACCCGGCGCGCCCGATCTCCGCCACCGTGCTCAGCGGCCCGCTGGCGCAGGTCGCGGTCGAGGTCCCCGGCTGGAAGGCGACGCTGGGCAATGTCCTCGCCGGCGTGCTGCCGCGGCTGCGGATGGCCACCGGCCTCGACACCAAGCTGCTCAGCCACAACGCCGAGGTCGTGCGCGCCTACGAGGAGGACCCGCTGGTCTACGGCCAGGTCTCGGCGCGCTGGTTCGTGTCGATGCACGCGGCGCTGGAGCGGCTCCACCGCGACGCCGGCCAGATCACGGGCCCGGTGCTGATCGCGTTCGGCGAGGAGGACGGGCTGTGCCACCCCGACGGCGCCCGCCGGCTGTACGACGAGCTCGCCACCGAGGACAAGAAGCTGATCGCCTACCCCGGGCTGTACCACGAGATCTTCAACGAGACGAGCCGGCAGGAGGTCTACGACGACGTGGTACAATGGCTCGGCTCGGCGCTCGGCGCCTGAACCGGCGCTTCACCTGCGATCCCGCGAGGCCTGGACGATGGCGCAGTCCTCCAAGACGGTACTCGGTCCGGCCTCCTACTTCGTGGGTCAGCTCAAGAGCGACGAGGAGGTCCACGTCGACGGGATCCTCGAGGGTCCGCTCCAGACCTCGGGCAACCTGACCGTCGCCGTCGGCGCCGAGGTCCGGGGCCCGGTCCGGGCCAACGACATCGTGCTCGACGGGATGGTGATCGGCGACGTCCACGCCAGCGGGCTGCTGACGATCGGGCCGGGGGGACGGCTGGTCGGCGACATCCGCGCGGCCGGGCTGCGAATCCACGACGGCGGGAGCTTCACCGGCCACGTCGAGATGCTCGGCGACTCGTCCGCGATCCCACCGGTCAGCAGCCCCACCGACCTGCTCACCACCGAGCCGCCGCCCGATCCGGACGACGACCCGGCGGCGGTCACCGACGAGGGCCCCCCCGCGTGGGACTCGGATCAGCACCGCCAGGCCGAGGCCAACGTGCGGGTCGAGAGCTCCACGCTGGACCCGCCCGAGGCCCAGGGGATGCTGCCGCAGGAGCAACCCCACCACTCCCTGTTGCTGGGGGACGACGACGACACCGAGGACGACGACGTCGCCGAGGCCCCCCCGATCCACGAGACCGACGACCTCCCCGAGCTGCTGCTGCCGGGCCAGGGGACGCGGAGCAAGCCCCGCTCCCGCCCGCTGCCGCGCCGCAAGCGCAACTCCTGACCCAACCCACGCCGACGAGGAGCACCGCGACATGCTGGACCACCCCGATCGTCCCGAGCTGATCGAACTGCTGCGGGAGAAGAGCTACCGCCGCAAGAAGGTGATCCTCGCCTCGGGTCGGGAGAGCGACTTCTACGTCGACGGCCGCCAGACCACGCTCCACGCCCGCGGCGCGACGCTGATCGGCCGCATGATCCTCGACCGCATCCGCCAGGAGACCGAGCCCGTCGGCGGGGTCGGCGGGATGACGATGGGCGCCGATCCGATCGCGTCGGCGGTCAGCGTGCTGTCCGCCCGGGACGGCGACCCGGTCCACGCCTTCATCGTGCGCAAGAAGGCCAAGGGCCACGGGATGGGCAACCAGATCGAGGGGCTCGCCAACGTGCCCCCCGGCACCCGCGTGTGCGTCGTCGAGGACACCACCACCACGGGCGGCTCGACGATCCGCGCCATCGAGTCGATCGAGGCCGCCGGCCTGGTGGTCGCGATCGTGATCACCGTGGTCGACCGCCAGGAGGGCGCCGCCGAGAACCTCGCCGAGGCGGGCTACGAGCTGGAGCCGCTGGTGACGCGGGCGGACCTCGAAGCGGGGAGTTGAACCACGGAGACCAGAGAGCACGGACGGAGGCAAGAGAAGAGCGAGATCGTGTTCTCTGTGGTCCGAACGGTTCGTCACACCGGCCGGGTGACCTCGTCCGGGTCGTAGCGGTTCAGCGTGGTGTCGCGCAGCCAGTCGTCGCTGGGCTCGGGGCAGTCCAGGTTGTAGTGCAGCCCGCGGCTCTCGCGGCGCATCCGCGCGCAGCGCACCACCAGCTCGGCGACCACGGCGATGTTGCGCAGCTCGACCAGATCGCTGGTGACGAGGAAGTCCCAGTAGTACTGGCGGATCTCCTCGGCGATCAGCTCGATCCGGCGGCGGGCGCGGCTGAGCCGCTTGTCGCTGCGCACGATGCCGACGTAGTTCCACATGCAGCGGCGGATCTCGTCCCAGTTGTGGGTCACCATCACCGCCTCGTCCGAGTCGGTGGCGCCGCCGGGGTCCCACGGAGGGACCCGCGGGCGGATCGCCGCGCGGCCCTCGGCCAGCGCCTCGGCGCCCACCGCCGCGGCGCGGGACGAGAACACCGCCGCCTCGAGCAGCGAGTTGCTGGCCAGCCGGTTGGCGCCGTGCACCCCGGTGTGGGCCGACTCGCCGCACACGAACAGGCCGTCGACGTCGGTGTGGCCGTCGAGATCGGTGCGCACCCCGCCGCAGAAGTAGTGGGCCGCCGGCACCACCGGCAGCGGATCGCGGGTCAGGTCGAAGCCCCACTGCTGGCAGTTGCGGTGCAGCCCCGGGAAGCGCTCCAGCAGGAACTCGCGGTCCAGGCCGGTGGCGTCGAGCAGCACGTGGTCCAGCCCGCGGCTCTTGAGCTCGGCGTCGATCGCCCGCGCCACGATGTCGCGCGGGGCCAGGCCGCCGCGGGCGTCGTAGCGCTGCATGAACGCCTCGCCGTCGGGCAGCCGCAGCACCGCCCCCTCCCCGCGCAGCGCCTCGCTGATCAGGTAGTTCTTGGCCTCGGGGTGGTACAGGCACGTCGGGTGGAACTGGACGAACTCGAGGTTGGCCACCGTCGCCCCGGCTCGGTAGGCCATCGCGATCCCGTCCCCCGACGCCACGTCGGGGTTCGAGGTGTACAGGTAGACCTTGCCCGCCCCCCCGGTGGCGATCATCGTCACCGCGGCCTCGAAGGTCCGGATCGCCCCGCTGGACGGCTCCAGCACGTAGGCCCCGAGGGCGCGGTTGCCCTCGCCGCCGAGCTTGCGGGTGGTGATCAGGTCGATCGCGACGTGGAACGGGAACAGCCGGATGCTCTCGTGGCGCTCGGCCTCGTCGAGCAGCGCCCGCTGCAGCGCCATCCCGGTGATGTCCCCGGCGTGCAGCACGCGCCGCCGGCTGTGGCCGCCCTCCCGGCCCAGGTCGTAGCCGCTGGGGCTGTCGTCGCGGCGCGTGAAGTCGACGCCGAGACGGCGGAGCCGCTGCACCTGGTGCGGCCCGTCGCGGACGCACATCGTCACCGCGTCGAGGTCGTTGAGCCCGGCCCCCGCCTCCACCGTGTCCTGGATGTGCTGCTCGAACGAGTCGGGGGCCTGCCACACCGCGGCGATGCCCCCCTGGGCGTAGCGCGTCGCGGCCTCGTCGACCTCGCGCTTGGCCAGCACGGCCACCGTCCCGTATCGCGCGACCTCCAGCGCGTACCCCAGCCCGGCGATGCCGCAGCCGATCACGAGGAAGTCGACCTCCACCGGCTCGGGGACCATCTCGCTCCTCCGCGGTCCGTTGACCAAAGAGGGGCCGGACTATACCATCGAGACCGACGTGGCGGCCATTCGCACCCTCCTGCTCGCGCTCCTGATCGTGCTCCCCACGCGCTCCGCGTGGGGCGAGGTGATCTACCGCGCCGAGGAGGACGACGGGTCGATCTCGTTCACCCACTACAACAACCGCGACGACCTCGAGGTCTACATCGACGACGAGCTGGAGAACCGGCCCGCCGAGATGGCCGACATCGATCCGGAGAAGCTGTACCGCAACCTGGACAAGTTCGACGACCTGATCGTCGCCGCCGCCGAGCGGCAGCACCTCGATCCGGCGCTGGTCAAGGCCGTGATGCTCGTCGAGTCGGGGTTCGACCCCGAGGCGGTCAGCCCGAAGGGGGCGCTGGGCCTGATGCAGCTGATGCCCACCACGGCCCGCGAGCTCGGCGTCTCCGACGCGTTCGATCCGGCCCAGAACATCGCCGGTGGGACCGCCTACCTGCGGCGGATGGTGGACCGCTTCGGGGGGGACCTGAACAAGGCCATCGCCGCGTACAACGCCGGCCCCGGCGCGGTGGAGAAGTACGGCGGCACGCCCCCGTTCGCCGAGACGCAGTTCTTCGTGCGCAACGTCACGAAGATGCACGACTACTTCTCGTTCGATCGGCCGATCGGGCGCTAGCTCCTGGAGGCTTCGATTGAGGACCGTCAAGCGCCAGGAGTTCTGGAACGCACCCAACTCGCTGACCGTGGCGCGCGTCGCCGCGGTGCCGATCGTCGTGGTGCTGATGATGTTCCCGGGGCCGTTCTGGTGCGCGGTGACGATGGTGATCTTCGTCGCCGCCGCGATCACCGACCTGATCGACGGCTACCTCGCCCGCAAGCTCGACCTCGAGTCGACGATCGGGGCGTTCCTCGACCCGCTGGCGGACAAGCTGCTGGTCACCGCCGCGATGGTGATGCTGATCCCGCTGGGGCGCATCCCGGCGTGGATCGTGGTGGTCTTCCTGGCCCGCGAGATCACGATCACCGCGCTGCGCGCGATCGCCGCCAGCGAGGGCATCATCATCAGCGCCGGCAGCCTCGGCAAGTACAAGACGGTGTTCCAGTCCACCGCCCTGGGGTTCCTGATCTTCCACTACCCGCTGTACGGGGTGGACGCCCACAGCGTCGGCATCGTGCTGGTCTGGTTCGCGCTGGCCTACGCGCTGGTCAGCGGGTTCCAGTACCTGCGCGGCTTCGTGCGGATGACCGTGACGACCTGAGCCGCGGCCGGACCGTGGCTACTCTCCTTCGCCCGGCTCTCCGTCCCCGGAGCGCGCCCCAGCCTCCACGGCCGCGGATGGGCCCGGCGCCGGTGCCGCGACCTGCTCGCCGGACACCGGCGGGAGCAGCTCCTGCACGGCGCGGAAGCCGAGGTTGCCGTCCACGTCCTGGACCGCGGCGCCGCTGCGGTTGCAGACCCGGGTGGCGTGGGCGCCGAGGTCCCACGCGCCGCCGCGCACGACCTTGAGCTCCCGCGTCTCGTCGAACCAGTCGGCGCACCACTCGCGCACGCCGCCGGCCATGTCCCGGACGCCGTACGGCGAGCAGTCGCTGGGGATCGCGCCGACCGGCTCCGGCTGGGGGTGCCCGCCCCGCGAGGCGTTGACCAGGCAGAACACGAAGTCGAAGCGGTCGCCCCACGGGTAGAACCGGCCGTCCACCCCGCGCGCCGCCTTCTCCCACTCGGCGTCGGTCGGCAGGCGGTAGGTCACGCCGTCCTGCTCCGAGCGCCACTCGAGGTAGGCGGCGGCGTCCTCCCAGCTGATCCCGAACACCGGGAACTGCGGGTTCATCATGTTGTTCTGGCGATCGAACGCCGGGACGAAGTACTTCCCGTCCGGGCCACGGGTGAAGATCGGGTCGATCCCCCCGGGCTGCCGCGGGACGCGGAACTGCGCCATCATCGGGTCGGCCTCGACCAGGTGGTTGATGAACTCCTGGTACTGCGCCATCGTCACCGGCAGCTCGGCGATCGCGAAGTCTCCGACGTGCGGCTGGCTGCGCTCCACGGCGTCGAGCGCGTCGGGGTCGCCGCCCATGATGAACGGTCCCCCGGGGATGAACAGGAACCCGTCCGAGATCGCGCCGGGCTCGTACATCTGCACGCGCACCAGCAGGTGCTGGCGGCGGCCGACGTAGACCGGCCGGATCACCGGGCTCATGCCCTCGGCGCTCAGCGTCAGGCGATAGCTGCCCATCGCCACCGGGACCTTCTCCAGCGGCGTCTCGCCCAGGTCCCGGGTGTCCACCGGCGCCAGCTTCCGGTCGCGCTCCTCGAACACGGCGAGCTCGACCCGCGCGCCGCGCGGCTGGGAGTCGACGCTGAGCAGGCCGTCGCCCTTGAGGTACTTGGCGTACGAGCCGTCGTCGTACAGCTCCACCAGGGCGCGGAAGTACCGCATGTTCTTGACGTCGCGGACCTGCTCGGCCTCGCGGAACTTGCTCCAGTACAGCGCGGCGAGGCCCCGCTTGGCCTCCAGGTTCTCGGGGTCGTAGCCCAGCGCCTGGACGTAGCGGTTGATCGACGCACCGAAGGTGTCGATCGCCTCGGTCTCCTTGGCCTCGGCCGACTCCTCGGCCTCCCACACCGGCCGCTTCTGGCCGATGTCGGCCCACGGGCTGACCCCGCGGGACTGCTCGGCGTGCTGCTGGGTCAGGCGCGCGCTCTCGCGACGCAGGATCTCGTAGCGCCCCGCGAGGCGGTTGCCCTCCTGGACCCGCAGCGCGGCCTGCTGGCGGCGCTTGGTCCCCTCGAGGAAGTTCTCCAGCTCCTCGTGGACCGCCAGCGCCGTGGGGTAGCGCTTGCCCGGGTTCTTCTGGAGGCACCGCATCGTGATGCCCTCCAGCTCCTCGGGGATGTTCATGTGCGGGGCCCGCTCGCGGAGCGGCGCGATCGGCTCGCGCACGACCGCCTTGATCACCTTCATCGGATCGCGGCCCATGTGGGGGCGCTGGAGGCACAGCATCTCGTACAGGATCACGCCGATCGAGTACACGTCGGAGCGCTCGTCGATCAGGTCGATGCGGCCCATCGCCTGCTCCGGCGACATGTACGCCGGCGTCCCCTTGATCGTGCCCGCCAGCGTCTCGTCGCCGTCCCGCTGGGAGCGGTCGGTGGTCACCGGCACCAGGTCGCTGGAGCGCCGGTCGGGGACCCCGCGGACCTTGGCCAGGCCCCAGTCCATGACCAGCACCTCGCCGTAGTCCCCGAGCATGATGTTGGCCGGCTTCAGATCGCGGTGCACGACGCCCTTGGCGTGGGCGAACCCGACCCCCTGGCACACCGCCTGGAGGATGCCGATCATCCGGTTGCGGTTGAACGCCTTGCGGACCGACGGGTTGCCCTTGCGCAGCCCCGCGATGATCTGCTCCAGCGTGCGCCCCTCCACCAGCTTCATGGTGAAGAACACCTCGCCGTTGGACAGCGCGCCGAGCTCGTGGACCGGGACGATGTTGGGGTGCTCGAGCTGCCCGGTGACCTGGACCTCCTCGACGAACCGCTCGAGCTCGGTGCCGGTGGCCTTGGTCGCGGAGCGCAGGGTCTTGAGCGCCACGCGGCGCCCGATGTCGGTGTCGTGGACCAGGGTCACGATCCCGTGGCCGCCCTTGCCCAGCTCCTTGCCGAACTGGTAGCGGCCGGCCTCCTCGCGGACCTCGTCGTCCTGGAACTGCTCGTTCTGCTTGGTCAGCGCGATGCGGGGCGGCTCCAGGTTGTACCGGTCGCGCAGCGAGAGGATCACCGAGGGGCCGGCGGCGCGCGGCTGCTCGCTCCCGTCCGCCGGCCCGTTCCGCCGCGCGGGGCGGCGGCCCTCCCGCTCCAGCGCCCGCTCCAGCGCCTGGCGCTGCTCCCGCTCGAGGTGCCCCTCCTCGGTCAGCACGTCGAGCAGGCTGGCCTCGGCGTCCGGGGAGGAGGCGCGGGCCAGGACGTCGCGGAGCAGGTCCTCGTCGACATACCCTCGCGAGAGCGCCAGGCTCCCGATCCGAAGGTCCTTCTCCAGGCTCATGGATCACCCCGAAACGGTGTGGACTCGCCATTCTAGCACGCCGCGCGGGTAGCACGCGGCGCCCGCGGAGCGGTAGGATCGCACGCAGCGCCTCCGGGCGCGAGGGAGCCCGCACGATGAGCGTTCCGACCTGGTGCGAGGTCGACGTCGCGGCGCTGGCCGCCAACGTCGGTGCGCTGCGCAGGGTGATCGGCGAGGGGCCGCTGCTGGTCCCCGCGGTCAAGGCCAATGCCTACGGCCACGACCTGGTCCTCGCCGCGCGCGCGTTCCGCGACGCTGGCGCCGACTGGCTCGGGATCAACGCCCTGTACGAGGCGCCGCCGCTGCGCGACGCCGGGATCGAGCTGCCGCTGTACGTGATGGGGGCGGTGGAGCCCGGCGACGTGGCCCAGGCGCTGGCCCTGGGGTGCCAGCTGGTGGTCTTCGACGAGGCGGTCGTCGCCGCCGCCGAGGCCGCGGTCGAGGCCCGGGGGGACGGGCCGCCGGCGCCCCTCCACCTCAAGCTCGAGACCGGCAACAACCGCCAGGGCCTGCGGGAGGAACCGGCGCTGGCGCTGGCCCGGCGGATCCACGGCCACCCGGGGCTGGAGCTCGCCGGGGTGGCGACCCACTTCGCCGACGTCGAGGACACCACCGACCACCGCTTCGCGCGCAGCCAGCTGGCCCGCTTCCTGGCCTTCGACGAGCTGCTCGCGCGCGAGGGGATCCGGCCGCGCTACCGCCACGTGACCAACTCGGCCGCGGCGATCCTGTGGCCCGAGGCGCACCTGGAGCTGGTCCGCGCCGGGATCGCGTGCTACGGGATGTGGCCCTCCACCGAGTCCTACGTCTCGGCCCTGGTGGCCGGCCGGGGTCAGCTCGAGCTGCGCCCGGCGCTGACCTGGAAGACCCGCATCGTCCAGATCCGCGACGTCCCCGCCGGCGACTACGTCGGCTACGGCCGCAGCTTCCGCACCACCCACCCCACGCGCCTCGCGATCCTGCCGGTCGGCTACTACGACGGCTACGACCGCCAGCTGAGCAACCTGGCCCACGTGCTGGTCCGCGGCCGGCGCGCCCCGGTCCGCGGGCGGGTGTGCATGAACATCACGATGGCCGACGTCACCGACGTCCCCGCGGCGTCGGTCGGCGACGAGGTGGTGCTGCTCGGCACCTCCGGCAACGAGCGGATCACCGCCGAGCAGCTCGCCGGCTGGGCCGGCACGATCAACTACGAGATCACGACCCGGATCAACGACCGGATCCCGCGGATCGCGGTGGGTCAGCTCGTGGTGGGCTCGTCTCGGTAGTCGTCGATCCCCAGCTTCCCGAGCCGGTAGCGGAACGAGCGGAAGCTGATCCCGAGCAGCCTGGCCGCCTCCTTCTTGCGGCCACGGGTGCGGCGCAGGGCCTCGACGATCATCGACCGCTCGTGGGCCTCGAGGACCTCGTCCATCGAGGCGCCGTCCGGGGGCAGGGAGACCCGCAGCAGCGCGTCGGGCTCCCGCTCCGCGGAGGTCCGGTCCTGGATGCCGTGGGGCAACAGGCGCGTGGTGAGGCGCCCCTCGGTCCCCAGCGCGACGCAACGCTCCACGAGGTTCTCCAGCTCCCGGACGTTGCCCGGGTAGTCGTAGTCCATCAGGCGCTGCAGGGCCGCCTCGTCGACCTCGAGCCGATCGACCCCGTACTCCGCGCTGTACTTGGACAGGAAGTGCTCGATCAGCGACGGGATGTCCTCCCGGCGCTCCCGGAGCGGGGGCAGCCGCAGCGGGACCACGTGCAGGCGGTAGTACAGGTCCTCGCGGAAGCGCCCCTCGGCCACCTCGACCTCCAGCTCGCGGTTGGTCGCGGCGATGATCCGCACGTCGATCTCGACCTCGTTGAGGCCCCCGACCGCCATGACCCGCCGCTCCTGGATCGCGCGCAGCAGCTTGACCTGGGTCGCCAGCGGCAGCTCGCCGATCTCGTCGAGGAACAGCGTCCCGCCGCCGGCCACCTCGAACAGCCCCTTCTTGTCCGCCACCGCCCCGGTGAACGACCCCTTCTTGTGGCCGAACAGCTCGCTCTCGATCAGGCTCTCCGGGATCGCGCTGCAGTTGATCCCGACGAACGGGGCGTCTGCCCGGTTGCCGCTGTAGTGGATCGCCCGCGCGACCAG
>CAZOYV010000196.1:0-16411 GCA_964584075.1 uncultured Rickettsiales bacterium | reverse complement strand
CCCGCCGCCGCGGCGCGCGCCGCGCTGGGGGCCCGGGCCGCCGTGCGGCGCGCCGACTTCCTGGCGCTCGCCCCCGCGGATCTGGACGCCCCGTTCGACGCCGTCGTCGCCAACCCGCCGTTCCTGCGCCACGAGTCGATCGGCGCCGAGACCAAGGCGGCGCTGCGGGCCCGGTTCGGCGCCGCGCTGGAGGGCCCCGGGGCCGGCCGCGTCGACCTGTTCGGCTACTTCCTGGTCCACGCCACGTCGTTCCTGCGGCCCGGCGGGAGGCTGGCGTTCCTGTCCCCCGCCGCGTGGCTGACCGCGCGCTACGGGGCCGCGATCCGGCGCTTCCTGGCACGGGAGTACACCGTCGACGTCGTGATCGAGTCGGTGGCCGAGCCGTGGTTCGCCGAGGCCCGCACCCGGGGCGTGCTGGTCCTCGCCCGGCGGGGCGCGCCCGCCGCCGGTCACCGCACCCGCCTGGTGCGCCTGACCCGCCCGCTGCCGGCCGACGGTCCGCTGCCCGACGGCCGCGCCGTCGACGCCGCGGCGCTCGGCGGAGATCGCTCGTGGGGCCGTCCGCTGCGCGAGGCGGCGGAGTGGACCGCGCTGCAGCGGGCGCTCCCCGGGGCGTGGGTCCCGCTGGCGGAGCTGGTCGAGCCCCGCTTCGGGCTCAAGACCGGCGCCGACGGGTTCTTCGTCTTCCGCCACGGCCGCAACCGCATCGGCGACCGCTGGGAGGGTCCGTCGCGGATGCTCCGCCCGCTGGTGCTCAGCCCGATGGAGCTCGACCGCCTGGAGGTCGACCCGGCGCGCCTGACCCGCGCGGTGCTGGTCCTCGATCCCGCCGAGCCGCTGCCCGACGCCGCGCGGGCGCTGATCGAGCACGCCGAGGCCGCCGGGGTCCACCGCCGCGCGACCTGCGCCGCCCGCGAGCGGCGGGACGGCTCCCGCCGCTGGTACCACCTCGCGCCGGGACCCCCGGCCCCGCTGCTGTGGACCCGCACCGTGCAGTACCGCCACCTGGTGGCGGCCAACCCCGCGGGCGCGGTGGTCAACAACAACCTGATCCCGCTGTGGCCTCGGCCCGGCGTCGACGCCGACGCGCTGCTGGCCTCGCTCAACGCCGGCTGGACGTTCCTGGAGCGCCACGCCCGCGGGCGGGTCAGCAACGAGGGCAAGGTCAAGACCGAGGTCGGGGACCTGGGCGCGCTGCGGGTGCTGGACCCCGCGCGGCTGAGGGGCGTCCCGCTGGCGCTGCTGCGCGGGCGCCCGATCGGGGCGCTCGACGACGAGCTCGCCCGGCCCGCGCGGCGGCGCTTCGAGCGGGCCGTGCTGCGGGCCGCGGGCCTGTCCCGCGACGAGGCCCGCGCCTGGGTCGAGCGCCTCGGGGACCGGGTCCGGGCCCTGATCGCGGCGGAGCGCGCCTGGGAGTCGCGGTTCCACCGCCGGCGGGGAGTCCACGCCCGGCCGCCCCGCGCGTCCGGGTCGGAGGAGGAGTGAGCCGATGCCGCGACGCACCGCGACGACGCTGGTGATCCTGATCTCGATCCTGGCCCCCGGTGGTCCCGCCGCCGCGCGCCCGCTACCGGACCTGGTCGAGGACGTCGCGCCCGCGGTGGTCAACATCCACACCGCCGGCACGGTGGAGTCCCACGGGGGCTGGTGGTTCGGCTCCCCGTTCGGCTACCGCGAGTGGACCAGCCTCGGCTCCGGCTTCGTGGTCGACCCCGCCGGGCTGGTGATCACCAACCACCACGTGGTGCGCCACGCCACGACGATCCGCGTCGGGCTCCACGACGGGCGCACCTTCGACGCATCGGTGGTGGGTGTCGACCCGGCCGCCGACCTGGCGCTGCTGTCGATCGAGGCCGCCGACCTGCCCGCGGTCGCGCTGGCCTCGTCGGGGGCGGCGCGCGTCGGCGAGGACGTCTTCGCGGTGGGCAACCCCTACGGCTACGACCACACCGTCACCGCCGGGATCCTCAGCGCCAAGTACCGCGACCTCGGGATCGGGCCCTACGACGACTTCCTGCAGACCGACGCCAGCATCAACCCGGGCAACTCCGGCGGGCCGCTGTTCGACGCCGAGGGGCGCGTGATCGGCGTCAACACCGTGATCCACTCCCAGGGCGAGGGCATGGGCTTCGCGGTGCCGTCGGACCTGCTGGCGGCGGCGCTGCCCCACCTGCGCCGGGGCGGCGAGGTGGCCCGCGGCTGGCCCGGCCTGCAGCTGCGCGGCGACCCCGAGGGCGCCGAGGTCGTGGCGGTGTTCGCCGGGGGTCCCGCCGCCGACGCCGGGATCGAGGTCGGCGACCGGATCGTCGAGGCCGCCGGCCGGCCGGTCCGCGACGGCGCCTCGTTCACCCGCGCGCTGGGCTCCTCGTTCCCCGGCGACGCGCTGACCGTCCGCCTGGTCCGCGGCGGCGCCGAGCGCACCGTGGCGCTGACCCTGGTGGACCACGACGCCTGGGCCGCCGAGCACGTGGGCCCCCCGCTGGAGGTGCCGGCCCTGGGCATCGCCGTGCGCAGCCCGGCCCCGGATCGCGCCGCGTCCCTCGGCCTCGAGGCCGGCCAGGGGCTCGAGGTGGTGGAGATCACGGGCCGGCTGGGCAGCTCGTTCTTCCGCGTCGGCGACGTGATCCTGGAGTTCGCGGGCACCGCGCTGACCGAGCCGATGGAGCTGCCCCCGCTGGCCGACGAGGCCGTCGAGCGCCGCGAGATCGCCGCGGTCGTGCTCCGCGGCGGGCACGCCAGCAGAGTGTTCTACCGCTGGTAGCGGACGATCTCGAATCCGACCTGAACTGTTACTCTCTAACGTCCTGGAATCAGGCTAGAACATGTCTGCCGGGTAATCGCCCAGATACTGCTCGTCCCCCGAGTCGATGGCGTAGACCGGGACCAGGCCGTCGCAGGTCGTCTCGCCGTCGAACTGGAACATGATCTGGATCGTGCCGGTGATCGTCAGGTAGCCGGACAGCGGCTCCGAGGCACAGGCGAACTCGTCGGAGACCATCGACAGCGCGTTGCTGGTGAACGTCCCGAAGCCATTGCTCGTGACGTACAGGTCGTGCCAGCGGGCGACCTGCTGGTACGCGTCGAGCTCCACCTCGCTCATCCCGGTCAGGTAGACGTGGTTCCACACCGGCGTGCCCGGCGCGGCGCCGACGTAGTGGGCCTCGATGCCGGTGCCGGTCTGGCCGATCACGCCCAGCTCGACGGTGCCCAGGCCGGCCCCCAGGGAGCCGACCAGCTCGTCCTCGTTGTAGCTCCAGTAGACGCGGCCGTGGAAGAAGAACTCGTCGTCCTCGACGTCGGTCTTGGCCGCGGGCCGGATGTAGTAGTTGTCGGCCTCCCAGACGTAGATCGTGTAGCTCCCGGCGTCGATCTCCGTCATCGTGTACTGCCCGGCGAACTCGGTGTCGCCCGCCATGCAGCCGCCGATCACCTCGGTCAGGATCTCGTCCGGCGGGCCGCTCATCTGGATGTCCGGGCAGTCCCCGGTCTTGTACTGATCGGTGAGGTCCTCCATCGTCTCGACCAGGCCCTTGGAGTACATCGGCATGATGTACAGCAGCGCGTCGTCCACCTGCGACCACTCCTTCAGCGGCAGCCACGGCCCGAGGTCCTCGGGGGGCGTGTAGGCGTCGTCGTCGCTGATGTCGTCGTCGCCTGCGTCGTCGTCGCCGGCGTCGTCGTCGCCGGCCGAGCTGTCGTCGTCGTCGGAATCGCTGGGGCAGCCCCACAGCACCAGGCTGAGCAGGCAGATCATCGTCAGGAACCAGGGCCGCATGACACACCCTCCTGTGGGATCGGGCGGTATTGTACACGTTCGCGCGGGAATTCCAGCGGGCAGCGCGGGGCCCACCGCCCGGGGAGCGCCGAGGGCTACTTCTTCCTGCCGAACAGGCCGCCGAGCAGCCCGCCCCCCTTCTTGGGGGTCGTGGGCGTGGTGCCGCCGACCCGGGTCTGCAGCAGGCGCAGCTCGCGGGCGGCCTCGACGTTGGCCGCGTTGGCCGCCACCGCACGGCTGAAGTACAGCTCGGCCTTGGGCACGTCGTTGTCGGCCTTGGCGATCAGCCCCATGTAGTAGTGCGCGTGGTCGCAGTTGTTGTTCAGATCCACGGCCCGGCGCAGGCTCTCCAGCGCCGCCCCGCGGTTCTTGCGCGGGTCCAGCTTGTAGCGCACCCAGCCCAGCGCCGCGTGGTAGCTGGCCTTGCTGTCGTCGAAGCGCAGCGCCTCGGCGAAGTTGGACTCGGCCTCGCCCCACTTGCCGACCTTGAGGAAGCGCTCCCCCTCCTTGAAGAAGATCTGGGCCCGGACCGGGTTGTGCAGGTCCTCCGACGAGCCGCCGGCCTCGGAGAACTCGTCGTCGGACAGGCTGCCGACGTAGGCCTTGCGCTTCTTCTCCTTGATCAACGTCTCGTAGGCCTCCTGGTACCGCTCGAGCATGAACGTGGCCAGGTCCTGGAGCCGCCGCGGGCGCTCGTGGTGGCGGTCCGGGTGGTACTGCTGGGCGACCTTGATGAACGCCTTCTTGACCTCCTCCTTCTCCGCCCGGGCCCGCACCCCGAGCAGCTGGAAGTGGTTCAGGTGGCGGATCCGGTGGGCCTCCTTGAGCATCGCCAGGTAGTCGGTCTTGTCCGCGTCGGTGAACAGCGGGGGCCGGAAGTCGAGGTAGCCGATGTCCTCGAGCATGCTCAGGAACGCGCGCGCCTTGAGCCGCGCCTCGGGGTCCCCCTCGCCGTAGACCCGCATGAAGTCGTCGAGCACCACGCCGCGGCCGACCATCTGGCGCAGGCGGTTGGCCAGTCGCAGCTCGACGGGCGGCAGCTTCCAGCGATCGAGGTCGTAGTTCAGCGGGATCCGCACGCCCAGCTGGGTGTCGGCGCCGTGCCCCATGCTCTCGCCACGGCGGGAGACCAGCTTGGCGTGGGCCCCCATCAGCAGCCGGATCGGGCTGTAGGCCTCCATGAAGCGGTTGGGCGGGTCCGCCGGCTCCAGCCGGTAGCCGCCGGCCTCGGCGCTGGAGATCGAGACGATCACGTCGGCGAGCAGGTCCTCGAGGGCCGCCGGCAGCTTGTGCGGCTGCAGCGCCCGGGTGGCCATCAGCAGCCCGATCTCCTCCTCGAGGTTCTCGGGACGCGCGTTCTCCGGGATGACCACGTCCTTGAGCTTGCCCTTGAGCCGCAGCGACTCGATCAGCGAGTCCTCCGGCCGCTCGCTCTCGAGGTACACCACCTCGCCGCGGAAGAAGAAGAACCGCACCTCCCCGGTCTCGGTGGTGATCGACAGCCGGCCCGTGCGCTTGGTCTCGAAGCAGCCGTAGAACACCCGCCCGAACGGGACCCGCGTGAGGTCCCCGCTGCCGCGCAGCAGGTCGTCGAGGGCCGCCAGCCCGGCGTCACCGGTCTCCAGCCGCCCGATCAGCTCGAGGAACGCGTCGCCCTCCGGCATCGGCACCACGCCGCGCAGCTTGTCCACCAGGTCGAGGATGAAGATCGGCTTGCGCAGCAACCCGATCACGTGGGTGTCGGGCGCCACGTTGCGCATCGCCTCGTCCTCGGTGATCGAGCCGCTGACGAGCAGGAACGGGATCAGCTTGAGCGAGATGTCGTGCAGCTCGCGCACGATCTCGAAGCCGTCGGCCCCGGGCGGGCGCACGTCGGTGATCACCAGATCGTGCTGCTCGCGGCCGAAGGTCTCCTTGGTCTGCGGCAGGTTCGAGACCATGTCGAGCTTGCACTCGATGCCGTTGAAGAACGCCCACAGCAGGTCCCGATCCGGACCGGCCGCCTCGATCAGCAGAACCTTGAACATCGCGCGATCGACCCCGTGGAAGACCCGCCGATCGTAGGGAAGCGGCCGCCTCGGCGTCAACGCCCGCGAGGGCCCGCGCGGGCTTTCGCGGCCGAACCCCCGGGACGGCTGTTGACGGCCCGGGGGCCAGCGTTTAGATCTGGGCCTTCCGCAGGAAGCGACGCGGAGAGGAGCGACCCGATGAGCGATCTGCTGCAGGTCACCGATGGCAACTTCGAGGCCGAGGTGCTCGAGAGCGACATCCCCGTGCTGGTGGACTTCTGGGCCGTGTGGTGCGGTCCGTGCAAGGCGATCTCGCCGATCGTCGAGCAGATCGCCGGCAGGTACGAGGGCAAGCTCAAGGTCACGAAGATGGACGTCGACGGCAACCCCCAGACGCCGGCCAAGTACTTCATCCGCAGCATCCCCACGCTGCTGCTGATCAAGGACGGCCAGGTGGTGGATCAGCTGGTGGGTGCGGTTTCTGCGTCGAAGCTCGAGGAGTTCGTCCAGAAGGCCATGTGATCACGGCCTCTTCGGTCTAGAACATGAATCGGCGCATGCTGATGTTCAGCAGCAGCCCGACCGCGATCGAGACCGTCAGCACCGACGACCCGCCGTAGCTCATCAGCGGCAACGTCACCCCGGTGACGGGCATGAAGCCCAGCACGCCGCCGAGGTTGATCCCGACCTGCCAGGCGAGCACCGCCACGAGGCCGAAGGCCAGGATCGTGCCGAACCGCTCCTTGGCCCGCCGGGCCACGTTGAGCCCCAGCGCCAGCCAGCCGAGGTAGAGCAGCAGCAGCACCACCGATCCGACGAAGCCCCGCTCCTCGGCGTAGACGCTGAAGATGAAGTCGGTGTGCTGCTCGGGCAGGAACCGCAGCTGGGCCTGGGTCCCCTGGCCGAAGCCCTTGCCCCAGAACCGGCCGGAGCCGATCGCGTAGCGGCTCTGGATCGTCTGGTACCCCTTGCCGTGGGGGTCGTCCTCGGGGTGCAGGAAGGTCACCACCCGGTCGCGCTGGTAGTCGTCGAGCACGAAGCGGTAGGCCACGAAGCCGGCCACCGGGCCGACGAGCACCGCCAGCACGATCGCCGTGATCAGCAGCCAGCGCTGCAGGCCGGCGAACAGCACCACCGTGCCGGCCAGGATCAGGAACAGCAGCGAGGTCCCGAGATCGGGCTGCAGGAAGATCATCGCAAACGCGGGCAGCACCAGCAGCCCGGCCTGGACCAGGTCCGGCAGGGTCAGGCCGCCGGGGCGGCCGCGCTCGTGGAGGAACCGCGCCAGCATCAGCACCAGCGCCACCTTGCCGAACTCGCTGGGCTGCAGGCGCACGAAGCCCAGCTCGATCCAGCGCTGGCTGCCACCCCCGATCTGCCCGAACACCAGCACCACCAGCAGCAGCGCCAGGAAGCCGCCGTAGACCGGATACGCGGCGTTGATCCAGACCCGGTAGTCCACCAGCGTCAGGACCAGCACGAGGCCGAGCCCCAGCGCCATGAACGCCGCCTGGCGCACCACCAGCGGCGGGATCCCGCCGCCATCCGGGGTCCTCGTGGCGCCGTACAGCGTCAGCAGCCCCGCCACCATCAGCGCCAGGGTCACACCCAGCAGCGGCAGGTCGAAGTGCTGGATCAGGCGCCGATCCACGTCACCGCCCCTCCCCGGCCGGTGCGGCCGCATCCCCGGCGGCGTCGGCCGCGCGCCGGGCGTCCCGCTCGGCCCGGGCGCGGTCGATGTCCACGGCGAACCAGTGCTCGATCAGCTGGCGCGCGATGGGCGCCGCCGCCGTGCTGCCGTGGACGCCGTGCTCGACCAGCACGCAGATCGCGATCTCGGGGTCGTCGGCCGGCGCGTACGCCACGAACCAGGCGTGGTCCTGCAGCAGCTTGTTGCTGTGGTAGGTGAAGCCGCCGCCCGCCTGGCGGACCACCTGGGCGGTGCCGGTCTTGCCGGCGAACGGGAACCCGTCGATCTGCTGGCGGTGGGCCGTGCCGCCCTGCTCCTCGACCACCGACACCATCGCCTCCTGGATCGCGCGGATGACCCACGGCGAGGCCTTGGCCTGGCCCAGCACGCGAGGCTCCGTGCGACGCACCACCGTCCCGTCCGGCGCCACCACCTCGTCCACCAGGGTCGGCTCGTACAGCGTGCCCCCGTTGGCGATCGTGGCGGTCATCCGGCACAGCCCCATCGGCGTCGCCGAGGTGTAGCCCTGGCCGATCACCGCCGAGGGGGTGTCCCCCGGCTGCCACTTGCCGCGGCCGGTGTCGAGCTTCCAGGCCTGGGTCGGGATCAGCCCCGCCTTCTCGCTGTTGATCCCCACCCCGGTGGGCATCCCGAGGCCGAAGCTGCGCGCCATCTCCGCGACGTCGTCGATCCCGGTCTTGATCCCCGCGGTGTAGAAGTACACGTCGCACGAGCCCTTCAGCGCGTGCTTGAAGTCGACCCCGCCGTGTCCCCCGTGCCGGTAGCGCCAGCAGCGGAAGCGGTGCCCGCCGAGGGTGTAGTAGCCGTTGCAGTGGACCACCGCGTCGGGGGTCAGCGCGCCGCTCTGCAGCGCCGCCGCCCCGGTCATCATCTTGTAGGTGCTGCCCGGCGGGTAGATGCCCTGGACCGCCTTGTCGGAGAGGGGGTGGGTCGGGTCCTCGGTCAGCGCCTTCCAGTCCTCGGGGCTGATCCGGCCGGCGAAGATCTGGGGGTCGAAGGTCGGGGCGTTGACCAGCGCCAGGACGCGCCCGGTGTCGACCTCCATCACCACCACCGCGCCGCCCTCGTCGCCCATCAGGTCCAGCGCCAGCTGCTGCAGCGGCAGGTCGATCGAGAGGTGCAGGTCGTACCCGGGGGTCTCGTGGCGGCGCTCGCCCTCGGCCCAGTGGTACAGGGCCTTCATGTACTCCCCGCCGGGGTCGTCGACGGTGGAGCGGTCCAGCTCGCGGCCCAGCGCGTCGACCAGGGCGTAGTACACCCCGTCGCTGCCCTTGAGGTACTCCTCGTAGGCCTGCTCCAGCCCCCACATCCCGATGTGGTCGCCCATCTCGTAGTGGTTCTCGCCCAGCTCGGTCCCTGCGTAGCGCTGCTGGATCTCCTCGAGCTGGTCGCCGCGCACCTCGCGCATGTAGCCCACGACGTGGCAGAACGCCCCCCCGTAGGGGTAGTTCCGCAGCGTGGTGACGCGGATCTCGACCCCGGGCAGGAACGGCTCGCGGGCCTCGATCCGGGCCAGCTCCTCGAACGAGACGTCGCCCTTGACCACGATCGGCCGGTAGCGGCTGCGGCCCCGGGCCTCGTCGTAGCGCGCGACGATCTCCTCGGGGGGCAGCTCCAGGAGCGTGCCGAGCTCGGCGGCGAGCTGGTCGATCGGGAGCTGCTCGGGCACCGGGCTGGCGTCGTGGTACTCCACCTCGCTGCCGGGCTTGCCGACCCGGGTGGGCAGCAGCACCACGTCGTAGGCCGCGCGCACGTCGGCGATCCGCTGGCCGCTGGAGTCGTAGATGATGCCGCGCGGGGCGGGGATCTCCCGGACCTTGAAGCCGTTCTGCGCCGCGCAGCGGGCGTAGTACTCGCCCTGGGAGACCTGCAGGTACCACAGCCGCCCGATCAGCGCGGTGAACACCAGGGCCAGGATCGCGGCGGTGAGGATCAGCCGGAACTGGTACTCGACGGACTCCTGTGGGGCGCGGATGATCTCCATGTCGCTAGTCGACCCACCCCAGCTTCTCTTCCCGCGTCGTGACCCGCTGCAGGGCGCGCAGCACCGGGATCAGCGGCAGCGAGAACAGGGCGGTGATCGCGGCGTCCAGCAGCAGCCCGCCGGCCGGCCGCGGCAGCGGCTGCCCCCAGGCGCCGAACAGCAGCGACAGCACCGCCCCTCCGGCCACGTCGAAGGCGAACACGAGCAGCGCCGGGATCGCCAGCCCGTGCATCGCCACCCGCCCCGAGAGCAGCTGCGCCAGCGTGAACGCCAGCGCGTAGTGCAGCAGGTACAGCCCGGGCGGGCCGCCGCCGAGCAGGTCGGACAGGTACCCCAGCACGATCGTCAGGACCACGCCCTGGGCGAACCGGCCGCGCGCGCCGTAGAACACCACCAGCGGGAACACCAGGTCCGGCCCGAGCGCCGCCAGCCCCAGCAGCGGCAGCAGCGTCGAGCGCAGCAGCAGCAGCGCCAGGCCGAGGGCCACCGCGGCGCCGACGGTCATCGGGCGTCCTCCGGGAGCCCCAGCAGGGCGGGGTCCTCGACGGTGGTCGGGTCGAACTCGAAGTCCTCGGGCAGCGCGGCCGCCGGGTCCAGCAGGACCAGCACCTCCTCCAGCGACGCCAGCGGCTGGGCCGGCTCGATCTCGACGCTGAGGAACTGGCCGGTGGCCTCGGTCCGGACCTCGGAGACGCGCCCCACCGGCAGCCCGCCGGGGAACACGCCGTCGTCCCCCGAGGTGACCACCAGATCGCCCTGCGCGACGGCCCCGGACTCCTGGCGCGAGACGAAGTCCAGGCGCGCCCCCCAGCGCCCGTTCCCGGCCACGATCCCGCGGATCCGGGTGCGCTGCAGCCGGCCGCCCAGCCCGCTGGAGGCATCGGACAGCAACAGCACGTCCGCGGAGCCCCCGCTGGTGTCCAGCACCTGGCCCACCACCCCCGCGGGCCCGATCACCGCCAGCCCCGGCTGCAGCCCGTCGCTCCGCCCGCGATCGATGCGCACCGTGCGGAACCGGCTCGAGGTGCTCCACCCGATCACCTCGGCGCCGACGGTCGGCACCGCCATCCGCTCGCGCAGCCCGGCCAGCTCGCGCAGCCGCCGGTTCTGGCCCTCCAGCTCCGCGTTGCGCGCCTCGAGGGCGTCCCAGCCGTCCAGCAGCGCCTCCAGCTCCCGGTTGCGCTTCTCGACCCCCACGAGGTCGACGTAGCCGCCGAACCCATCGCCGATCCCGCGGAACACCCAGGTCACCGCCTTCTGCACCGGGCTGGTGACGAACAGCACCGAGCGGTCCACCAGGGTGTGGTCCGCGGGGTCCTTGCTGTTGGCGTAGAGGTTCCAGCCGGCCAGCAACAGCAGCAGGGAGACGACGATGATCTTGGTCCGCGTGGATACGCGCATTCCGAATGGGGGCCAGCGGTCCAGGGTCACCGCATCATTGCGCACGCGCGCGGGCCCGTCAACGACGCGTGATTGACGCACCACGGCCCCGAAGGTATGGTTCGGCGCTTGCCGCCCCGGGCCGTGCCCCGGGAGGCCACTGCGGGAGAACGCCATGCTCGAGGCGATGCGAAGGAACGCCAGCTCGTTCCTGATCCAGATCCTGTTCGCCGCCATCGTGATCGTCTTCGTCTTCTGGGGCGTCAACACCGGCGGTCAGAAGGCGCAGCCGGTGGCCAAGGTCAACGGGGAGACGATCCTCGACGGCACCTTCCTGCGCGCCTACCAGGACCGGGTCCGCTTCCACCAGGCGTTCAACCGGACGCTGACCGACGAGGACACCGAGCGGATCAAGAACGAGGTGCTCGACGACCTGATCATCGAGGAGCTGATCCTGCAGGAGGCCGAGTCCCAGCGGATCGTCGTGTCGGACCACGAGCTGGCGCTGCACATCATGGACATGAGCCAGTTCCAGGACGAGGAGGGGCGCTTCGACGAGGAGATCTACGACCGCGAGCTGAAGCGCTACCGGCAGAGCCGCGCCAAGTTCGAGGAGAGCCAGCGGGACCGCCTGATCGTCCAGCGCATGGAGGGGCTGGTCCGCCGCTCGGTCCAGGTCAGCGAGGCCGAGGTCCGCGAGCAGTACGACAAGGACAACCACAAGCTCAACCTGGAGTTCGTGCGCATCTCGACGTCGCTGTTCCGCGCCGACGTGGACACCAGCGAGGAGCGCGTCCAGACCTACGCCGACGAGAACCTCGCCGGCTGCCAGGCGTACTACGACGAGAACTTCGAGCGGCTGTACAGCAAGCCCAAGCGGGTCCAGGCGAGCCAGATCATGATGAAGATCGAGCCCGACGACCCCAAGCAGCTCGCGGACGAGGTCCGCAGCCGGATGGAGGGCGTACTCGCCGAGGTCCAGGCCGGCGAGGTGTCGTTCGAGGACCTGGCCAGCAAGTACAGCGAGGACGCCTCGGCGCGCTTCGGCGGCGACCTGGGGTTCTTCGACGAGAACCGCACCGGCGCCCCCTACGGCGACGAGGCCTTCAAGGCCGCGGCATTCTCGATGGCGGAGGGTGACATCAGCGACCTGGTGGAGACCGCCGAGGGCCTGCACATCATCCGCGTCGAGAAGATCGAGGAGGCCACGGTCCAGGAGTTCGACGAGGTCAAGCTCGAGATCGCCGAGCGGCTGCTGGTCGACACCGAGGCCCCCGAGATGGCCCGCCAGTACGCCGAGGAGATCGCGGTGCCGTTCAGCCAGGGCAACGACCCCGACGAGCTGCTCGGCCGCCGCAACCTGCGGATCCAGGAGACCGGCCTGTTCAGCGTCGGCGCCACGGCGATCCCGCGGATCGGGAACTCCCCGGAGATCCTCGGCGCGGCGCTGGAGCACGAGGGGATCGGCAAGGGCCCGCCCACCGCCTACTCGGTGTTCGACAACTGGGTCGTGTTCCGGGTCCTCGAGGAGCAGGAGCCCGATCCGGCGGGGTACGCCGCGGCGCGCGACGAGGTGGAGCAGACCCTGCTGCGGCGCAAGCGCTACGACCGCCTCGAGGCGTGGCGCGACTCCCTCAAGGAGAGCGCCGACATCAAGATCTTCGACCTGGCGCTGTAGCACCCCGCGCAGCTCCCCCCTCCCCTCGCGGCGCCCGCGGCCCTATCCTCGTTGGATGCTAGGATGGCGGCACCTCCCCGGCGGGAGGTGGCCCGGAGGCCCCCATGAAGCGCAACACCAAGGTCCTGCTGGTCGTGCTCGGGTTGCTCACCGTGCTGGCGATGGCCGGGGCGGTGTCGATCTTCGTGCTGCTCGTCGATCGCCGGCCGAGCATCCCCGACGACACCACGCTGGTGATCCCGGTCGGCGGCGTGCTCAGCGAGCAGCCGTCGATCGCCGATCCGCTGGCCGACGTGCTCGGCGCCACGGTCGGGACCTCGCTGATCGAGATCGACTCCGCGCTGCGCAAGGCCGCGGTGGACGACCGGATCGGCGCGGTGGTGCTGACCATCGAGCCGCTGGCCTGCGGGTTCGGCAAGGTCCAGGAGCTGCGCAGCGCGATCGCCCGGTTCCGCAGCGAGACGGACAAGCCGATCATCGCGCGGATGGACTTCGCCGGGAACAAGGAGTACTATCTGGCCTCCGCCTGCACCGAGATCTACATGCCCCCCGAGGGCACGCTGTTCTTCACCGGGCTGCGGTTCTCGGTGACGTTCTTCAAGGGCACCCTGGACAAGCTCGGAGTCGAGGCCGAGTTCACCCGCATCGGCGAGTACAAGAGCGCGGTGGAACCCTACACCCGCGAGGAGATGAGCGACGAGTTCCGCGCCGTGCTCGACGCGATGGCCGACGATCTGTACGGCCGGATGGTCGCCGACATCGCCGCCGACCGCGGGATGGAGGTCGCCGCGCTCGAGGCGATCATCGACGACCCCTCGATCACCGCCGTCGGCGCGCTGGAGGCGGGGCTGGTCGACGAGCTGCTGTACCGCGACGAGATCGAGCAGCGGCTCAAGCCCGCCGACGCCGAGGACTGGCCGCTGATCGACCTGGACACCTACGCGCTGGTGCCCCCGGGCTCCCTGGGCCTGGGCAAGGGCCCGCAGGTGGCGGTGATCTACTGCGAGGGGCAGATCATGTCCGGCGAGAGCACGCCGCCGGTGTGGGGCGGCGACGCCACGATGGGCAGCTCGACGATCACCCGCGCGCTGCGCTCCGCCCGCGAGGACGAGGACATCGAGGCGGTGGTGCTGCGCGTCGACTCCCCCGGCGGGTCCAGCCTGGCCAGCGACCTGATCTGGCGCGAGGTGCAGCTGACCCGCGAGGAGAAGCCGGTGGTGGTCTCGATGAGCGACTACGCCGCCTCCGGGGGCTACTACATCGCGATGGGGGCCGACGAGATCGTGGCCGAGCCGGGCACGCTGACCGGCTCCATCGGGGTGTTCTCCGGCAAGTTCAGCTTCGAGGAGACCTACGACAAGATCGGGCTGTCGGTGGAGACCGTCGAGCGGGGCGAGTTCGCCGACATGCTGACCTCCTCGCGTCCCTACACCCCCGAGGAGCGGGACGTGATCGCCGAGGCGATCGAGGAGTTCTACCAGTCGTTCATCACCAAGGCGGCGCAGGGCCGCGGCGTGGAGCCCGAGGAGATCGACCGCGTGGCCCGCGGGCGGGTCTGGACGGGCAGCCAGGCGGCCGAGATCGGGCTGGTCGACCAGGTCGGCGGGTTCCGCGTGGCGCTGGACGCCGCCAAGCAGCGGGCCGGTATCGCGCCGGATCAGGAGGTCTCGCTGGTGGTGCTGCCCGAGCAGTACACGCTGCTGGACGAGATCCTGGGCGTCACCGGGGCTTCGTCCCGGGCAGCCGGCCACGGCGGCGCCGGCGCCTCCGCGGCGCTCCGTTCGCTGCGGACGCCGCCCGGGGAGGGCGGGCTGGCCGCGCTGACGATGGCGACGCCGGAGCTGGGCCAGCCGCTGCGCCAGTTCGTGCACGCGCTGCCGCTGCTGTCCTCGGGCGTCCCGGTCGCGATGATGCCCTACTCCCTGACGCTGCACTGATCCGCCCACCGCGGCGCCTGCTACGATCGGTCGCGGCGGACCCGTCGATGCGCACCCTGCTCCCCTGGCTCCTGATTCCCCTGCTCGCGCTGGCCGGCTGCCCGGTGGGCGACGACGACGACGCCACCGCGGCCGACGACGACGACGACAGCACCGGGGAGCCGACGCTGGGCGTGCCCGACGCGATCCCCGACGGCTGGATCTGGGAGGACTACGCCACGCTGCTCGCTCCCCAGGGGTACGTCGGCAGCCCGCCGTACCACTGGAGCCTGGCCGGCGGCGCGCTGCCGCCCGGGGTCACGCTGGCCTCCAGCGGCGAGATCAGCGGGGTCCCCGACGAGCAGGGCTCGTTCGCCTTCGACGTGCGCGTCGAGGACTCCGCGGGACACGCGGGGGACGGCCCGCTGACGCTGGACGTGGGGATCAACCCCGAGAGCCAGTTCCTCGCCCTGGCGTTCGACGAGTGGCCGGAGATCTGCCTCGACCTGGGCTTGCTGTGCACGCCGTGGGTCCGGATCGATGGCGCCGGGGAGCCGCAGAGCGAGCGGGCCCTGACCCCCGCGCTGTTCCACGTCGGGCTCGACGGCGTGCCCGACGCAGGGCGCGACGACGACGTGCTGCTCGAGCTGCTCGACCCCACCGAGGTGACGTTCGGCTTCACCCCCATCGCCGACCCCACCGGCGACGGCTCCACGCTGCTGCCCGACGACACCACCGTGACCCCCGACGGCGTCCTGATCGCCGGCGAGGGCGCCGGCCGCGGCCGCGTCGAGCTGGACCACCCCGACCACCCGCCGGGGTCCCACGTCGTGTTCATCGTCGCCCCGGACTGGTGTCCGGGGTACGGTTGCTGAGTCGGCTGGGAGCTCGGGCTACTGGATCTCGACGAGCTCGAGTCGTGCGGCACCGGCGCCGAAGCGACAGATCTCGTGGTCCAGGTTGGTGACGCGGTCCTCGCCGCGGGAGACGCGCACGCCGCCCGCCGCCACGGCGACGTGGTCCGCACTGCCGGGGAACGCGTCGCCCGGGATCGTCACCGCGCCCACGTCGGTGGCCGACAGGAACGACACCAGCGAAGCCTGATCCTGCGGTTCGTCGGCGTGGGTCACGGCGCCGTCCGGGCCGATCACCACCGAGAACGCGGCGTCGAAGTCGGGCGGGTCCAGGTCCAGGGTCAGCGGCGCGCCCGCGGCGTGCGTCGACGGGGTCTCGACCCACGGCACCTCGGGCAGGTCGATCGTCGCGGTGCGCTCCTTGCCCGCGTAGTGGATCGTCAGGTCGTAGGTCAGGTGCCCGCCGTAGCGCAGGTCGGGGTCCTCGACGTTGTCCAGGCCGTACAGCCCGCCCCCCCGCTCGACCAGCTCGCGCAGCCCCATGTTGGGCCCCTGGAGCAGCACCGTGGCGCCCTCGGCGGGCACGTCGCCGACGGCCTCCAGGGTCGTGGCCTCGGACAGGTAGCAGCGGACCTCGACGCGCCCGTCGGCGTAGGCCTCGTCGAACGCGATCTCGGCGCCGACCGGGTTCTCGACCTCGAGCAGCAGGAGCTCGACCGCCACCGGGGTGTACTCGTCGTAGACCCGCTCGCAGCCCGCGAGGGGGAGCAGCAGCGCCAGCCCGAGGGCGGCCCGGGTCGAGGGCATCGGGTACCTCCCGTCCGTGCTGAAACCGTATCATAGCCGGCGTGCCACGCCGCCGGACCCCTCGACTGCGCGTCTCCGCCGCCACCGCCCGGGTGCTCGGCCGCGGCCACCCCTGGGTGCTGCCCGATCGCGGCACGGGGGACACCCGCGGGCTGCGCCCCGGCGAGCTCGTCGAGCTGGTGGACCCCCGGGGCGGGCCGCTGGGCCTCGCGGTGGCGGACCCCGGCGCGCGGGTGGTCGCCCGCGGGCGCATCGGCCGAAAGGGGGCGCTGGTAAAATCGCGCCGGGTTTGACGTA
>CAZOYV010000195.1:0-16524 GCA_964584075.1 uncultured Rickettsiales bacterium | reverse complement strand
GATCATGAGCCCGGCCAGCCCCGACGTGCACGCCGCGTTCGCCGACGCCGTCAGCCTCGGGACCAGCGGCTCGGGCTACGAGCAGGGCCTGGTGTGCAGCACCGCCGCGCTGACCCCGCCGCTGGCCGCGCCGGGCGGGCCCAACGACGGCTTCCTGCGGACCGACGCCGGGCTGCGCATCATCTACGTCTCCGACGAGGAGGACCAGTCCTCCGATACGGTGATCAACTACGTCAGCGCGCTGCAGAGCCTCAAGGTCAACCCCGACCACGTGGTGCTCAGCGGGATCACCGGCCAGGCCACCGGCTGCAACGGCAACAACCAGTGGGCCGACCCGGCGCTGCGCTACGAGCAGGCGGTCCAGATGACCGGCGGGCTGTCGGCGTCGATCTGCGACCCCAACTGGGTCAACACGCTGTCCCAGCTGGCGTGGCTCTCGCTGTCGTGGCAGGACACCTTCGAGCTGAGCCAGGAGCCGGTCGAGGAGACCATCGAGGTCGAGCTCAACCACGTCCCGGTCTACGTCGGGTGGTACTACGACGCGGTGATCAACGCCGTGGTGTTCGAGCCCGACTACATCCCGGACACCGGCGACCTGATCACGATCCAGTACAACCTGCTGGGGACGTGTGAGGGCTAGCTAGAGCTCGGCCCCGGCCCAGGCCTCGACTCGATCTCCACGCACGCGCTCGCGTACCCTCTGTCGAGGAGTACGCACACGCATGGGCGAGCAGCGCAGCGATCCCCCCGTCCACACGGAGCCGTTCGACGCGTTCGGCACCGACGAGGGCTCGGCGCGGCTGGAGCAGACCGCGCCGCTGATCGAGGCCGGGGTCGAGGTCGACCACTTCCGCGTCGTGCGGATGATCGGCCAGGGGGGGATGGGCGAGGTCTACCTGGCGCGCGACACCCAGCTGGGGCGCAAGGTGGCGCTGAAGGTGATCCACCCGCGGCGGATGGGGACCCCCGAGGCGGCCCAGCGGTTCCTCGCCGAGGCGCGCACGACGGCCCGCTTCAGCCACCCGCACATCGTCACCGTCTACGCGGTGGGGCAGTGGCAGGACAACCCGTACGTCGCCCTGGAGTACCTCGAGGGCCAGACCCTGCGCGAGCGGATGGTGGAGGCGCGGCTGAGCCTGCGCGAGGCGATGCGCTGCGGGCTGGCGGTCGCCGAGGCGCTGGCCGAGGCCCACCGGCGGCGGATCCTGCACCGCGACCTGAAGCCCGAGAACGTGATCATCCCGTGGGACGGCCGGCTCCGCGTGCTGGACTTCGGGCTGGCCAAGCAGCTGCGCGGCGACGCCCCCGCGGTGGCCGGCGGCGGCGGGGCGGTGTCGCTGTCGACCGACACGATGGACCCCGTCGAGCTGCTCGACCCGACCGAGACCGAGGAGCGCAAGCTGTGCGGCACGCCGGCGTACATGGCCCCCGAGCAGTGGCGCGGCGAGGACAGCACCGAGGCCACCGACGTGTGGGCCCTGGGGGTGCTGCTCCACGAGATGCTGGTCGGGCGGCGGCCGTACCACCGCGAGGAGGGCAACCAGATCGCGCTGGCCTGGCAGGTCGCCGGCGGCGACCCGGTCCCGCTGGCCACCAGCCTGCTCGAGGGCCCGCCGGAGCTGGCGGAGCTGGTGCGCCGCTGCCAGGACAAGGACCCGTCGCGCCGGCCCACCGCGGCCGAGGCGGTCGGGGTGCTGCACAAGCTGCTGCATCCCGGCCAGGACCGCTTCGGCGAGCAGGAGAGCCCGTTCCGCGGGCTGCGGCCGTTCACCGAGCGCCACGCCGACGTGTTCTTCGGCCGCGACGCCGAGATCGCCGCGTTCCTCGAGCTGGCCCGCGAGGAGCCGGTGCTGCCGGTGGTCGGGCCGTCGGGGGCCGGCAAGAGCTCGTTCGTCCAGGCCGGCGTGATCCCGCGGCTGCGCGAGCAGGGCCCGTGGCGGGTGCTGTCGCTGCGCCCGGGCAGCGACCCGTTCCTGGCGCTGGCCGGGCGGCTGCTCCAGGGGGAGAGCAGCACCGCGGGGCCGAGCAGCTCCCGCTCGGCGTTCCGCAGCGCGGCGCTGCAGGACCAGGCCACGGTGGAGCACCCGGACGCGTCCGGGCCGCGCTCGCAGGGCGACGACGAGCCCAGCTCGCCGCGGGCCTCGCTGTGGTCCCGCGTCGAGTCGACGCTTCAGGAGGAGACCCAGCAGCTGGTCCAGCGCGAGCTGCAGCTGGCCGAGGAGCTGGAGGAGGCCCCCCACCTGCTGGCGCTGCACCTGCAGCAGCTGGCGGAGCGGGAGTCGAGCCGGGTGCTGCTGCTGGTCGATCAGCTCGAGGAGCTGTACGCCCTGGTGGACGACGACGGCGTGCGGGCCCGGTTCATGGCGGCGCTGTGCACCGCCGCCGACGACCACCTGGGTCCGGTGCGCGTGATCTTCACCGTGCGCGACGACTTCCTCGGGCGGCTCGCGGTGGGGCCCGAGGTGCGCCGCGCGCTGAGCCGCGTGACGGTGATCCGCAGCCCCGGCGCCGACGCGCTGGAGGAGATCCTGACCCGCCCGCTGCAGCTGGCCGGGTTCGAGTACGACGACCCCGCGCTGGTCGCCGAGATGATCGCCGAGGTCCAGGGGGAGGCGGCCGGGCTGCCGCTGCTGCAATTCGCGGTCCGAACGCTGTGGGATCGGCGCGACAAGGGCCGGCGCCGGCTGCGGCGCGAGGACTACGCGGCGATGGGCGGGGTGGCCGGGGCGCTCGCCGAGCACGCCGAGGGGGTGCTGCAGGGCCTGTCCCACGACCAGGTGCGCCTGGCCCGCGAGATCCTGCTGCGGCTGGTGACCCCGGATGGCACGCGGCGGGTGCTGACCACGGCCCGGGTGCTCGAGGGCCTCGACCCCGGGGCCGTCGAGGTGCTCACGCGCCTGACCCAGCACCGCCTGATCTCGGTGCGCAAGGGGCGCCACGGCGGCGACGCCGGTGGCGAGCTGGAGCTGGTCCACGAGTCGCTGGTGCGCGGCTGGCGGCAGCTGGCGCTGTGGATCGACGAGAGCCGCGAGGAGCTGGCGTTCCTCGACGAGATCGGCCAGGCCGCCGAGCTGTGGGAGAAACGCGGGCGCCGGGCCGAGGAGGCGTGGTCGGGGGACGCGCTGGTCGACGCGCGGCGACTGATCGACCGCACCACGACCCAGGTGCCGGAGCTGGTGGTCGAGTTCCTCGAGGCGTGCGAGGCCAAGCACCAGCGGGCCGTCGGCCGGCGGCGGCTGATGTGGTCGACGATCGTCGGCGGGCTGGCGCTGGTGGCGCTGGCCTCGGTGGTGGTCGCGGTGATGCTCGCGGACCGCGAGCGGGCGGCGCAGGAGGCGCGGCGCGACGCCGAGATCGCCCGCGCCCAGGGGGACCGCGAGGGGGCCCGCGAGGCGCTGGCCCGCGGGGACGTGCTGGAGAGCCGCGCCAAGCTGCGGCGCTCGGTGGAGACGGTCGACTCGCCGCTGTCGCGGGCGCTGTGGGCCGAGCTGCAGGGCGAGCCGCTGCGCTGGGAGAAGACGCTGGGCTCGGTGGCCAACGACGTGGCGTTCTCGCCCGATGGCGGGACCCTCGCGGCGGCGTGCGGTGACATGTCGATCTACCTGATCGACGCCGAGACCACCGAGATGCGGATCCTCCGCGGACACCGCGACCAGGTCTACGCGCTGGACTTCTCCCCCGACGGGCGCCTGCTGGCCTCGGGCACGGCCCAGGGCGCGCTGCGGCTGTGGAACCTGGACAGCGGCGAGGTCCGCGTGCTGTCCGGCCACGAGGGCGCGATCAACTACCTGGACTTCAGCGACGACGGGCGGTGGATGGCGACCGGGAGCTCCGACGGGACGATCCGCGTCTGGGACGTGGCCGGCGACGCGCCTCCGCGGGTGCTCGAGGACCACGGCGACGCGGTCCACGGCGTGGCGTTCAGCCCCGACGGGCGCTGGCTCGCCTCGGGGGGGCGCGGCGGCAAGCTGGTGCTGCACGACACCGCCACGTGGAAGGCGCGGGCGGTGCCCAACACCCACGGCGGGACGATCAACAACGTCGCTTTCCACCCCGACGGCGCCCTGCTGGCCACCGCCTCGGTGGACCAGACGGTGCACCTCTTCGACGTCGAGCGCGGGACCGAGCAGGAGGTCGTCCGCGGCAACGGCGCGCGGCTGTGGGACGTGGCGTTCAGCCCCGACGGGCGCTGGCTCGCGGCGGTGGGCTGGGACCGGCTGCTGCACCTGCACGATCTGAGCGGGGAGGGGCCGGCGCGCGAGCTGGCGGGGCACCGGCTGGGGATCTACGCCGTGACCTGGTCCCCCGACGGGCGGCGCGTCGCCACGTCCAGCGCGGACAAGACCGTGCGGCTGTGGGACCTGGCGGCCACGCCGGCCGAGCCCGTCTCCCACGGCCACGACGCCCAGGCCCACGGCGGGGTGTTCTCGGCGGACGGCCAGCGGGTGATGACGGGCGGCCAGGACAAGCTGGTCCACATCTGGGACGTGGCCAGCGGGACCGAGGCCAAGGTGATCGGCGGCCTGGACATCTCGATGCAGCGGATGGCGTTCCGTCCCGGCACCGACGAGGCGGTGGTCGCCAGCTGGGACGGCCAGCTGGCGATGGTCGACCTGGTGGACGGGACCCACGAGCAGCTCACCACCGGGGTCGGGGTCGATTACGGGGACATCGACTTCGACCCCAGCGGGACGCTGCTCGCGACGGGCACGATGAACCGCATGCTGGAGGTCTGGGACCTGACCAGCTGGACCCGCGTGTTCCTCGTCGAGGCCCACAACTCCGCGCTCTACGGGGTCGTGTTCCACCCCGACGGGGCCCTGCTCGCCAGCGCCGGGTCCGACCGCACGATCGGGCTGTGGGACGTGCGCAGCGGGGCCCTCGTGCGGCGGCTGGTGGGTCACACCGACGCCGTGCGCGACGTGGCGTTCTCGCCCGACGGGGCGATCCTGGCCTCCACGGGGCACGACGGCACCGTGCGGATCTGGGACTGGGAGGCGGGCACGTCGTGGGTCCTGGGCGAGTTCGACGGGCGCGGCTACACGATCCAGGTCCACCCCGACGGGAGGCGGGTCGGGGTCGCGTGCTCGGACAACGTGGGCCGGATCTACCACCTCGAGACCCGCGAGTGCGTCGAGCTGCGTGGTCACCGCTCCGAGGTCAACCACCTGGGCTTCAGCCCCGACGGCACGCTGGCCGCGACGTCCAGCGACGACCACACCGTGCGGGTCTGGGAGGTGGACAGCGGGCGGCCCTACTGGCGCACGTCGATCTTCCTGACCGACCCGCCGGAGCTGCACACCCACGTGGGCTGGCAGCGGCTGGACGGCGGGGCGCCGGCGATCGGCTCCGGCGCCACCAAGCTCCCGGCGTGGCGCGGCGCGGTGTCGCGCTACGCCGCCAAGGCCGCGCGCTCGGCCGACGGGGACACGCTGTGCCTGGCGACCCACGACGGGCGGGTCGAGATCTGGGACGTGTCGGACGACGAGCGGCTGCTGGACCAGCAGGGCGCCAGCCCGGCCGAGGTGCTGGCCACCGGCGCCGGCTGCGTGACGCTGGGGACCGACGGCGCGCGGCTGTACGATCGCGCCGGGGCGGTGCAGGTGCTGGGCGCCGGGGCCACCGCGGTGGCCGAGGACGGGGACCGGTTGCTGGTCGCGGTGGCCGAGAAGATATCGGTGCTGTCGGCCACGGGCGAGTGGCAGCGGGACGTGTGGGTCGGGGCCGGCGTGTCGGCCGTCACGCGGATCGGCGACGACCTGGTGGTGGGGTTCGCCGACGGCAGCATCGAGCAGGTGCCGCTGCAGCGCGAGGGGCGCGACGTGGGCCGCCGGCTGACCCCGTTCGAGGACACGCCGTCGAGCCCGGTGGTGGCGATCGAGGAGGGGCCCCCGGGGACGCTGGTGCTGGGCTTCGGCAACGGCCACCTGGGGCTGTGGAACCGGGACAACGGCGAGCAGCTGACCGACGTGCAGCTGCACGGGCCGGTGGTCCACGTCGCGCTGCAGGACGGCGAGCTGTACGCGGCCACCGATCTCGGCGACCACCACGTGATCGACCTGGGCGTCTACTACCGCGACCGCTGCGAGCTGCTGCGCGAGGTGTGGGACGGGGTGCCGGTGGTGTGGCAGGCGGGCCTGCCGGTGCCGGCGAGCACCCCCACCGACCACGAGTGCAGCCGCTGAGCGGGGTGGCGCGGAACGGCGGCGGGACCTGTCGAGTCTGGCCGGGAGGTGAGCGATGGGCGGTGGCGAAGCGCTGATCATGACGGTGCTGATCGGCACCTCGGTGTGCTGTCCGGTGGTGCTCTTCGGCGCGCTGTTCGGTGCCATGTTCGGGCTGCCGCTGCTCTACAACGAGAGGATCGAGGCGTGGACCGAGGGCGCCACCCCGGCCGAGGTCTACGAGCGCCTGGGGGAGGGCGCCGGCACCGGCGGCTTCATGCTTCGACCGGCCTCGTTCATGGTGGAAGAGGTGCGGGTCACGCCGGCGCCGCCGGCGCAGGTGTTCGAGGCGGCCAGCCGGTTGTTCGGGATGGGCTGGGGGCGCGAGGTGGTGGCGCAGGACGACACGGGCCTGGTGCTGTCGATGCGCTTTGTCCGGTTCGTCGCGATGGACCTGGGGTGGGTCGGGGCGATGCTGGTGGAGCCCACCGAGGACGGGGGCTCGCGAGTGCGGTACCGGTTCCGCACGACCTACATGTGGCCGGTGATCACGTTCTTCCTGACGATCCGGCTGAACTTGGGCGTGATCCCGCACGTGGTGCCGCAGGGCAAGCCGGTGCGGATCCGGACATAGCGGGGGCGCCCAGCGGGGAATCCCTACCCCAGCCCGTAGATCTGGACGACCACCGGGTCGGGATCGTCGGCGGTGGCGAAGCCCTCGTAGAATGCCGTCACGTCGGCGACGATCGCCTGGGCCTCGGCCTGCGGGTCCTCGGCCTCCCAGCAGCACTGCTCCTGGAGCGTCTCGGCGGTCACCGGGACCCCGAGGTAGTCCCCACCGAACAGCGCGGTGGGCTGGATCATCGGCTCCCCCATGTCCTCGTGGTCGCGGACCATCACCCACAGCTCGCCGTCGACGCGTGCCAGGTAGTACACGCCGTGGTCGGCCCCAAGGGTCTGGCCGGTGAGGAAGTCCAGCCGGTGGTCATCGGCGCTGTCCAGCTCGCCGTCGGCGCCGGCGCTGGCGATCTCGTAGTGGGCGCTGTCCGGCGTGGCGAAGTCCAGGTCGTGGGCCCAGCCGTCCCAGCCGTAGGCCTGCAGGGCATACTCCTGGCCCTCGGTGAGGGCGTCCCCGGGCAAGCGAACGTGGTCCTGGATCGCCGCCAGGTTCAGCGCCCGTCCGGCGTCTTCCTGGTGGGCCAGCAGGCCGTCGCGCACCACGGCGTGGATCAGCACGGTGGTGGCCGCTTGGGGGTCGTCGAAGTCGCGGGGCTCGAGGTCCTGCCACGGCGGCACGAGGCACGCGCTGGCCAGGCCGAGCGCGGCCAGCGCCGGCGCCGCGGTGGACCAGCGCAGGGCCCGCGGGGCCAGCCCGCCCCAGGCCCCGGAGAGCCTCCAGGCCAGCGCGACCAGGGCGGCACAGGCGGCGATCCCCAGCAACCCCGGACCCATCGGCCCGAGGCTGGCCAGCAGCCCCCCGCCGGCGGTCGCGGCGTGCTCGGCCAGCTCGCCGTCGGCCAGCCGCAGGGCGGCGTCGAGGGACGCCGCGTAGCCGGTGTCGGCGGTGTCCTGGAACATCGGATAGGACCCGGCCACGTCGGGCGGGCCGGGGTAGGCCGAGATGTACCCGGCGTGCAGGAACGCGTCCGCGGCCTCGTGGATGCTGGTGCCGAAGATCTTCATCGTGCCCTCCTGGGTGCCAGCCCTCGAAGCACGATATTTGCAACTGCGGTGCCAACGGGCAGGGCCCTCCCCCCGCGAGGTCTCTGATATCCTGTTCCGCCGGGGCGCGGTGGACCGCGTCCGGTTCGACCCGGAGGTGAGATGCGGAGAATCCCGTGGGTGGTGGCGGTGGTGTCGATCCTCGGCCCGTTCGTGGGCGGCTGCCAGAGCTACGAGGAGGGCGTCGAGGTCATCTGCGAGGGGCCCAACGACTGCGCCGAGTGCGCGCAGGTCGCGCCCGAGTTGCGGTGGCAGGTGATGGCCCGGGAGATCGACAAGGGCCTGTCCAACGGAGAGGCCGAGAAGCTGTTCGACCGCTGCGCCGAGCTCGCGCCCGCCGAGCGGGCCGCGCTGCTGCGCGGGGAGGCGGAGAAGGCCGGCCTCGCCACGTGCCCGATGGCGGACTCGTGGGAGACGTTCGAGGGGACGCAGTAGGGGTCGCGGAGGGGAACTCGATCTCGATCTAGGGCTCCGGCTCGGCTTCGGGCTCGGCTTCGGGCTCGGCTTCGGGCTCGGCTTCGGGCTCGGCTCCGGCCTCGGCGCCGGCCTCGGCTCCGGCGCCGGTCTCCGCGTTCGCCGAGTCGTCGTCCTCCTCGGCAGAGTCGTCGCCGGCAGCGGCCGATACGTCGGACCGCTCTGCGGCCTTCTTGGCGGCCATCTTCTCGAAGATGTTGGTGCCCATCCCGGCCGCCGGCTCGGGCTCCGGGAGGTCCTCGTCCTCCTCGCCGGCCTCGACCGCGGCCGGTGCCGCCGCCTCGCCCTCGCCGCCGCGACCGAGCAGCCCGAGGCTCAGGCCCGGGATGTAGGTCACCGCGATCAGCGCGACGAACAGCACGAAGATGAACGGGAACGAGGCCTTGATCACCTGCACCAGCGACCGCTCGAAGTAGCTCGAGCTGACGAACAGGTTCAGCCCCATCGGCGGCGTGATGTAGCCGATCTGGAGGTTGACGATGAAGATGATCGCGAAGTGGATCGGGTCGATCCCGTACGAGATCGCGATGGGCGCCAGCAGCGGCGCGACGATCATGATCGCGCTCATGATGTCCATCAGGCAGCCGAGCGCGAGCAGGAACAGGTTGACCAGGATCAGGAACCCGATCTTGCTGTGCACCGACTCCTGCAGCCACGCCGCCGCGGCCTGCGGGATCTGCTCCTCGGTGAGGTACATGTTGAACGCGATCGCCAGCACCAGGATCGCGAACAGCACCCCCATCATCGAGCCCGAGTCGATGAACGAGTCGATCAGCTTCTTCAGCGTCATCTCGCGGTGGAACACCAGCTCGACGAACAGGGCGTACAGCACCGCCACCGCCGAGGCCTCGACCACCGTGAACCAGCCCAGGTAGATCCCGGCGAAGATCAGGAAGATCAGGACGATCGACCACACGCCGTCCTTGAGCGAGCGGAACACCTCCTGGGTCTGGAACTTGGTCCGCGAGCGGCCCGTCGGATCGGCGGCGACCATCGAGTACAGCGCCAGCACGACGCCGACGATCAGGCCGGGCAGCACGCCGGCGATGAACAGCTCGCGGATCGACAGCGCCCGGCCGTCGACCGGCGCCATGATCGCGTAGATGATCATCGGGATGCTGGGCGGGATCAGGATCCCCAGCGTCCCCGACGACGTCACCAGCCCCAGCGAGAAGTCCTCGTCGTACTTCAGCTTGACCATCGCCGGGAACATGATCCCGCCGATGGCGACGACGGTCACCGGCGCCGAGCCGGAGATCGCGGCGAACAGCAGGCACGCCGCCACGGTGGAGACCGCCACGCCGCCCGGGACCCACCCGATCAGCGAGCGCGCGAAGTTGATCAGCCGCTCGGCGATCGAGCCCGACGTCATCAGCCCGCCGGCCAGCACGAAGAACGGGATCGCGAGCAGCACCTCCTTCTTCACGGAGGTGTACATGTCGTCCGCGACGTTGATCAGGTCGCCGCTGCCCAGCAGCTTGACGCTGAGCAGGACGGCGACCCCGATCACGGTGTACAGCGGAGCGCCGACGATCATCAGCACCAGCGCGACGATGAAGATCAGCCAGCCCATGTTGTCCAGCTGGAACACCAGCGCGACGCCCAGCAGGGCCCCCGGCAGGATCCCGGCGAGGATGATGTCCTTGAGCGCCATGTCGCGGCCCACCACGGTGCGCAGCGCGCGGGGCTCGGGGCGCTTGCCCTCCTCGGCCAGGGTCTCCTCGTCGACCGACGGGGCCCAGATGTTGGCGACGTTGCGGATCCCCATCGTGATCAGGGTGATCGGCATCATGATCTGGACGATCCAGATCGGGATCGGGAACACCCCCTCGGTGTCGCCGTAGGACTTGCTCTCCAGCGTCAGGTCGAGGCAGTACTTGGCCAGCACGAAGCAGAACACCGCAGCGAACGCCTGGGCGAAGAACCCCGCGACCTTGGAGCCGCGCAGCGTGGCCGCCTTGCCGGCCACGTCGATGCTGAGGTGCTTGCGCTGCTTCGTCGCGATCGATGCGCCGAGGAACCCGGCCCAGATCATCAGGAACAGGGCCAGCTTGGTGGCCCACGCCCAGTTGAGATCGATGAAGTCGAACCAGCGGTCCACCGCGGTGACGAACACGGCCAGGACCATCACGATCAGGGCCGTGACGATCACCACCCGCTCGACGGCGTAGAGCACCTTGTCCACCGCCCGCCAGATCACGCGGATCAGCGCGAACGCGGTGGTGAACGCCATCACGATGACGAAGACGATCTGCGTCAGGACGAAGCGGATGACCGCCCAGAACCCGCTCCAGATCTTCTGCGCCATGTTGAAAATCTGATTGATCATGGGTTCATCCGCCTACTTGTAGAGACCTTCGACGACGTCCTTGTACTTCTCGTACGCGTACTTGCGCTTGACCTTCAGCGTCGGGGTCAGCTCCTCTCCGACCTCGAAGTCCTTCTCCAGGATCGCCCAGTACTTGATCGTCTCCCACGAGGGCAGCTGCTTGTTCTTCTCGGCCATCGTCTGGTCGACCTTGTACTTGATCCGCGGGTGGCGGGTGAGCTCGGCGAAGGTCTCGTACTCCAGCTCCTTCTCGTCGGCGTACTTGCGGACCTCCTCCTCGTCGAGCGTGATCAGCGCCACGAGGTAGTTCTTCTGGTCGCCGTGGACCATCACCTGGCTGATGAACTGGCCGGTCTTGATCAGGTTCTCGATGTTCTGCGGCGCGATGTTCTTGCCGCCGCTGGTGACGATCAGATCCTTCTTGCGGTCGGTGATCCGCACGAACCCGTCGGCGTCGATCTCGCCGATGTCGCCGCTGTGGAACCAGCCGTCGACGATCGCCTCGGCGGTGGCCTCGGGGCGCTTGTAGTACTCCACCAGGTTGTTGCGGCCCCTGATCAGCAGCTCGCCGTCGGCGGCGACCTCGACCTCGACCCCGGGCAGCATCTTGCCCACGGTGCCGAAACGGTAGTGCTCCAGGGTGTTCAGCGTGGCCGCGGCGGTGGTCTCGGTCAGCCCCCAGCCCTCGAGCACGGTGATCCCGAGGGCGTGCATGAACTCGGCGATCTCCTTGCTCAGCGGCGCCCCGCCGGAGATGAAGAACCGCAGCTTGCCGCCGAACAGCTTGGCCAGCCGGTTGAACACCAGCATGTTGGCCATCTCCTGCAGGACCGCCAGGTGCGGGTACTTCCACGGCGCCCACGCGCCCCGCTGCTTGATCCGGCTGACCGCGCTGCCGACGAACATCGAGAAGGCGAACATCTGCTTCATCAGACGCCAGCCCTTCTCGATCCGGGAGGTGATCTGCCCGTAGACCTTCTCGTAGATCCGGGGCACCGAGAACACGAAGGTCGGCTCGACCTCCGCCATGTTGGTCATCAGCTGGGGGATGCCCTCGGCGTAGGAGATGATGTAGCCGATCCGCAGGTGGCCGAGGTACCCGACGCGGGCCAGGATGTGCGCCAGCGGCAGGAACAGCAGCGTCTCGTCGGACGGATCGACGCCGAGCACCTGCTCCAGCGACTCCACCTCGAAGACCAGCGCGTCGTGGGTCAGCACGGCGCCCTTGGGCTTGCCGGTGGTGCCCGAGGTGTACACGAACGTGGCGACGTCCTCGCGGCGGACCTCGGCCAGCGCCCGCGTGACCTGCCCCTCGTCCTCCTCGAGCTTCTCGAACCCGATCTCCTCGTAGCGCTGCCACGAGCGCACCAGCTCGTCGTCGGAGCGCACCTTGCCGGTGAACTGCACGACGCGCTTCAGGTCCGGGATCTCGTCCAGCTCCTGCAGGATCTTGGACAGCTGCTCGCCGTCCTCCACGAAGCAGACCTTGGACCCGGCGTGGGCCAGGATGTACTGCACCTCGTCGGGCAGGTTGGACTGGTAGACCGGGACGGTGACCGCGCCGATGGAGAGGATCGCCAGGTCGGCGATCTCCCACTCCATGCGGCTGTTGGAGAGGATCGAGACCCGATCCCCCTTGACGACCCCGTCCGCGATCAGCGCGGCCGCGACCTGGTCGACCTCCTTGAGCACGTCCCGCCAGTGGTAGGAGACCCACTCCCCGGTGGCGGGGCTCTTCTGCCGGATGGCGATGCGCTCGCCGAGGCGGTCGACGGTGTCGCGGAACATCGCCCCGACGGAGGCGACGTCCTCCTTGGGCGGGCGGATCTCGGCGAGCCACTCCTCCACGAGGAATCCCCTCTCGGCGCGCGCCTAGTGGCTGGCGCGGTAGGTCTTGACGCCGGCGCGGACGGTGTTGATCAGCTGCGCGCCGATGGTGTCGTTGAACTGGTCCGGGACGCCCTTGCACAGCTCCTCGAACGCGACCCGCTCCTCGTCGGTCAGCTCCTCGACGGTGATCCCGCTCTCGCGGAACATCGCGATCAGCTCGGGCTCGATGGCGCGCACCGCGGCGCGGCCCTCGACGGTCTCCTTGGTGCGATCGCCGAGCAGCACGACCTGCAGGTCCTCGGGCAGCGAGTCCCAGAACTCCTTGTTGTAGATGATCGCGGCGGGCTGGTAGAGGTGGTGCGAGATCGTGTAGTAGCTGATCCCCTCGTACCACCCGGTGGCGCCGGTGAACAGCGAGCTGTTGCTGAACCCGTCGACCATGTTGGTCTGCAGCGCGCCGAGCACCTCGGGCACCGGCATCGAGATCGGCTGGGCCCCCAGCGCCTTGAACATCGCCAGGTGCACCGGCGACTCCTGGGACCGCATCTTGTGCTCGGCCAGGTCGGCGGGGGTGTGGATCGCCTTCTTGGTCGAGGCGAAGTTGTGCCAGCCGTTGACGTGCCAGTACGCCAGGTAGAAGCCGTTCTCCTCCAGCGTCTTGGACATCGGGTCGAAGAGGTACTCGTCCATCACGAAGTCGACCTCTTCGTCGCTCTTGAACATGAACGGCAGCTCGAGGACGTCGAACTCCTTCAGCCCCGCGCCCTCGGAGATCGCGCCGGTGGAGCCACCGAAGCCCTGGATCCGGTTGCGCCGGCAGGAGCGGACCATCTCCACCTCGCCGCCGAGCGTGCCGCCGAGGTACAGCTTGAACTTGATCCGGCCGTTGCTCTCGGCCTCCACCCGGTTCTTGATCGCCGTGAGCTGCTCGGACCACGGGGTCCCGGCCGGGGCCACGGTGCCGAACTTGAGCGTGAACTCGGGGTCCTCGGCGCTGGCCTGCTGGTCCCAGGCCAGGACGCTGATCCCGCCGACGAGCACGGCGGCGACGAGCAACAGCACCATCGGGAAGCGGTCGTTCTGGTTCGGAGTGCGCATCGATCTCCCTCTCCCGGGGGCCGGGCGCGCGCGCCCACGACCCCCGGATCCCGACGGACGCCAGGTCCGGCGGCGAATATTCAGCCTAGAACAGGTCGTCCACCTGGTCGAGCAGCCGCTGGGCGTTGCCCTGCTCCAGCTTCTGCTCGGCGACGATCTCCGGGATCGAGTTGGGATCGCCTTCGAGCACCTCGTTGAGGATCTGCACGAACATCTCCTTGTCCTGGGCCTTGGGGCAGTAGTACTGCGCCATCAGGACCTTGGTCCCGAAGTAGTCCGGCTCGATCTTGAGCGAGGCGTTGAAGTGGGACAGCGACTTGTCGAGGTCGCCGCCGAACGCCGCCGGGGCCTTGGCGTAGTAGGTGCCGAGGATGCGGTCGCCGGCGCCGTAGTAGAAGTTGGGATCGGTGGCCTGGACCCAGTCGGAGATCGCCTTGAGCTTGCTCTTGTTCTTGACGATGTAGGTGAAGCCCGAGATCGCGGACCACTTGCCGATGTTGGCGTAGGCCCAGTAGACGGTGCGGATGTCGTCCTCGGTCATGTTGTCCTCGAGGCACTTGTAGTCCTTGCCGCCCTTGTCGACGCACTGGCGGAAGCCGTCGTTGAGCGCCATCCCCTGCTCGGCGTAGGACGCCCCCTTGTCGTAGGCCGCCAGCTGCGCGGCCTCCTCGGTCTCGTGGCCGTTGCCCAGCAGGTAGTAGGCGCGGGCCAGCATCCCGAACACGTCCTTGCTGGCCGGGTCCTTGGCGATGTACTCCTCCCACTTGCCGATCGCGACCAGCAGCTGGTCCTTGTCCTCGCGGCCCTCCCAGGCGGCCTCGGCGTCCACCAGCAGCTGTTCCTCGGCGCTCACCGCGCCGCCGGAGGTGGTGGTGTAGGTGGTCTTGCGGTCCTTGCAGCCTGCGAGCATCCCCAGCGTCACCACCAGGATGGTGGCGATCCCGAGCCAACGATACGAGTACATCCTCAACCCTCCTCGAAAACGGATCCTCCCCCCTGGGAGGGTCGAAACATAACACAGCAGGGCCCCGTGGGGGGATCGGAATGGTACGCCTGCGGGGGACGCGCGCGTCCGGGCGCGCCGCTCAGCGGACGACGATGCGCAGCGCGAAGTCGGTGGGCAGGGCGTGGTGGCACGCCACGGCCACGGCGATCCGCGTCCCGCCCGCGAAGGGCTCGTCCGGGGCGATCGCCTCGGGGTAGTCGTTGGACATCGCCGACTCGTCGACCACGGTGCGCTCGTCCCCGTCGACCGAGAACACCACCGCGTCGACGTCGGACTCGGTGCTCCACGGGGCGCCGGGCTCGCCGGGCTGGTAGGGGGCGTTGCTGGTCCCCTCGGGGCGGTTGTCCCACTCCAGCGAGCCCTCCAGCGCGACGTCGCCGCCCTCGCCGGCGTCGAGGGTGAAGCCGATCCAGTCCACGTCGCCGGTGAACCAGCCGGCGTGCAGCGGGCCGTCCTCGGTGCCGTCGCCGTCGAGGTCGTGCAGCGGCCACTCGGGCCAGCTGGCCGTCTCGTCGTACCCACAGCCGGTGAGGAAGCCGAAGTACAGGATCTCGGTGCCGCTGGCGACCTTGGCGGCGTCCTGGATCTGCTCGTTCGTGAGCGACTCGTCCTCGTAGACCACGACGCGCTCGAGGATCACGAACTCCCCGGGGTCGTCGTCGAGGTGCAGGTAGCGCGGCCAGCCCTCGCACCCCGCGAGCAGCGCCAGCGGGAGCGCGACGAGCAGGGCGGCGGCGAGCGCGGGCAGGGACGGGAGACGTCGGGGGCGAGTGGTCACGGGACGATGATAGCGCACCGTCCCGGCGGAACGGTAGCGGCCCGCCGGTTCGGTCTCACTGCTTGGAGAGATACCCGACCTGGACGGCGCGCCCGAGCCCGACCATCGTGGCGCCGCTGGCCACGACCGTCTCGCGGACCTCCACGCACTCGACGAAGCAGATGAAGAACTGGTGGACGGCCTGGGCCGACAGGTCCACCGGCATGTTGGAGCCCGACGGGAAGTGGCACAGCACCGTCTCCTGGTAGATGCTGTCGATGTCGTAGACGTCGACCCGGACGGTGGCGTTGGCGCAGTTGGCGGGCTGCATGTTGACCACCAGCGGGCTGAGCTGCTGCGCCGTGATCGAGCCCACGGTGAGATCGGGCGTGACGTTGAACGGGGCCGGGGTCGCCACGGCGTTGTTGATCGTCTCCGCCGCCAGGTCCGTGCCGCCCGGGATCTGCAGGCCGTACTGGCCCACCTGGTACTGGGCCAGGGGCAGGTTCTCCACCAGGTAGTAGTAGTCGTCGGGCGGGGCGACCTTGGGCAGGTTGAGCGAGGTCGGGCCCTGCAGCGTCACCGAGCTGCCGGCGTCCAGATCGCTGAGGTAGAAGGTCTCCGGATCGGTCGTCGCGTCGTACGTCGTGCAGCTGCCCATCGGCGGCAGCATGTTGCCCCACACGAGCTCCTTGTGGATGTCGTGCTCCTCGGGCTCCATGAAGAACGCCACCGCCTCGACCGAGGAGTCCAGGTCCTTGAAGATCTCGGGCGTCAGCACGTCGTAGCGGACCAGCTCCGCGACGTAGCTGACCAGCCCGGTGACGTCCTCCTCGTAGGTGAACCCGTCGCTGAGGACGCCCACGCCGTTGGAGTTCTCGAGGGAGACCTGCACCGGCCCGGGCGAGGCCGCGCCGGGCACGACGACGGCGCAGTCGGTCGAGCTGCAGCCGATCGTCTGGGCCAGGATGGTGCCGAAGTACACGTCCGTGTCGGGGCCGTTGGTGAAGTTGGAGCCGTAGATCGTGGCCTCGTACCCGCCGCCGAGGGGCCCGCTGTCGGGGGACACCGCCGAGATGCCGACGTTCCCGCTGGGGGTCGTGTCGTCGTCCGCGGCGTCGTCGTCGGCGGCGTCGTCGTCGGC
>CAZOYV010000194.1:0-16566 GCA_964584075.1 uncultured Rickettsiales bacterium | reverse complement strand
CGACACCTTCCTCGGCGGCGAGGACTTCGACCTGCGGCTGATGGACTACTGCCTGCAGATGTTCGAGGAGGACAGCGGCACCGACCTGCGCACCGACGCGATGGCCCTGCAGCGGCTCAAGGAGGCCGCGGAGAAGGCCAAGCACGAGCTCTCCAGCGTGGAGGAGACCGAGATCAACCTGCCGTTCATCACGGTGGACGAGGAGGGCCCCAAGCACCTCAAGGTCCCGATCACGAGGAGCCTCCTCGAGGACCTCGTCGACGACCTGATCGAGCGCCTCGCCGGTCCCTGCGAGCAGGCCCTCGAGGACGCCGAGGTCCAGCCCGGCGACATCGACGCGGTGCTGCTCGTCGGCGGGATGACGCGGATGCCCCGGGTCCGCGAGCGGGTCCAGGAGATCTTCCAGCAGGAGCCCAACACCGAGGTCAACCCCGACGAGGTCGTCGCCGTCGGCGCCGCGATCCAGGCCGGCGTGCTGTCCGGCGAGACCAAGGACGTGCTGCTCCTCGACGTCACGCCGCTGTCGCTGGGGATCGAGACCGCGGGCGGGACCACCACGCCGCTGATCCCGCGCAACACCACGATCCCCTGCAAGAAGAGCGAGATCTTCACCACGGCCCAGGACAACCAGCCGTTCGTCCGGGTCCACGTGCTGCAGGGCGAGCGCGAGATGGCCGACGACAACAAGAGCCTCGCCGTGTTCGAGCTGACCGGCATCCCCCCCGCCCCGCGCGGGATGCCCAAGATCGAGGTCAGCTTCGAGATCGACGCCAACGGCATCGTCAACGTGCTGGCCAAGGACCTGGGCACCGGGCGCAAGCAGCAGGTCCAGGTCGAGGGCGCCGCCGGGCTCGGGGAGCGCGAGATCCAGGAGATGGTCCGCCAGGCCGAGACCTACCGCGAGGAGGACCGCCTGCGCCGGGAGCTCGCCGACGCCAAGAACGAGCTCGACGGGCTGCTGTACACCACCGAGCGATCGATGGAGCAGTACGGGGACCAGCTGGCGTTCGACGACCTGATGGCCGTCCGCGAGGCGCTCAGCCGCGCCCAGAAGGCCCGTGAGACCAACAACATCCGCGAGATCCGGGGGGCCACCGGCGAGCTCGCCGAGGCCGCGCGCAAGCTCGCCGAGGTGCTCTACGCCGAGGCCGAGGCCGCCGCGGCGGCCGCCGATCTGGACGAGGACGACTCCCTCGACAGCCTGGACCGCGACAGCCTGCTGGGCTCCCTCGACGACGAGGACAGCCAGGGCGAGCTGTCCGAGGAGCTGGACGACGAGCCCTCCGGGTCCGAGGAGTAGGCCGGGGCGCCCCGGTCCGGGCCGGGTCGAATGGAACCCCCTCCCCTGCCGTAAGGATCCGATGTGACCGACCGGGACCTGTACGAGATCCTCGGCGTGGACCGCCGGGCCAGCCCCGACGAGCTGAAGCGGGCGTTCCGCAAGCAGGCGCTGCGCTACCACCCCGACCGCAACCAGGACGATCCCCGCGCCGAGGCGCGCTTCAAGCAGGTCAACCACGCCTACGAGGTGCTCTCCGACCCCCTCAAGCGGCTGCAGTACGACCACCTCGGGCCGGCCTTCGAGCGGCGCACCGCCGGCGCCTGGCGTCCCCCGGACGACATCGACGTCCGCGAGCTGTTCGACCGGCTGATGAAGGAGGCCTTCGGCAGCAACCCGTTCCGCCGCCGCAAGGACCGCAAGCGGCAGGGCGAGGACCTGCGGTACACGATCTCGGTGCCCCTCGAGGAGGTGGCGAGCGGCACCGAGCGCGAGGTCTCCTACACCCGCGAGGCGAGCTGCAGCGCCTGCTCCGGCAGCGGCACCCAGCGGCCCACGGAGAAGACGATCTGCCCCGACTGCGGCGGCAGCGGGGAGAACCGCAACCGGGGGCTGCTGGGGCGGGTCCGGCCCACCGGGATGGGCAAGTGCCGCACCTGCAGCGGGTCGGGGTTCGTCGAGTCGACCCCGTGCAGCGCGTGCGGCGGCGAGGGGCGCACGTCCGAGGAGGCCAGCATCCGCGTCAAGGTCCCCGCCGGCGTGGAGACCGGCCAGCGGCTGAAGGTCGCCGGGATGGGCAACGCGGGGGTCCGCGGCGCGGCCAGCGGCGACCTGTTCGTGGTGGTCGACGTCGAGGAGCACCCCTACTTCCAGCGGCGCGGCCGCGACACCCACGGGCGGCTCCCGGTGAGCTTCCCGGACCTGGCGCTGGGGCGCGAGGTCGAGGTCCCGACGCTGCAGGGCAAGGCCCGGATCCGGATCCGCCCCGGGACCCAGCCCGACGACGTGCTGGCGATCCCCGGCCACGGGCTGCCCGGCCCCCGCGGCGGACGTCCCGGGGACCACCAGGTGACGCTGGTCCTCGAGGTCCCCACCGACCTCGACGACGACCAGCGCGCGGCGCTGGAGGCGATGGCCGACGATCTGGTCGCCGATCCCGGCGAGCTGCGGGAGCAGGTGCTCGACCTGCTGGAGAAGATGGGATAGATCCCCGGGGATCGGGGAGACGGGACGAGGATGCGATTCACAGCACGGACGAACGGGATCGTCGCCATCGCCCTGCTGGTGGGCCTGACCTGGGCCACCCCGGCGCGGGCCGACAAGGAGGACCGGGACTTCCTCAAGGGCGAGACGGCCTACCTGGACGGCAACTACCGCAGGGCGCTGGTGCTGCTCGACGACTTCGTACAGCGCTACGACGAGTCGTCCTACCGCGAGAAGGCCCTGTACATGGCCGCCGAGTCGGCCTCGGCGCTGGAGAAGTGGTCCATCGCGCGGGGCCACTACGACGACCTGATCCGCGAGTTCCCCGAGACCGGCTACCTCCTGCGGGCGCGCTTCGGCCGGGCGCTGGCGATGGCCGGCGAGGGCCGCACGGCCGACGCCGTCGAGGCGCTGATGGAGGTCGGCCCCCAGCTGGAGGACGCCCGCGACCGGCACCGCTGCTACCGGACCGCGGTGCAGGTCGAGCTCGGCCGCCGCCGCTACCTCGACGCGCTGGAGCCGATGGGCCTGCTGGTCGACGACGGCGCCGCGTGGCGCGAGGAGGACGAGCTGGCGCTGGAGCAGATCGCCGGGAGCCTGGAGGTCGAGGAGCTGCTGGCGTGGGAGAAGGAGCGCCGCGGCACCAGCGCCGGGGGCCTGGCGCTGTACGCCGCGCTGCACATCGAGGGCCTCGACGAGGACGCCCAGACCGTGGACCCGCGGGTCTACCTGTTCGCCGACGAGTACCCGGACCACCCGTTCGCCAGCCGCATCGAGGCGCTGCGCGGCCAGGGCCTGCAGTCGCCGACGATCGCCAACAAGATCGGCGTCCTGCTGCCGCTGAGCGGCAACTACCGCCGGCCCGGCTCCGACGTGCTCGACGGCATCACGATGGGCGTCGAGGACTTCCACGGCACCAGCGTCCAGCCCAAGCTGGCGATCCGCGACACCGAGGGCGATCCCGACAAGGCGGTCGAGATGCTCGTCGAGCTCGTGGAGCAGGAGCAGGTCATCGCGGTGCTCGGGCCCCTGCTGAGCAACAACGCGATCCCGGTGGCAGAGAAGGCCCAGGAGCTGCGCGTCCCGATCGTGGTGCTCAGCCAGGCCGAGGGCGTGCCGCAGGTGGGGCGCTACGTGTTCCGCAACTTCCTGACCCCCGAGGCCCAGGTCGACGCCATCGCGGACTACGCCATCGACCGCCAGGGAATCCGCGACTTCGCGCTGTTCTACCCCAGCACCGAGCAGGGCGCGCGGATGGCCGACCGGTTCTGGTTCCGCGTCGAGGACTCGGGCTGCCGGGTCACCGCGGTGGAGTCGTACGCCGACGACGAGACCGACTTCCGCAAGCCGCTGCGGCGGCTGTACGGCAAGCTCTACGTCGACAAGGGCGTCGGCGCCGTGGATCTCGAGCTGCCCTACCTCGAGGGCCGCAGCAAGCCCCACCTGCCCGACGGCCACGCGGCGATGCTGACCCCGGGGTCCGACTTCCAGGGGGTGTTCGTCCCCGACGGCTACAAGCAGGTCAGCATGATCGCCCCGGCGATGGTCTACGAGGACATCAACCTGGCCGACACCTACCAGTCCAAGCCCCCCGTGACCCTGCTGGGCGGGGCGTCGCTGAACAACCCCGAGTTCGTCAAGCGCGGGGGCCGCTACGTGCGCGGGGCGCTGTTCGTCGACGCGTTCTTCGTCGACAGCACGGACCCGCTGACCTCCGGGTTCGTCCGGCGGTTCCGCTCGATCTACCAGCGCGACCCCGGGCTGCTCGAGGCGCTGGGCTACGACTCGCTGATGATCGTCGCCACGATGCTCGACCAGGACGTGGCCTCGCGGCCGACGCTGCGGCGGATGCTGAGCACGGTCCGGATCCAGGACTCGATCACCGGGGCGCTGGGCTTCGACCGAGCCGGCGAGATGGAGCGCGAGCTGGTGCTGCTGACCGTCGAGGAGGAGTCGATCGTGCAGCTCTGGCCGGTGCCGATCCCCGAGGAGCTGCAGGGCTTCGACCGCGACGTGGTGCCGCCCGGGGGGGACACGCCGCCCACCGGCGACGGCGGACCGGAGGCGCCCGAGGACGAGGAGCCCCCCGCGCCCGACCCCGAGGAGCCACCCGACGCGCCGCAGGAGGCGCCCGGGGAGGCGTCCCCGAACCCGGACGGGGCGTGATGCGCGCCCTGGTCCTCGAGGCCGCCTGGGAGCCCCGCGCGGGGTACCCCGTGACCGACACCGAGCGGGCCCGGCGCAAGGCCCGTGTCGCCAGCCAGGTGTGGCGCCACCCGCGGGTCGAGCTGCGGGACGTCGACGAGCCGGCGCTCCGGCCCGACGAGGTCCGGATCCAGGTGGGCGCCTGCGGGGTCTGCGGCTCCGACACGCACTGCATCGAGACCGACGCCGACGGCTACCTGCGGTTCAGCGGGCCGACCCGCCTGCCGGTGGTGCTGGGCCACGAGTACGCCGGCACCGTCGTCGAGCGCGGCGCGGACGTCACCACGGTGGCGGTGGGCGAGCCGGTGGCCGCCGAGGGGATGCTGTGGTGCGGCACCTGCGAGCCCTGCCGGCGCGGGCACCCCAACCAGTGCGACCACCTGGAGATGGTCGGGTTCTCGGCGCCCGGCGCGTTCGCCGAGCGGATCGTCACCCGCGAGCGCTACCTGTGGTCGCTGGCGCCGGTGGCCGCCTCGCTGGACGCCGCGGAGGTGCTCGAGGTCGGTGCCCTGCTGGAGCCCGCCGGCTGCTCGTTCAACGGGCTGTACGTCGTCGGCGGCGGCTTCCTGCCGGGGGCCACCGTGGCGATCTGGGGTGCCGGGCCGATCGGCCTCGCCGCGATCCCGGTGGCGCGGGCCGGGGGGGCCTCGCGGATCTGGGCCTTCGACCCGATCCCCGAGCGGGTCGCGCTGGCCCGCGCGATGGGCGCCGACGAGGCCTTCGAGGTCGGGGCGGTGGACGTGGTGGACGAGATCCGGACCCGCACCGGGGGGCGCGGCGCCGACGTCCACGTCGAGGCCGCCGGCGCCGCCGGCCGGACGTTCCCCGCGATCGAGCGCGCTCTCGCGCCCGCGGGGAAGGTCGTGTACCTCGGGCGCACCGGCGAGCACGCCCGCGTGGAGGCCGACCGCTACGTCACCGGGGCCAACACCCTGGTGGGCAGCCGCGGCCACGCCGGCGGCGGCGTGTTCCCGTCCCTGATCCGGCTGGTGGCCGCGGGCCGCCTGGACCTGCGCCCGATGATCTCCGCCCGGTTCGGGCTCGAGCAGGTGGTCGACGCCCTGGATCGCTCCAGGCACAGGACGGACGGAAAGCTCCTGATCACGGGATCATAGGAAGTAGAACACGATCCCCAGGATCACATAGAGGCAGAGCAGCTGCACGCCCTCGAGCCAGTTGCTCTCGCCGTCGTCGCAGCTGAACTTCAGGATCACCGTGCAGAACACCACCGCGAGGACCTCGACGGGGTGGAACACCAGCGTCATCTGGTCGTCGCGGAACAGCAGGCTGAGCAGCACCAGCAGCGGCCCGACGAACAGCGCGATCTGCTTGGACGACTCCACTGCGATGCCGATCGCGAGGTCCATCTTGTTCTTGGCCGCCATCCACACGGCGGTGGAGTGCTCCGCGGCGTTGCCCACCACGGCGACGACGAACACCCCGATGAACAGCTCCGAGAACCCCAGGTGCTCGCTGGCGGCCTCGACGGAGTGGACCAGGATCTCCGACATCACGGCGATGCCGGCGGTGGCCAGCAGCAGGGTCAGCAGGTCGAGCCACAGCGGGTTGAGCGGACCGTGCGCCTCCCCGCCGCCCCGGCCGCCGTCGTACAGGTGGCGGTGGGTCCACAGGCTGAACAGCAGGCCCGCGGCGTAGCTGACCAGCAGGACCACCGCGATGGCGGTGCTCAGCGGGCCGGCCTTGGCCTCGATCTCGGGGCCGAGGTGGACGAACACCGCCGGCAGCACCAGGCCGGCGACCGCGACCAGCAGGATCGTGGCCGAGGCGCTCGCCGCCGTGGCGTTGAACGTCTGCTTCTCGCGCCGCACCCCTCCGACCAGCGCCGCGAGCCCGTAGACGAACAGGATGTTCCCGATGATCGAGCCGGTCAGCGAGGCCTTCACCACCGCGTCCATCCCGGCCCGCATCGCGGCGAAGGCGATGATCAGCTCCGCGGCGTTGCCCAGCGTGGCGTTGAGCAGCCCACCGATCGAGGGCCCCGCGCGCTCGGCGATCCCCTCGGTGGCCTTGCCCATGAAGAACGCCAGGGGGATGATGGCCAGGCAGCTGCCTCCGAACACGACCGTCGCGCTCGCCTCGACGACGTGCAGGACCACCGTCAGCGTGACCAGCGTGACGGAGGCCGCGGCGACGAGAATCATCAAGGTTCTCTTGGACATAGCGCTGTCGGATCCCTGCGGCGGGACGGTGCCGCGGCTCGGTCTGCCGATGGTATCGGCCTGCGCCCGTGGGCGTCAATGCGCGCACTCGCGGGCGAACTGCGCGGTTTTTCTATACAATCGGGGGTTGCTGGTCCGATTGACAGGTGTGGGGCCCGAAAGTACTCTTTCGGGGCTGGATTACCGCGTGTGAGATCCCCCACGCCTGTGGCGTGTCCTCAGCAGAGATAGGTCAAGGAGCGGGCGCAAACATGGGCAAGGCCATCGGCATCGATCTCGGGACGACCAACAGCTGCGCGGCCGTCATCGAGAACAACCAGCCGAAGATCATCATGTACAAGGGGGGGAACTACACCATCCCGTCGCTGTTCGCGATCGACGAGCACGGCAAGACGCTGGTGGGACACGACGCCAAGAAGCAGGCGCAGATCAATCCCCAGAACACCGTGTTCGGCGCCAAGCGCCTGATGGGCCGCAACTTCCACAGCAAGGCCGTCGAGAAGATCCGCCAGGTCTTCACCTACAACATGATCGAGGACGACGCCGGCGACGTCCTGATCAAGGTCAAGGACAAGGTCTTCAACCTCGAGCAGATCTCCGCCGAGATCCTCAAGAAGATCAAGCAGGTTGCAGAGGAGTACATCAAGGAAGAGGTGACCAACGCGGTCATCACCGTGCCCGCCTACTTCAACGACCGCCAGCGGCAGGCGGTGCGGCGCGCCGGGAAGATGGCCGACATGAAGGTCCTGCGGATCCTCAACGAGCCCACCGCGGCGGCGCTGGCCTACGGGCTGGGGCGCAACCTGCGGCAGTCGCTGGCGGTCTACGACCTCGGCGGCGGGACGTTCGACATCTCCGTGATCGACATCCACGACAAGGTCTTCGAGGTGATCGCCACCGGCGGCGACACGTTCCTCGGGGGCGTCGACTTCGACGACCGCGTCATGGGCTACATCATGGAGGACTTCCAGGAGAAGCACGGGATCGACCTGAGCCTCGACCGCGTGGCGATCCAGCGCATCCGCGACGTGGCCGAGCGGGCCAAGATCAACCTCTCGGCCACGACGCAGACCAGCGTCGAGATCCCGTTCATCGCCCGCGGGCCCAAGGGGATCCTCAACGTCGACATGACGCTCACCCGGGACAAGCTCGAGGAGCTGACCGGGGACCTCGTGGCGCGCACGATCAAGGTCTGCAAGCAGATCATGAGCGAGGGCGGCCGCACCCCCGACCAGATCGACGAGGTCCTGCTCGTCGGCGGCCAGAGCCGCATGCCGCTGGTCCAGCAGAGCGTGGTGGACTACTTCGGCCGCCCGCCGTGCAAGGGCGTCCACCCCGACGAGGCGGTCGCGGTCGGCGCGGCGATCATGGCCCACTCGCTGACCCACGCCAGCGCCCGCAAGGTCACGCTGCTCGACGTGCTGCCGATGCCGATCGGGATCAGCAAGGTCGACGGCTCGTTCCTCAAGCTGTTCGCCAAGAACTCGGAGATCCCGGCCTACAAGTCGCTGACCCTGACCAACAGCAAGGACAACCAGCGGTCCATCATGCTGAAGATCTACCAGGGGGAGAGCGACGTCGCGGTCGAGAACGAGCTGCTCGGGACGTTCATCTTCAGCCCCATCCGGCAGGCCAAGAAGGGCACCGTCAAGGTCGAGGTGATCTTCCACATCGACAGCGAGGGGATCCTCAACCTGTCGGCCAAGGACAAGCAGACCGGCGAGGCGGTCCCGGCCAACATCAAGACCAAGGAGGGGATCAAGAAGGGCCGCGTCTCGGTCACGACCCAGACCAAGGGCGGCAAGGCCGAGGGCGAGACGCCGGGGCCGGCCGACCGGCAGCAGCAGCAGCCCGCCGCGGCGCAGCAGCCGCAGGGCGCTCCCGCGCAGCCGCAGGCCGCCCCGCCGACGCCGCCGCCCCAGCAGGCCGCTCCGCCGACGCCGCCGCCCCAGCAGGCCACTCCGCCGACGCCGCCGCCGCGGATGGGCCAGCCGCAGCAGATGCCGCCGACGCCGCCCCCGCAGCAGGCGGCTCCACCGACGCCGCCCCCCCAGCAGCAGGCGGCTCCGCCCACGCCGCCGCCCCAGCAGGCCGCGGCGCAGCCCGCCGCCAACCCGGCCCCGGCCGAGGCCCCGCCTCCGGCCCAGCAGGAGCCGGACCTCGAGGCGCAGCTGCCGGTCAAGAAGAAGAGCTGGCTGGCGCGGTTCTTCGACTGGCTGCTCGGCCGCGGCTAGCCCGGGACCGCGGACCGCCCTCCCCCGTCGATGTCCACCCGGTCCCCGCTGGCCCACGTGCGCGTGGTCCTGGTCCGCCCCCGCCGCGCCGGCAACGTCGGCGCCGCCGCGCGGGCGATGGCCAACATAGGCCTGCGCGATCTGGTGCTCGTCGCCCCCCGCCTGGACAAGCGCGATCCGGTGACCTGGATCGCCCACGGCGCCGAGGACCTCGTGGCGTCGATGCGCACCGTCGAGACCCTCGCCGAGGCCCTCGAGGGCACCACCACCGCGGTGGCCACCACCGCCCGCGTCCGCCGCTGGCGCTCGTGGCCCCTGCTGGACCCCGCCGGCGCCGGCGAGGTGGTCGCCGCCGCCAGCGCCGCCGCCCCCGCCGCGCTGGTCTTCGGCCCCGAGGACAAGGGCCTGAGCAACGACGACCTGGCGCTGTGCACCCACCTGGCGCGGGTCGACACCGACCCCCGCCAGCGCTCGCTGAACCTGGCCCAGGCGGTGCTGCTGCTGTGCTACGAGGTCCGCCGCCACGCCCTGCTCGCCCGCCCCCGGCGGACCCGCGTCCCGGCCGACGCGGCCCAGGTCGACGGCACGCTCGAGCAGCTCGCCGCCGTGCTCGAGCGGGTCGGGTTCTTCCGCGGCCGCAACCGCACCCAGGTGCTCTCCACGGCGCGCCAGATCCTGACCCGCACCGAGCTGACCCGCGAGGAGATCGGCTTCCTGCGCGGCTCGCTGCGCAAGCTGGGCTGGGGGCTGGACCACCCGGAGCGGGTCCCGACCGTCGGGGAGCACGAGGGCGAGGAGTAGCGGGGCGTCAGGCCCTGTCGGCCCGCATGTCCACCAGCTCGATCCCGGCCAGCACGCTGTACTCGTGGATCCGCTCGTCGCGGTAGAACTCGCCGAAGCAGATCCGGCGGATCCCCGCGTTGGCGATCAGCTTGAAGCAGTTCCAGCACGGCGAGGCGGTGACGTAGATGTCGGCGCCGTCGATCCGCACGCCGTTGCGCGCGGCCTGGGCGATGGCGTTGGCCTCGGCGTGCACCGTGCGCACGCAGTGGCCGTCCTCCATCATGTGGCCCTCCTCGTCGCAGTGGGCCAGCCCCCGGATCGAGCCGTTGTAGCCGGTGGACAGGATCGTGCGGTCGCGGACGATCACCGCGCCGACGTGCTTGCGACCGCAGGTCGAGCGGGTCGCGACCTGCTCGGCGATGGCCATGAAGTACTCGTCCCAGCTGGCCCGCTGGCTCACCGTGCGGTCTCCTTGCGCGCCTCGAGGTAGTCGGCGCGGACCATCTCGATCGGCAGGCACCCGCCGCGCAGGATCACCTCGTGGAACGTGCGGTCGTCGCCGCCGTCGAGCACGCGGACCTCGTCGCGGAACTGCTCGATCTTGTGCTTCCCGACCAGGTAGCACAGCTGGTAGGTCGGGCTGGTGGTGTAGCGCCGGACCTCGGCCTCGGCGCCGCGGGCCCCCATCCCCACCTCGGAGCGCAGGAACTGCTGGGCCTGCTCCATCGTCATCCGGCCCCGCGACAGATCCACGTCGATCAGGATCCGCACCGCGCGGAACAGCTGGTCCTCGACCATCAGGAAGCGGCTCTCCGGCGAGTCGTGGAAGCCGCGGTCCTTCATCATCTCCTCGGTGTAGTGGGCCCAGCCCTCCACCAGGTCGAGGCCGAACCGCCCGGCTCCGTCGATCGGGAACCCGCAGAACGGGTTGTTGCGGTACACGCTGTTGTGGCGGTGCGAGTAGGAGTGCTGCAGGTGGTGCCCCGGGTAGCCCTCGTGGACCGCGATGCCCGAGAACCGCGTCCGCGCCAGCTTGGCCAGGTCGGCGCCCTCGGTGGGGGTGACCATGTAGATGCTGCGCTGCGTCGGCGTGAACACCCCGGCCTCGAGCATCGCCGCGAACGGGATCAGCGGCTCGAGGAACTCGGGGGTCCGCAGCACCCGCATCTCCTCGCGGTCGAGGCGCGGCATCAGCCCGCGGTCGAACACGAAGCGCTGCGACTCGGCGACCAGCTGCCGGATCTGGGCCAGCGCCACGTCGAAGGTCCGCGGGATCTCCCCGGTGGCCACCTCGCGGGCCTCCTCGACGGAGCCCGAGGGGGTCAGGGTCCGCGCCAGCTCGGCCCGCTGCTGCCGGTAGCGGTCCAGGTAGTGCTCCCCGAGCTCGCGGATCTCGGCGACGGTCAGGCCCAGGTGCTTGTGCGCGACCAGGGCCTCGAACGTCTCGTCGGACAGGACCCACAGCCCCTCGGTCCGGGTCGGGCCGTCGGTGCGCAGCCAGGTCTCGTAGTCGGCGAGCGCCCCGGCCGCGCGGGTCGCCGCGCCCGCCACCTCGCGGGACAGCGCCACGCCGGTGGTCTCGCGGGCCGCCAGCGCGATGGAGCGCCACAGCCCGGAGATGCCCCGGCAGACCCGCTCGGCGGTGTCGGCCCACACGGCGTCGACCTCGACCAGGCTGCCGCGCACGACCTCGAGGTAGGCCGGGACCTCCTCGAGGCGCCGGAGCACGTCGTGGAACCGCTCCTCCTCGCTGTCCCAGCTGCTGGTCAGCAGGACGAAGAACAGCTCGCCGAGCGGGCTGACCACGTCGGGGTTGTGCCGCCAGCGGCCCAGCTCCTCGTGGATCAGGCGGTACAGCGCGAGGTGGCGCTCGAAGGCCAGGATGTCGAGGCGATCGCGGCGGTCCAGGGCGTCCTGATCCAGCGCGCGCAGCGCATCGCGCCACTGCACGTACAGCGCGATCTTGGCCGCCACGCCGTCGGCGTCGAGGCGCGGCAGGCCGGAGCCCACCCCCTGCAGCCCCAGGAACACCGCGACTTCCGGGGAGATCTCGATCAGCCGCTCGAGGTGCTCGGTGGTGATCCGGGACAGCGCGCCGGGGGGGACGAGGGGCGCGATCTGCACGGGGCCTCCGTCTCGAGCCGGGTCGCCGGCGCCGGCCTGCGCGAGGACGCCCGGGAGGCGCCAGGATGCGACAGGGGAAGGACCCGTGTCAATCGAGTGTCCAGGCGGGTAGGATGGCGGGATCGAGGCGACGGGAGAGCGGCGATGGCGATGGACCGGTTCTTGGTGGTGGGCGGGACCCCGCTCGAGGGGGAGATCGAGGTCAGCGGCGCGAAGAACGCCGCGCTGCCGGTGCTGTTCGCGACCCTGCTGCACGCGGGCCGCAGCCAGGTCTACAACGTCCCCGCGCTGCAGGACATCCGCACCACCTGCCAGCTGCTCGAGACCCTGGGCGTGAAGGCCGAGCTCGACGGCTCGGCGATCACGATCGACGCCACCGACGTGCCCAGCGTCGAGGCGCCCTACGACCAGGTGCGCAAGATGCGGGCCAGCGTGCTGGCGCTGGGGCCGCTGCTGGCGCGGTTCGGGCGCGCCCGGGTGTCGCTGCCCGGCGGCTGCGCGATCGGCGAGCGGCCGATCGACCAGCACCTCAAGGGCTTCGAGGCGATGGGGGCCACGATCGAGCTGGAGCACGGCTACATCGAGGCCCGCTGCGACAAGCTGACCGGCGCCCACGTGCAGTTCGACATGGTCACCGTCGGCGGCACCGAGCAGCTGATGATGGCCGCGACCCTCGCCGAGGGCACCACCACGCTGCAGAACGCCGCCCGCGAGCCCGAGATCGTCGACCTCGCCGACGCGCTGAACCGGATGGGGGCCCGCGTCGAGGGCGCCGGGACGCCGACGGTCACGATCCACGGGGTCGACCACCTCGGCTCGCTCAACCACGTGGTGATCCCGGACCGCATCGAGGCCGGCACGTTCATGGCCGCCGCCGCGATCACCCGCGGGAACGTACGGATCCACGGCGCCCGGATGGACCACCTCGACTCGGTGGTGCTCAAGCTCGCCGCCGCCGGCGTCGAGGTCCGGCGCGACGGCGACGGGATCCGGGTCCAGCACCACGGCGAGCTGCACTCGGTGGACGTGCGCACCACCCCCTACCCCGGGTTCCCCACCGACATGCAGGCCCAGACGATGGCGCTGATGTGCGTGGCCCGCGGGCGGGCGGTGATCACCGAGACGATCTTCGAGAACCGCTTCATGCACGTGCAGGAGCTGCGGCGGATGGGCGCCAACATCCGGGTGGAGGGCAGCAGCGCGTTCGTCACCGGGGTCGACCGGCTGATGGGGGCCCAGGTGATGGCCACCGATCTGCGGGCCAGCGCCTCGCTGCTGATCGCCGCGCTGGCCGCCGCGGGCCAGTCGGAGGTGCTGCGCGTGTACCACATCGACCGCGGCTACGCCGCGATCGTGGAGAAGCTGCGGGCCCTCGGCGCCCGCATCGAGCGGGTCACCGAGTGACGGTCGGGGGCAGAAACCCGTTTGACACTCGGAAGTTGGATGCTATATATTGCGCAGCCTCGTGCGGTGTGTGCGTAAGTTATTGATATCACGTTCCAAATAAGGGCGTCGCCGCGAGGGGTGGGCTTCGAACGAGGCCGGCGGATTGCGTGCGGGACGGTGGATCGGGCTCAGTGAAGCGCGGACGTCTATCCAGGGAGCAGATCCGCGAGATCGCCGATCGCGTCGACATCGTGTCGGTGATCGGCGAGGTCGTGTCCCTGCGCAAGGCGGGCTCCAGCCACAAGGGGCTGTGCCCGTTCCACGACGAGAAGACGCCCTCGTTCCACGTCAACCCCCAGCGCCAGACGTTCCACTGCTTCGGGTGCGGCAAGGGCGGCGACGTGATCACGTTCTTCCGCGAGTACCACAACCTGGAGTTCATGGACGCCCTCGAGGAGGTCGCCCGCCGGGCCGGGGTCGAGCTGCCCCGCGGCGAGCAGAGCCCCGAGGAGCGCCACGCCGCCAGCCTCCGCACCCGCCTCACCGAGCTCAACGAGATCGCCGCCGCGCACTACCACGGCACGCTGCGCGGCCCGCAGGGCGCCCCGGCGCGAGCCTACCTCGAGCGCCGCGGCATCAGCGACGAGATGATCGAGCGCTTCGGGCTGGGCTACGCACCCGACGGCTGGGAGCACCTGACCGGGGAGCTGACCCGCCGGCGGCTGGACCGCACCCTCGCCGAGCAGGTGGGCCTGATCCGCCCCGGGCGACGAGGCGGCTACTACGACTTCTTCCGCAACCGGCTGATGATCCCGATCCACGACGTCCGCGGCAAGGTCGTGGCGTTCGGGGGCCGGGACCTGGGCGACGACGGTCCCAAGTACCTCAACTCGCCCGAGTCGCCGGTCTACGACAAGAGCCGCACGCTGTACGGCCTGTCCCAGGCCAGCCGGGCGATCCGCAGCGTCGACCAGGCGCTGATCGTCGAGGGCTACTTCGACGCGATCAGCCTGGTCTCCGCCGGGATCGAGCACGTCGTCGCGCCCTGCGGCACCGCGCTGACCGCCGAGCAGCTGCGCACCCTGCGCCGCCACACCACCACGATCGTCCTGGTCTACGACGCCGACGACGCCGGGATCGCCGCGGCGTGCCGCAGCCTCGACCTGTTCCTCGAGCAGGACCTGTGGCCGCTGTTCCTGGCGATCCCCGACGGCCAGGACCCGGACGAGTTCGTGCGATCCCACGGCGGGGACGCGTTCCGCGAGCTGCTGGCCGACGCCGGCCCGCTGCTCGACCGCTACCTCACCGAGGCGATCCTGCGCCACGAGGGCGCCCCCCGCGCCGCGGAGCGGGTGGTCGAGGAGGTGGCGCCGACGCTGCACCGCCTCGAGCCGATCACCGCCGCCCCCTACTGGGCCCGGATCGCCGACCGCCTGCGGGTCGAGGAGCGCCTCGTGATGGCGTTCGCCGGCAAGCTGCGCCGCGGCGCCCGCCGGGCCCCCGCCCCCGTCGCCGGCGACCCGCCCCTCGAGGCCGCCCCGCTGCCCCGCGAGGAGTGGAGCCTGCTGGCGCTGCTGATCCACCGCCCCGAGCCCACCGCGCGGGACGTGGTCGGCTCCGGGATCACCGCGATGATGCAGTCGGAGGTGCTCGCCGAGCTGGTCCAGGACGCGGCCGAGGAGACGCTGGGGGGGACGCCGCCCCAGCCGGTCCACCTCCTCGATCGCACCGAGGACGACGCGCTGCGGCGGGAGCTGGCGCGGATGATCCACTCCGAGGAGCTGTTCCCCGAGGATCAGGCCGAGCGCGCCAGCGCCGAGCTGATCCTGCGCATCAGGACCGCCTATCTCCGCCGGCAGCTGGACGAGGCGCGGCGGCGATCCAAGCAGGCCACCGGCCTCCGCGAGCAGCAGGAGGCGGCGGCAGAGATGATCCGGCTCAGCCGGGAGCTGAAGGCCAGCGTCCACGGGGCGGGGCCGGACGCGACGCGAACCCCCCTCGACTGACCGCTCCGAGCGGTACGTCGAGGCGCAGACGAGGACGGATTCGATGGCCAGGAAGGGTCGAAGCAAGCAGATCGAGCAGCTCATCGACCTCGGTCGCGAGCGCGGCTATCTCACCTACGACGAGGTCAACGACATGTTGCCCCGTCACATGCTCACGTCGGACGAGCTCGACGACGTGATGATCATGTTCGGCGAGATGGACATCCGCGTGATCGACGGAGCCAAGAAGGCCAAGCTCGCGGTCCAGAAGCAGCTGGCGGACAAGACCAACCGGCTGTTCGAGGATCGCCGCTCCCAGGAGTACGACAACTCCGTCAGTGGCCGCTCCAACGACCCGGTGCGGATGTACCTGCGCAAGATGGGGTCGGTGTCCCTGCTGTCCCGCGACGGGGAGATCGAGATCGCCAAGCGCATCGAGGAGGGGGAGCTCGAGGTGCGGCGGGCGATCTTCACCACCGCGCTGAACTTCGCCAAGACGCTGGCGCTGTGCGGCAACCGGGTCACCGCCAAGGACGACATCGACCCGGCCAAGCTGACCAAGGAGCAGAAGCGCAAGTACGACCGGCTGTGCAAGAAGCTGTTGAAGCTGGACGACGAGTACGTCCAGCTGCGCGAGCAGATCGCGCGCTCGCGCAGCCGCGCTTCCAAGGCCAACCAGGCGCGCCTGGCGCGGCTCGACGAGATCCACGAGCAGTTCTTCACGATCAACGAGGAGATGAACGTCAGCCGCCGGCAGCTCCAGCGGATCACCTGGCTGCTCAAGAACCACGCGGATCAGGGCCGCGAGGCGCGCAAGCGCATCGACCGCTGCGCCGAGGCCGCGGGGATGTCCGTCGAGGAGCTCAAGGAGACGTTCAAGAAGATCAAGCGCTCGAAGAAGAAGACCGTCGGCATGGAGTCGGCCGAGGACTTCCTGGAGCTCGAGGGCATCATCAGCCACGCCGAGGAGGCGCTGGGGATCCTCGAGGGCAACACCGGGCTGCCGATGGAGGAGATGCTGCGGGTCGACCACAAGATCCGCCGCGGCGAGGCGATGGCCGACGGGGCCAAGAACGAGCTGGTCGAGGCCAACCTGCGGCTGGTGGTCAGCATCGCCAAGAAGTACACCAACCGCGGGCTGCAGTTCCTCGACCTGATCCAGGAGGGCAACATCGGCCTGATGAAGG
>CAZOYV010000193.1:0-16778 GCA_964584075.1 uncultured Rickettsiales bacterium | reverse complement strand
TACGTCAAACCCGGCGCGATTTTACCAGCGCCCCCTTTCGGCCGATGCGCCCGCTCGAGTTCTCTCCTCGTGGTGATCGTCTTGCTTCTATCGGGTGGGGGGAGCTGTCCATCGTCGATCCCACAAACGGACAGGCGGTCTGCAGTCTGAATGGTTCGGATGCCCCGGACTGGGATACCTACGCCTGGGTGGACAACGACCACCTCCGGCTGTACCGCCGACACGAGGAGAGCGAGCTTCGCGGCCCCGACCCTCATCGAGTCGAGCTGGTCGAGCTCGATGTCGATACCTGTGGTCTGGAATGGACGGGGCGGATCACAGACGTCACGGACACCTGGTCTCTCAGGGTCTCCCCCGGTGGTCGTCTGCTCGTCGTGAAGGACCGAAACGGATACCGGCTGCGCCTCCACGACGGAAGAACCGGTGAGGTCCTGGCGACGCTCTGGGAATCCCGAGAGCGCCGGGCGGGAGGAGCTGTGTTCCTCTCGGATGCCCGCTTCCTCGTCTCCCGATCCGACGGCGACGCACTCGCGCTGACCCTCTACTCCGAAGACCACGAGTCGATCCGAACGCTGACCGTGACCTCGCCTGCAGACTACCGCTTCGGATGCGAGATCTCCCCGGGCCAGCTGGTCGTCGCTACCTACGACGATGACCAGGACGAGATCGACTGGCGCTCGACCGTGTACATCGTCGATACGAACGAGGGGTCGGTCCGCGAGGTCGCCAGAGACCTGTTCCCGGTCTGCCGCATCGGCTCCTACCACTACCCGACCGTCGCGCCGACACCAGGAAGCCAGGCCTCCAGGTTGTTCTTCGGCCCGGAGCACCGCTCCATCTGGCGGCTGGACCACGAGACCGGGGACACGGAGCTGGTCATCGGTCGGGCCGCCAACACCGACTCGCCAGATACGAAGTGGCGGAGAGTCCGGTGAGGGGCGAAGGCGAGTGACCGCGCAGCGGGTCACGGCTCGTGCGACTCCGCCTTTGCCAGCCCCCGACGCACCTTGGCTCTGCTGAGACCCAGGGCGCGGGTCGCTCGTTCCACTTCCGGACGCACACCGGCGTCGAGGTCGATCTCGTGCTCGAGGACCGGCGCGGGCGGCTGGTGGGGATCGAGATCAACGCCGCGGGTTCCGTGGGGGCCCGGGATCTCAAGGGGCTTCGCTACCTCGAGCGCGAGTACCCCGACTCGTTGGTCCGCGGCGTCGTGCTCTATGGGGGAGACGAGGTCGTGCCGTTCAGCGAGCGGATCAGCGCGGTCCCGATGAGTGCGTCGTGGACCGGAGCGGGAGCGGAACGCGTGGGTTGACGGCCTCGCGTCGTCTTGGCCAGTTCGAGAATCGTCCTGCCCGGCGTGGCAGCCCCTCTCCGCGACCTCTCGAGAACGTCACTCGGCGGGGGTCGCCTCGGCGGCGGGCTCGTCCTCCGCGGCGATCCCCTGCTCGGCCTCCTCCTCCGCCTGCTCCTCCCAGTACGTCTCGCCGCGGTAACGCAGGCTCGCGGCCCGCAGGCGTGCCATCTCGTCGGCCGGCACCCCGGGAAGATCGATCCCGGCGAGCCGCTCCTCCGTCCAGCCCGGGCCGCCGACGACGGTCACCCCGTCCTTGCGCAGCAGGTGCCGCTCCAGCCCCAGCAGCGAGCTCATGTTGTGCTGGACGAAGTCGTTGCGGATGTCGACGTCGAGCAGCCCGCCGTTGAAGCCGCCGAACGCCTTGGGCCGGTTCTCCATCCAGAAGCACATGTCCGGGGTGTACTGGCTGATCATCTCGTGGCGCACCGTCTCGACCAGCAGCTCCTCGATCCACTCGCACTCCTCGCCGGCGAGCTCGCAGGTCTCGAGCACCGCGCCGAGCCCCTCGCCGCGGGTCGCCGCCGGGGTCGAGCGCGGCGGGTCGTAGTAGCCGCCGCGGTAGTCGGGGAACTCGTCCCAGTACTTCTCGTTCTTGCGGTACTGGTACTCCACCGCCCGGCACAGGTCGATCGAGTGCTCCACGTACCGGGGGTCCTCGGTGTACAGGTACAGGTAGCTCAGCGCGAGCATCAGCCAGTGATCGTTGGCCAGCCTCTGCTCGTCCTTGCCCTCGTCGCGGACGTCGATCAGCCAGTCGGCGCCCCGCACCGCGGTCTCGAGCCACAGCTCGTTGCGGTCCCACGAGTACAGCCGGAGCAGCCCGAGCAGCGCCTCGCCGGGGTAGTACGGCGAGTCGTCGGTGCTGGTCACCGGGCCGCCGGGGTGGCGGGCCGGGTAGTAGATGAACTCGCCGTCCTGCTTCTGCGACGCGACGATGAAGCGGGCGAAGCCGACCGCCTGCTCCCGGTAGGTCTCGGTGTCGCCGGTGGCCTCGACGTACTGGTCGATCATCACCAGCGCCAGGCCGGCGCCGCCGAGCTTGACCAGTCCCTCCGGGGCCCCGTCGGTCGGCTTGCTGACGATGAACCGTGAATCGCCGTGGCTCGGGTGGTCCGCCGGCAGGTACGGCCCGGTGCGGCCGTCGGTGTCGCAGTGGTCGAACAGGTAGTGCATCGCCTGCTCCGACGCCAGCAGGTACGGCTCGAAGCGGGTGCGGTCGTAGACCTGCAGCAGCGAGTACGTCGTGCCGCCGTGCCGCAGCAGGTTGTACGAGCGGCTGTCCCTGTCGCGGTCGACCCGGTAGCGGTAGCGGATCTTGCCGTCCGAGGTGATCGACGACATCAGGTAGTCCGCCGCCCAGACCATCCGCTGGAGCAGGACGTCGGGGGTCGCGTCGGCGTACTCGTACGGGTGTAGCCGGTACAGCCGGAACACGTCGGGGGCCTCCCCGGCGGCGGTCCGCTCCGGCTGATCCCGCTCGACCCAGGAGAGGGTCCGGAACTCCTCGTAGTCGAACGCCCCGTCGAGATCGCCGACGCCGCCGTTGCGCCGGCGCAGCTGCTTGGCGACGCGGCTGCGCTCGATCCCCTTGTCGTCGATGTGCACGCCGACCTCGAGCACCTCGCTGGGCAGCAGGAACGAGGCCTCGCCGTCCTCCGTGGTGACGAAGTACCCGTAGGTCGCGACGTGGCGCTTCTTGGGCTTGTCCCACTCGTCCTCGAAGGTCCTGGCCCTCGACTCGATCGCCACGTCGAGCCGCAGCCGGATCGATCCCTTCTCGTCGGGATCGATCTTGCGTCGGGCCTCGTGCTCCAGCGCCTCGGCGGCGGCTGCGATGGAGCCGGCGAGGTCGTCGCCGACGCCGGTGGCACACAGCACCCGCGGCTTCTCCTGGTAGGCGCAGACGAACGCGCGGCGCCCCGGCAGGGCCTCGAGGCCGGCGGTGTCGGGCTCCGGATCGCCGTACAGCACGTGGCGCGCGATCCCGACGCCGGCCGCGGCGGCCTGCGCGTCCGCCAGCGTGTCCTCGACGGCCCGGTCCTGCCCCCCTTCCCCCAGCGCGCTGTCCGGGCCGCGGGGCCCGCGTCCCTTGCACGAGGGGAGGGACAGCGCCACCAGCGACGCACACAGCAGGGGGATCGACAGCCGCGCGAGCTCGCGACGCATGGGTCCTCCAGTCGGTTCGAGACTCCGGAGAGGCCGATGGTACCAGGCGTGGCCCTCGCGGGCGGGGACATCCGGTCTGGCGGACCCCCACGGGCCTCGCTAGAGTAGTCTCCATCCCGAGAACCGGGACTAGAGTAGGACCCCCGAGGAGGAGCCCATGGCTCGAGTCGAGCTGAGCACCGTCGCCCCCGATTTCACCCTCGAGGACCTCCAGGGCCGCGAGGTCCGGCTCTCGAGCTTCCGGGGCGACAAGCACGTGATCCTGGTGTTCAACCGCGGCTTCGTCTGACCGTTCTGCCGCCGGCACATGGCGCAGTTGCGCCAGGACTACCAGGGGTTCGTGGACCGCGGGGCCGAGGTGGTCGTCGTGGGCCCCGAGGGGCGGGAGGCGTTCGCGGAGTACTGGGCCGAGCACGAGCTGCCGTTCGTGGGGCTGCCGGACCCGAAGCACGGCGTGCTCAAGCTGTTCGGGCAGGAGATCAAGCTGTTCAAGCTCGGGCGGATGCCCGCCCAGCTGATCGTCGACCGCGAAGGGATCGTGCGGTTCGTCCACTACGGTCACTCGATGAAGGACATCCCGGACAACGCCGAGCTGTTCGAGATCCTGGACGGGCTGGGCGGAGGCTAGGGCCGGGATACGCCCCGGCTACCCCTTGTCCCGATCCCGGTACATCCGCTTGATCTCCTTCGAGATCCCCTTGAAGCGGGCCTTGGCGTTGGACCGCTGGCGGTGGTCCTCACGGCGGCGCTGCAGCGCGGCGGCCTCGTCGCGGAGCTCGAGGTAGCGCCAGAACCGGCGGGCCTCGAGGGTGCCGTCGTCCAGGGCGGCGCGGACGGCGCAGCCCGGCTCGTCGTCGTGGGTGCAGTCGCGGAAGCGACAGCCGGCGGCCAGCGCCTCGATGTCGGCGAAGGCGTCGCGGAGGCCGTCGCCCTCGAGCCACACGCCGAGCTCGCGCAGCCCGGGGGTGTCGATCAGCAGCAGGCCCGACGGCAGCCGGTGGAGGGTGCGCCGCACGGTGGTGTGGCGGCCGCGGCGGTCGGCGTCGCGCACGGCGCCGGTGGCCTCCAGCGCGCCGCCGGCCAGCGCGTTGGTCAGGGTCGACTTGCCGACCCCCGACGGGCCGATCAGCGCGGCAGTGGAGCCGGGCGGCAGGTGGCGGCGCAGGTCGTCCAGGCCCTCCCCGTCGAGGGCACTGACCACCACCACCGCCACCCCCGGCGCGGCCCGCTGGGCGTCGAACACGGCCCCGTCGACGTCGGCGCACAGGTCGGCCTTGTTGAGCACCACCAGCGGCAACGCGCCGCCGTCCAGCACCAGGGTCACCAGCCGCTCCAGGCCTCGGATCCCGGCGCTGCGGTCCAGGCCGCAGACCGCCGCCACGGTGTCGACGTTGGCGGCCAGCAGCTGGGCCCGCGCGGCCTTGCCCGCTGCGCGGCGGGCCAGCACGGTGCGCCGCGGCAGCGCCTGCCGCACCAGCGTCAGGTCGCGGTCCCGGGGGGCCTCCGCGGGCAGCACGCACCAGTCGCCCACGACGGGGATCTCGTCGTCGCCCTCCGGGGGGCGCCACACACCCTCGAGGGTGCCACCGGCGTGCCGCAGCGCCAGGCGGTCGCGGTCCACCGCCACCACCCGTGCCGGCTCCCCGCGGCCGGCCAGCACCCGGGACCAGCCGTCGTCCCAGCCCCACGCCACCAGGCTCCGTGCGGGATCGCTCATCGTCGTGCCCTCCGCGCCGCCTCGGCGGCCTGGTCCGCCGCGGGCGCCGCCAGCGCCGCCAGCGCGACCGGGTCGTCGTCGCCGGCCACGCGGTTGCTGCTCAGCGTCCCGCACCGCTCGCAGCGGTGGATCAGCGCCCACTCGCCGTCGTCGCGGAGCCACAGCGCCACGGGGCGCATCGTACCCCGGCAGGGGCACCGCCGGTCGCCGGGCCGCACGTCCAGGTGCCGGCTGTACAGGCACCGCGGGCAGTGGTTGCGGTGTCGGGTCCCCGCCGCCGCGGTCGGCACCGGGAACCCACATTGGATACAGGAGAAGTACGCAGGCCCGTCGTCGCGCCTGCGCCTGGTCGTCTGCCGTGTCATCTCGATGTCCTCGGGTCACACACCCGACCCCGCGGCCGCACCGCGGGGTTCGCATTCGTCGTTGCTGTCGGGGTTCGGTGTGGGGACAGGCGGGACGACGGAGCACACGCCAGACCCTCCGGGGAGCCCCGGGGCCGGCGCGTGCGGACTAGCTCGTCGTTCCGACTGTCCTAGAGGACATCTGCAGCGGTGGTCATAGAACCCTCGAAGAGTCGAGGCACGGAATAGACGGTGCCGGCGCGGCTGTCAAGGGTCGTCGGCGGCGCGGCGGTGCTCACAGCGCCGACGGCGGGTGCACCCAGCCGATCGCCCAGTCGTGGGTGTAGCCCGGCAGCGCGGTGCTGTCGCTGAGGGTGTAGGCGTGGTCCCACGGCTCGGCCTGCTGGGTGTAGCGGTGCAGCTCGACGGTCCCCGCCTGCGCGGAGCCGAAGATCCCACCGACGGCGACGCCCGGCGCCACGACCTGGGCACCGTCGCAGCCCGGGTCGGTGGTCAGGTAGGAATCCACCGAGTCGCCCCGGTCGATCAGGCAGTGCACCAGCGGCACCGTCCCGGGCGTGCCCTCGGGAGGCAGGGCGAAGGCCACACCGTGGACCTGGTAGCCGCTGGCGGCGCCGTCCCAGACCCACGGCTCGTAGCGGTGGTCCGGTCCGGCCCCGTCGTACCACTGGGTCACCGGCACGAGGTCCGGTGTCTCGCCGCAGCCCATCCGGACCCAGCGCGCCAGCCCCTTGGCCACCGCCCGGGCGGACGACAGGGTGTGCAGGCCCTGCATGTCCCCCGCGTCGGCCCACAGGAACAGGTCCAGCCCCAGCACCGACGGCTCGTCGATCGCCAGCTGGACGTAGTCCTGCATCGTGGCGATCGCGGTGGACTCCAGGCGGACGCCGTCGGTGTAGGCCTCGGGGACCAGGATGACGTCGGCCCCCGGGGCGAGCTGCCCGATGCGGGCCACGCCGGGGGCGATGTGGGTCGGGACGTGGGTCGCGGCGACGGCCAGGTCGTTGGAGCTGTTGTACCAGTCGAACCCGACCCAATCGAGGCCCGCCGGGATGCCCCGATCCGCCGGCGGCACCGCGCAGGCCGCGTCGGTGGAGTCCGGATCGAAGCAGTGGTGCGCGAACGTGATGTAGGTCGGGACACCGGGGAAGCGGCCCTCCACCGCGGCGATCGCCGCCTCGAGCTCGGCGCGCGGGATCTGCCAGGCCTCGATGTAGGGCTCGTCGATCAGGTAGAAGGCGCGGACCCGGCCGAGCACCGGCGCGGCGAGGTTCTCCACGGTGTCGAGGTTGGCCTCCAGGTTGGCGTGGACGGTGTGGGTCGCGTAGTCGAAGAGGTACCAGTGGAGGTCGACGATCACGTCCACGTCGGGCGGCAGCGGGCTGGCCAGCCGGTCGACGTCGACGTGGCCGATCTGGACCGCGGGGCTCAGCTCCGCGATGTGGTCGCCGTAGGCGGTGGAGGAGGACCAGTAGGCCGCCGTGAGCTGGATGTGCCCGGCGGCCCCGGGTCCGTCGCAGCCCGCCACGGGGCCGGTGTCGTCGTCGCCGGTGTCGTCGTCGCCGGTGTCGTCGTCCGCGATCGAGTCGTCGTCGCCGGTGTCGTCGTCCCCGTCGTCGTCGTCGTCGCCCACGTCGTCGTCGGCGTCGTCGTCGTCCCCGGGCTCCGGGGCCCACGGATCGGGCTGACAGCCCAGCGGTGCTGCGAGCAGGAGGGACAGCACGACGGTGCAGACATCGCGGGAGCTCATCGGTCATCTCCGACCATCGCGAGCATCTTCCCACGCGTGGCGTCCGATCATGACCTCCATGGAGAATCCGCGACGGCTCCCGCCGCGCACGGGGCCGGCACGAGGCCGGCGATCAGCTCTCGTCCTCACCCGGGACGAACTCGATCTGGTCGCTGGTGTCGATCTCGTCGTCGACGGTGATCAGCATCTCGCTGGTGCCCTCGATGTCGTCCTCCTGGACGGACAGGCGGGGGCCCTCGATGCCGGCGTACGGGTTGGAGAGCTGCGCCGGGGCGGAGACGGGCGGCTGGGGGGTGGGGGCCGCGGGCGCGGCGGGCTCCGCCGCGTGCGCCGCCAGCGCGGAGGTGGCCTCGCCGAACAGCAGGTCGCGGACCCGCAGGCCGAGGTCGGCGGGGCGGAGCACCTGGACCACCACCACCATCGGGTCGCGGGGCTGCTGCAGGTCGGCGATGCGGTCCACCGGGTGGCCGTCCGGGTCCCGCAGCAGGCGCACGATCGGCTGGCGGAAGCCGATGCCCGGGCGGCCGGCGCTGACCACCAGGCCGACGTGCCCGGTGCTCAGCTTCACCACGCTGCCCGCGGGGTAGCGGCCCAGCACCTGGACCAGGGCCTTGGCCGCCACCGGATCGAAGCGGCCGTGGGTGCCCGCCGCGATGCGGCGCAGGGCGTCGGCGGGGAGCAGCGCGGGGGAGCGCCCCTCGGGGTCGGTGTGGACCATCGCGTCGTAGTGGTCGCACACCTGGATGATCCGCGACAGCGAGCCGATCTGGTCGGTGAACAGCGGCGGGTAGCCCCCGGTCCCGTCCACCCGCAGGTGGTGCTCCAGCGCGGCGCGCATCCGCTGGCCGACGTGGTCGGCGTACCCGATCTCGCGGGCCAGGATCAGCATCCCGGCCACCGGATGGACCTGGCGATCGGCCCGCAGCTGGGCCGCGTAGGCGTCCGGGTCGTCGCGCCCGGGGAGCCGGGCGTAGCCGATGTCGTGGAACGCCGCGGCGGTTCCCAGATCGGCCAGCTCGACCTTGTCCAGCCCCAGCGCGCGGCCCACCGCGATGGCCAGCACCGCCACGTTCATCGAGTGCACCGCCAGCGGGTCGCCGAGCCCCTGGATCGTGTGCAGCCGCAGGAACGCGCCGGGGTGCTCGCGGCCGAAGTCCACCAGGTCCTGGATCGCGCGCCGCACCTTGTGCGGACCGGCGAACCCCTGCGCCTCCACGGTGCGGGTGTAGGCCTGCAGGGCGAGCACCCCCAGGGCGTAGTGGAACGTGCCGTAGGCCCGGGACAGCTCGCGGATCGCGATCGTGGCGGCGCACTCCTGCAGGTACGGCGCCGAGAGGGTCACCGGCAGGCGGTGCGTGGCGCAGTGCTCGCGCAGCGCGGTGAGCGGCAGCTCGGGGGCCGGCGGGCGGCTCAGCGCCAGCGCCAGCGCGCGGGCCTCGCCCCCGTCGAGGGCGCGATCGAAGCGGATCCCGCCCACCCGGTGGCCCAGCAGCGTGCGCGACACCGACACCAGGTTCTCGTAGCTCTGGGCCCCGAAGCGGACGCGGATGTCGTTGACGTAGGCCTCGCCGTCGGCGACGGTCAGCTCGGGCGCCCCCAGCAGCGTCACCAGGTGGCCGACGGTGGCGCGCAGCCGCCCGACCGAGTAGTCCGTGGCCTGGTTGTCCGCGGCGTGCATCCGCAGCGTGTTGATCGCGCTGCACAGGTCGTTGACCAGGGCCTGCCCGGCCTCTCGGACGCGGTCGAGCTCCTCCTCCTCGAACGACCTCGTCGCCGCCTCGAAGGTGATGTCGATGCGGTCGAGCACGCCGCTACCCATCGTCGCGCCCCCCGTCGGGCGCCTGGTCGCGGCGCGCGACCTCCAGGTAGGCCTTGAGCGCCCAGCGGCGGAAGGTCTCGTCGCCCGACTCCTTGTAGTCCGCCAGCAGCGCCCGGACGCGCGGTCCGCCGATCTCGGTCAGCGCCGCCAGGCCGGCCTCGTTCCAGGCCGCCTGGGCGGGGGTCAGCAGCGCCAGCTTCTTGACCCGCCGGATGTGGTCCTGCAGCCAGGGCAGGGCGTCCTCGCCGCCGCAGGCCGCGACGGCCCGCAGCAGGGCCTCGCGGCGCGGCGCCGGCAGCCGGCCGAAGCCGGGCCTCTCGGCCAGCTCGATCAGCGCGTCGGTGGTCTCCGGGTCGCGGCGCCGGCGCGCCACGTCCACCGCCGCGTCGCGGACGTCGGGGGCGGGGTCGAGCACCAGCCGCCCGACCGCCCTGCCGGTGTCGGGGTCGGGGGGCTGGCCGGAGACCAGCCAGAGGTACTGCAGCCGGACCTCGGCCCGCGGGTGCAGCGCGGTCCGCGTCAGCTCGGCGCGAGCCTCGTCGGTGTCCGTCGCGGCGAGCAGCTCCATCACGGTCAGCACGTCCAGCACCTCGGCGCTGCGCTGCTGCTCCCGGAGCCAGTCGATGTCGCGGTCGACGCGGTCGAGGCAGCGCTGCACCAGCACCCGACGCACCGGATCGGGCAGCTCGAAGCGCAGCACCGCCAGCAGGGTCTCCGGCGCCAGCGTGTCCCCCATCGCCTCCAGGTACCGCCGCAGCTGGGCGACGCCCGCGTCGCCCGGGGGGAGCGCCGCGACGACCTTGCGCGCGGAGCGCGACCGCGCCAGGCCCTGCAGCGCCTTGCCGGCCAGCGCGGCCGTCTGCTCGGCGTACTCGCCGGAGGTGCCCACGCGGACCAGCAGCCGCACCACGTCCGCCAGCTCGGCGACGCGGCCCTCGCCCAGCAGGTAGCGCTGGCCGTCGTGGATCAGGTCCTGGATGTCCTCGACGGTGAAGAACCCCGGCTGGGCGGTGAACAGGAACAGCGCGTGCTCCAGCATCCGGGTCAGCGAGTCGACCCGCTCTCGCCGCAGGGCCGCCCGGACGGCCTCGCGCTCGTCCCCGGTGAGCAGCGGCAGCGCCATCTCCACGTCGGGGCCGTCCACCTCGAGATCGTAGTGCGCGCGCCCCGGGTAGACCCCGGCACCGGCGTCGTGGTCGACCCAGATGCTGGCCTCGGAGGGCTCCTCGTCGTGGTCGATCTCGTCGCCGCCCCCGGCAGGCGCCGCCATCTCGTCGAACGGCAGCGTGCCGTGGATCCGCCGCATCAGCCGGGGCAGCTCCCGCTCCCGCTCGTAGCGCGCCCCGCCGTCCTCCTCGTCCCGGGTGTACAGCTCGTGGACGAAGCCCTCGATGCCCTGGTACGTGATGTGCTGGAAGTCGGCGTGCCACAGCCGCATCTGCAGGTCGTCGCCGCGCCGGTTCACGCCGGTCAGCCGGGCCCCCAGGATCTTGGCCAGCGCGAACAGCTCCTCGCGGGGCACGTCGCGCTGGATCGTGAGCAGCCGGACGCCGTCGCGGAACAGCCGGAACGGGGCGCTCTGCTCTCGGTCGCGGTCCTCGTAGACCAGCTCGTCGCGCAGGTAGAACGCGGCCGGATCGATGCCCAGCGTGATGTCGCCGTGGTCGGCGAAGTACGCGTCGAACTCCTCGCACAGGCGGTCGAAGAACAGGCCCAGCGTGCGGTTCGAGGGGGCGTAGAACCCCAGCGAGCGCGCGAACCGCGCCAGCGAGTTGAGCAGCTTGGCGACCGGGACCTGCTCGTGGGAGATGCCCCGCGGGACGCCGACCGGGAGCACGTACTCCGCGGGGAGCTCCGGCAGCTCCAGATCCTCGGTGGACGAGGAGGGGCGTCGGTCGCGCAGCGTCAACCTGGACTCCATCCCGTCGATCGATGCGAGCATCGCACCGCATCCGATCCGATCGTACTGGTTGCCCAGGGCCGGTGCCAGCGGAAGCGAGCGACGCTACCAGACCCCGGGGATCAGCCGCTGGCGCGTGCGCTGCGCGAAGCCAGGATGGCCGGGCAGCTCGGCGTGGAGGGTGCGGTCCTCCCACGCCGTGCGCACCGGGAAGATCCCGATGCCGGCGGCCACCGGGACGTACGCCGAGGCGGAGCCGACGATCAGCGGGGATCGACGCCGAGGGCGTAGGCGCCGTCGGCCGCGACGGTGCCCGTCAGCAGACGCCCCCCGGCGACGGGGTGCTCGGTCAGCTCGTCGAGGTTGTCGGCCCAGGCGGCGTGGGTCTCGTCCGCGGTGGGGGTCCAGACCACCAAGCGTGCGCCGGCCTCGGCGGCGCGGGCCTCGAGCAGCAGCTGGCCCGTGTGGGGGTCGCTGTGCAGCAGGTCGATGCGACCTGGCGTGGCCCGCGGGTAGGCCCTGGAGAGCAGCGTCAGCAGCTCCTCGGTGGGGCCGACCTCGGCGTCGGCCACGCAGTCCATCGTGTGCAGGTGCACGACGGTGTCGCCCGGGACCCACTCGTCGCCCTCGCGGTGGAGGCTGTGGGGGTCGCCGCACGGCTGGCGCCACTGCCACCACGCGCCCCCCTGGGCGTGGGCGTCCTCGTCGAGGACGTAGCGGTCGGCCACCTCGAGGGTCTCGGGGCTGGTGCTCCAGAACCCGTACTCGCCGATCCACACGCCGGTACCCTGGGCCTCGGCCATCGCCCAGACGAGGTCGTTCGTCGCCTCCAGCGTCAGGCCGGTGGCGTCGATCGACTCGGCGTAGTTGTGGGTCGAGCCCACCAGGTCGACCGGCTCGACGCCCATCCGCACCGGGTCGGCGAGGATCAGGCCGTTCGCCTGGTCCCCGGCGGGGATCGCCGGCTCGAGGAAGATCAGCTGCTCGGCGCCGGCCCCGCGGATCGCCTCGATCAGCTCGACCAGCAGGGCGTCGTAGATCGGCGTCAGCTCGCTGGCCGGGCGCGAGGTCTCGGGCTCGTTGATCAGGTCGTAGCCCGCCACCTCGGGGCGGCCGGCGAAGCGCTCGGCCACGGCGGTCCAGGTGACGACGTACTCGTCGCGGATCCCGTCGCTGTTGTCGTAGAAGTGGTTCCAGGCGGCGACGACCGCGGGGGCGCTGTTGCGGTCGCCGGTGACGCAGGTACCGAGCCCGTCGGTGATCGTGGCCCACGCCGGCGCGCCGTCCCAGCCCTTGCCGGGCCACGCGCCCTCGGGGCACTCCTCCTCCAGCGGGGTGTAGATGAACGCCGAGTAGGCGTCCTGGTGCATGTCGATCACGGTGTACATGCCGTGCTCGGCGGCGTCGTCGACGGCCTGCTCGATCTCGTCGAGGTAGGACCCGTCGATCGTGCCGCGCTCGGGCTGCAGCCGGGACCAGTGGACCACCAGGCGGATCACCGACAGGCCGCTGGCCGCCATCTCGTCCCAGTCCTCGGCGGTGGTGGGCAGCGTCGGCGGGTAGTCGGGGTTGCCCTGCCAGTACTCGCCCAGCGAGGTGATGTTGACCCCGCGCAGCAGCACGTCGCGATCGAGGTCGTCGACGATGCGGTGGTCGTCGGAGACCGACAGCGGGCGCAGCTCGTAGAGGTCCACCGGGTCCGGCGCCGGATCGTCGGGCCCGGTGCAGGCGACCAGGGACAGCAGCAGGAGCGGCACGAGGATCGCGGGGCGCATCCCCGGAGCGTAGCACGGGGCGGGGGCTACCAGACCCCGGGCAACAGCCGGTAGCGGGTGCGCTGGGCGAACGCGGCGTAGCCGGGGAGCTCGGCGTGCAGGGTGCGGTCCTCCCACGTCGTTCGGATCAAGAAGATCACGCAGCCGACGGCGACGGGGGCGTACGCCCAGCTCGAGCCGACGATCAGCGGGAAGGCGAGGTTGCCCAGCAGCACGCCGACGTACATCGGGTGGCGGACGTAGGCGTACGGTCCCCGGTCGCAGACCTCGTGGCCGCGATCCTGCTGGATCCGCACGGTGGTCTCCAGGTGGCGGTTGACCGCCATCGACCAGCCCAGCGGTACGGCGGCGAGGACCATCAGCACCGCGCCGATCGCGGTGGTCCAGGCCGGCAGCGGTGCCCATCCGAAGCGCACCGCGTCGAGCCCGCCGACCACCGGGATCGCCAGCATCGTCGGGGTCCACGCCGCCATGATCAAGCGGTCGAACGGCTTGGTGCCCCGATGGGCCGTGCTCCGCGCCGCGATCAGCTCCGGGTTCGTTCGCCGCACGATCGACAGGATCACGACCGTCTGCCCCACGTACAGCGCCAGCCACAACCAGCCGCGGGGCCAGGCCAGCGTCCCGGCGCTGCCGAACAGCGCCTCGAGGATCAGCCCCAGCGTGGCCGCGATCCGCACCGCCGTCTTCCATGCCTCGCCCATCTTTCAGTCCTCCGATAACTCTTTTTGAGTACTAAAAATAGGCTGGACTACTTCCTTTCTCACACGAAAGGCGCAGTGGGTGAGAAGGGACCCGAGTCAGGGCTTGAGCGCGCACAGGTCGCTCAGCGGGGTGGTGCGGCCGAGCATCTCGGCGTCCCACGAGACCTCCCACACCACGTCACCGCCGGGCGTGATCTCGCGCAGCACGATCCCGCTGCCGTAGTTGTGCAGGATGTGGCCGCCGGCGGTGTAGTCGGCCTCGCCCATCGTCTCGCCGTAGACGCCCTCGCCGTCGCCGAAGCGGAACACCTCGACGAGGGCCTCGTCGTCGTCGTCGAACGCGTACTCGACGAGGACGGTCTCGGTGCCGTGCGGCCCGTCCTTGGACGACAGCAGCAGCGTGCCGGCCTCGGTGTAGTGCGGGCCGTGCTGCCACCAGAACGCCGACTCCGGGGGATCGAAGGCCCAGGCGTCGTCGCCGCTGTGACCGAAGTAGCGCACGGTCTCGCCGCTGTGGCGGTCCACCTCGACCACCGTCTCGAGGCTGAAGAACGAGTACAGGAAGGTGTCCGTCGCGGCGCTGTACGACAGCGTGTTGGAGCCGCAGTAGGCGTCGGGCGCGGCGCCCTCGGTGGCGATGAACGACGAGCAGCTCCACAGCTCCTCGAGGGTGCCGTCGGGGGCCCGCAGGGTCAGCACCTCCTCGTTGAAGTCGCCCGAGACCGCGCCCCACGCCAGCGTGCCGTCGGGGAGCTCGGCGAAGGGGTGGTGCAGCCCGGGGGCCTCCACCCGCGCGATGCGGTTGCCCTCGATGTCGACGCGGTCGATGGCGCCGGCGGCGCCGCCGTCGAAGATCGCCCAGAAGCTGTTCTGGTCCACCAGGATCCGGGTGCCGTCGGCGCTGAGCTGGGTCTGGAGGCTGACCCGCGAGGGGTCCAGCGGGCGGGCCCACACGGTGCGGCCCTGGCGGTCGACGATGAACGACCAGCGGCCGTCGACGCCGGCGGGGTCCTCGCCGGCGATGCAGCCCAGCACGTAGGGCGACGAGGCGTCCCAGCGCTCGGGGTCGCCGTGCACCTCGGCGGGCACGGGGGCGCCGTGGGGGAGGGGGCCGGTCTGCACGGTGGCGACGGGGCTGTGCCCGCCGTCCCAGGCGACGCGGACCTGCACGACGGCGTCGTAGGGCATGCCCAGCACCAGCTCCTCGGCGGCGCCGGCGGGGCGCTCGGTGGCGGGGCTGGCGACCCAGCCCTGCTCGCCCTCGACGCGGAACTCCAGCCAGGCGGAGCCGGCGGCGTCCTGCTCCCAGGCCACGACGAGGATCGAGCCCACCTGCTCGTGGCGCGCGATCTGCCCGTCGCGGACGGCGAACGGCTCGGCCGGCTCCTCGGTCTCGCAGCCCGGCGCGAGGAGCAGCAGCAGCGCGATCAGGATGGTTCGCTCCATGACCTTCCTCCCCTCACATCAGCGGCGCGTACCAGCCGAACTGGTCGCCCTCGGCCCACGTCTGGCCCATCGCGGACCACGCCTCGTCGTCGGGGTCCCACAGGTAGGCGTGGAGGTTGCCGAAGCCGACGCGCAGCGCGAGGCCCTCGTAGCCCGCGGGGGGGTAGTCCGAGCAGTCCAGCCCGACGTAGGTCTGGATGTCCTCCAGCGTGAACTCCACGGCCAGGATGCACTCGTTGCAGGGCTCGGCCTCGGCGGCCACGATCACCGCGTACCACCCGCAGTACTGCTCCTCGCCGGCGAACGTCTCCACCGCGGCGAGGCCCTGGTAGACCTCGCCCGCGGGCTCGAGCTCGCCGTAGAAGTAGGCGGTGTCGATCTCCGCGGGGCCGCTGTCGTCGTCGTCCGCGTCGTCGTCGCCCGCGTCGTCGTCGTCGCCCGCGTCGTCGTCGTCGCCCGCGTCGTCGTCGTCCTGGACCGCGGCGGACGGATCGATGACCCAGAAGTCGTCGTCGTCCCCGCCTGGCTCGGTCTCCACCTCGCCGGGGCAGGCCCCCAGCGCGACGAGGGCGCCGAGCAGAACCAGCAGGATCCCGCGCGGTGCCGGCACGGGCCAGGGTGTTCGGGGCATGGCCGCTCCTGTCTACGAGTGCTCGTCCCACGGAACACGCAACCGCGGCAGATCGGAAAAGGGAAACCTCGGCTGGATCGGAGCGGGACCAGAAGGCGAGGCTCACCGCAGCTCGATCTCGACCTGCTCGAGGCCCTCCACGTGGCAGCGCTCCACGATCGACGGCCCGGCCTCGAGCAGCGCCCCTCCCAGCGTCGCAGCGGCGATCCCGGTCCAGCTCGCACCAACGCCACCATGGTTCCTCGTCCTCGACTCCTTCCGCGGCCCGGGACCTGGGCGCATCCCGGAGATCCGTCCAGGTCCTCTGGCCTCCGCGGCAGCTCCCCGGGGGCGAAGGGCCCACCGCCCACCGTGGACATGGCCCACGCCGCTGGGGCGAGCGGGTCGCGCGCCAGATCCGCTCGCAAGTCGCGAGGTGGTCGAGAACGTCCCGAGGTACGAGCGAAATTCGCTCACAAGTCGCGAGGTTGGCGAAGTCCACCGAGGTTATGAGCGAAATTCGCTCACGAGTCGCGAGGTGGTCGAGAATCACCGGGATTGTGAGCGCATTTCGCTCACAAGTCGCGAGGTGATCGGCGACCACCGCAGTAATGAGCGAAAAGCGCTCGCAAGTCGCGAGGTCGTCGGGAATCGCCGGGGATAGGAGCGAAACGCGCTCGCAGGTCGCGAGGTGGTCGTGAATCACCAGGGTCACGAGCGGCCTGCGCGTACGGGTCGCGTGGGAGCAGGCGAGGAGGGCCAGAGAAGGAGGGCACCCGGGTCCCCTCGGGCGAGATGGAGCGCCGCGGGACGGGTCCGGACACCGCATCCCGCTCCCCGAGTGCGTCGGCGGCGAGTGGGTCGAGCAGGAGCACCTGAATGGACCTCCGGGGTGGCCACGTCCAACGGGCCGTGGGTGGAGGGCCCGCCTCCGCCCGGATTCGTGAGACGATCGAGCAAACCCCGGAGGCCCCATGCGCACCACCCCCCTGTTCCTGATCCTCGCCCTGCTCGCCGCCGGCCTGTGGGCCTGCCCCACCACCGAGCCCGGCGACGACGATGACGACGCCGCCGACGACGACGTGGGCGACGACGACACGGGCGATGACGACGCCGCCGACGACGACGTGGGCGACGACGACGTGGGCGACGACGACGTGGGCGACGACGAC
>CAZOYV010000192.1:0-16796 GCA_964584075.1 uncultured Rickettsiales bacterium | reverse complement strand
CGGGGATGATGCGGTGCTCAGGCGACGGGAGGGGATAGATTCACAAGCTCTCAGGCGACGGGAGGGGATAGATTCACAAGCTGTCAGGGCTCGTCGCCCTCGTCCGGCAGCGCCCGCGAGTACAGCGAGCTGCGCCAGGTGGCGTAGCCGAACCCGCCGCCGAGCTCGGTCTGCAGCCGCCACACGACCTCGCCCTCGGGGGTGACCTCCTCGAGCACGCCGGCGGTGCTCCACGCCACCAGCACGTGGTGGTTGGGCAGGCGCTCGACGTCGCCGAGGACCATCGAGTACAGCGACGGGTCCGACTCGTAGCTCCACGTCCGGGTGGCGGTCCCGGTGGCCGGGTCGAGCTGGTACTCCAGGACCTGCGAGGCGCTGTCGGCGACGGTGCCGTTGTCGAACACCAGGATCCGGTCGCGGTCGACGTCGAACTGGTGCTGGCGCTCGAACAGCGGCCCGTCGTGGTCGGGGTCGACGTAGTCGCTGCCCTCGCCGCCGAGCTGCCACACGATCTCGCCGCTGGCGCGGTCGATCTCGAGGATCGCGTCGAGGTTGCGCAGCGACAGGAAGTACACGTCGTGCTCGTGGTCGTAGTCCAGCGCGTTGGCGTGGGTCCAGCCGGTACCCGGCTCGCCGTAGGTCACGGTCGGGTCGTAGGTCAGGTGGTCCCAGGCGCTCCACACCACGCGGCGGACCCCGTCGGGGTCGATCTCGACGATCCGGTCGCCGCGCACGTGCTGGTCGCCGAGGATCCGGTCGTCGTGCTCGAGGATCGCCACCGTGCCGTCGGGCAGCTCGGCGAAGTCGTGGTGTCCGGTGGGGACCGAGCGGGCGGCGCGGGGCACGCCGTCGAGCCCGATCTTGAGGACCTGGACGTCCACCGACTGGTTGGGCCCCTGGGGCATCACGATCTGCTCGTCGGCGGCGCAGATCACCCACTCGCCGACCCGCGAGCGGCGCACCCGCGGGATGAACACGTGGTCGGCGTCGGACCGGATCCGGTGCCACCAGACGTAGTCGCCGTCGCCGTCGAGGATCACCGCGGTGCACGGGATCGAGACGATCGAGCCGACCACGTAGCCCTGGGCCATCTGCGATCCCGGCTCGGCGGTGACCTCGATCCGCGGCAGGTACGCCGGCGCCGCGCCGGTGTGCAGGTCCTGCGGGGCGCTGACGTAGCGCAGCTCGTCGACCACCTCCACCGCCCGCCAGCGGTAGGTCGCGTCGGCCTTCATCCCGACCAGCAGCGCCTCGCGGCGGTCGGCGGCGAGGTCGTCCACCGGGGCGCGGTGGTCCCACGCCGTCCCCTGCCCGAACTCGACGTAGGCCGCCCGGGCGTCGGCGTGGACCGGCGCCCACGACACGCGGGCCACGGTGGGCATCTGGTCGCTCAGCGAGGCGACCGGGTCCGCCTCCAGCGGCGGCTCGCAGCCGGCGAGCGCCAGCGCGACGAGGACGGGCAGAACGGCGACGCGCCCCATGGAACACCTCCCACGTACTGGTAGAAACCGACGACGAGGGAGAGGGGCGACAGCCCCCCGACCAGACACCCGACCATCGAGCAGGCGTACGAGGAATCCAGCTGCGACGCCCCGCTTCGTCAGCTGCAATTCCGAGAGACCGAGCTGCGGCCCCCGGCCGACTGCTCAGTCCAGCTTTTTTTCCAGGCTGAGCACCTTGGCCGGCCCGAACCCCATGTGGTCGAAGAACCGCAGCAGCGGCTCGTCGGTCCACTCCACGAGCGTGTGGATCCGGCGCACCCCCGCGGTGCGGCAGTGGTGGGTGAACTCGTCCATCAGCCGCGCGGCGATGCCGTGGCCCTCGAAGTCGGCGTGCACGCCGATGGTGTCGATCGTCGCGGTGTCGGCGGGGATCCCGAACTCGCCGAGGTAGACGTCGCCCATGATGAAGCCGACGACCTTGCCCTCGTGGACCGCCACGTACGACGAGCCCAGCTGCCCGGCCCCCTGGATCGCCTTCTCGAACTTGCGCCCGATGTAGTCGTGGCGGGGGCGCCCGGCGGCCCGCTTGTCGATCTCGACGATGTCCTCGAAGTCGTCCTCGCGCAGCAGGCGGATCTCCAGCCCGTCCAGGTCCAGCGTGTCGTCCATCGGCTCCCCTCCGCGTGGCTGCCCGATTGTAGCGCGGCTCAGGCGTCCAGCGCAGCGCGGACCCGCTCGGCGAGCGCGCGCAGCGTGTAGGGCTTCTGGAGGAACCCGGCGAGGCCGGCGTCGGTCAGCGGCCGGGTGGTCTCCAGCTCGTCGTACCCGCTGGACAGGATCACGCGCAGCGCGGGGTCGAGCTCGCGCAGCGCGGTGAACAGCTCCACGCCCCCGATCTCGGGCATCATCGCGTCGGCGATCACCAGGTCGACGTCGGGACGCAGCGACTCGTACGTCCGCAGCGCCTCGGCACCGTCGCTGGCCAGCACGACGTGGTATCCGAGCATGTCCAGCGCCTCGGAGGCGTAGGCGCGCACCACCGGCTCGTCGTCCACCAGCAGGATCGTCTCGTCGCCCCCGGGCAGGTCCTCCTCGAGGGAGGGGCGCTCCTCGCCGTCGATCGCGTCGCGCTGCGGCAGCAGCACGCGGAAGCGGGTCCCCTCCCCCGGCACGCTGTCCACCACCACCAGCCCGGCGTGGTCGCGGACGATGCCCCACACCGCCGCGAGCCCCAGCCCGCGGCCGGGGCGCTTGGTCGTGTAGAACGGGTCGAAGATCCGCTGGCTCTCCTCGACCCCCATCCCGCAGCCGTCGTCCCGGACCTCGAGGTAGACGTAGGTCCCGGGCTCCACCGGCGCCGGCGCCAGCCCGCGCCGCAGCTCGGGCTCGCCGAGCTCCTCGACCCCGGTGAGGAGCTGGATCAGGCCGCGCCGCTCCCCGATCGCCTCGCCGGCGTTGAGGCACAGGTTCATCGCCACCTGCTGGATCTGGGTCGGGTTGCCCAGCAGCGGCGGGATCCCGCGGTCGAGGACCGGCTGGATGACGACCTTCTTGGAGACGCTGGTGCGCACCACGAAGATGATGTCCTCGACGATCTGGTTGAGGTCGTAGGGCTCGGCCTCGTGGGGGCCGGAGCCCGAGTAGGCCAGCAGCTGCAGCGTCAGGTCGTTGGCGCTGCGGGCGGCCCGGACGATCTCCATCACCATCCGCCGCGCGGGGTGCGCGCCGCCCAGGTTCTTCAGCGCCAGCTCGGAGAACCCCAGGATCCCGACCAGCAGGTTGTTGAAGTCGTGGGCCAGCCCGCCGGACATGATCCCGAGGCTCTCCAGCTTCTGGCGGTGCAGCAGGTGCTCCTCCATCTCGCGGCGCTGGTCCTCGGCGCGCTTGCGCTCGGTGATGTCGCGCACCAGCGTCAGCAGCTTGGGTTCGCCCTCCAGATCGATGATCCGGGCGCTGACCTCCACCGGGATCGCGTGTCCCTCGCGGTGGAAGTTGACCCCCTCGAGGGTCATCCCCCCCTCGGCGCGGATCTGCTCCATCATGGCGTCGAAGCGGTCGGCGAACTCCGGGGGCAGCAGCTCGCGGACGTTGTGCCCGACCAGCTCGGACCGCCGGTAGCCCAGCATCTCGCAGCCGCGGGGGTTGACGTCGAGGATGTCCCCGTCGAGGGACTCGAGGTAGACGCCGTCGTGGGCCCCCTCGAACAGCGCGCGGTAGCGCTCCTCGGAGCGGCTGAGCTGGACCGCGGGCGGGGGCACGTCGCGGATCACGACCAGCGCGACGCCGTCCTCCAGGTGCGTGCCGGCCACCACGCGCTTGACCGGCCGGCCGTCCAGGCGGTGCATCCGCAGGACCAGGTACGGGATGTCCTCGCCGGCGTGGACCCGCGCCAGGGCCTGGCGGCACGCGGGCAGGTCCTCCTCGACGACGATGTCCTCGATGCGCAGGCCGGGGTCCTCCCGCAGGCTGAAGCCGGTCAGCCGGCGGGCGGTGTGGTTGGCGTACTGCAGCCGACCTGCGCGATCGACGAGCACGATCCCCTCGGGCAGACGCTCGACGATGCGCCGGACGCGGTCGGCGGTGACGGGCATGCGGCCCCCAGGACCCTCCCCCGGGTCCGAAAGACAGACACCACCAGGGTAGCAGAATCGGCTAGCGCTTCCACTCCAGGATCGGCCAGCCCTCGCGTCGCGCCAGACGCCGCAGCCGGGGGTCCGGGTTGACGACCCGCGGGTGGGCCACGCGGCGCAGCATCGCGCGGTCGGTGTAGGAGTCGGAGTAGAAGTAGGAGCGGTCGACGTCCAGGTCCAGCTCGGCGGCGATCCGCTCGGCGTGCAGCACCTTGCCCTCGCCGTAGCACACCGGCCGGACCAGCCCGCCGGTGAACCGCCCGTCGGCCCCGACCTCGTAGGCGGTGCAGCCGAAGGCGTCGAGCGCCAGGTCGTCGCGCACCGCGCCCGACAGGTAGGGCGACGAGGTGGTCAGCAGCACCAGCGCGTGCCCCTCGGCGCGGTGGTGCTCCACGGCCTGCAGCGCGGCGGGCTGCAGGTGGGGCCGGACCTCGGCGTGGTACCACTGCCGGGTCCGGCGATCGACGTCCGCCTCGGGGGTGCCGGCCACCGTGGCCAGCGCCCTGGTCATCGCCTGCTCCATGTCGATCAGCGACAGGTGGTAGCGCAGGAAGTAGGTCGTCGCGACCAGCATCTGCCAGCGGGTCACGCGCCCGCCGCGGCGCTCGTGGCGCATCCACAGCGTTCCGGAGTTGACGTCGATCAGCGTGCGATCGAAGTCGAAGTAGGCCGCGATCCGTCGTCCCATCGGTCCATCCGGCGGAAGTCCACTATCCTACCTGTCGACGACGTCGCGTTGGGGCGGGGAGGCCCATGTCGCGGAAGATCCCGGTGCTGGCGGCGCTGCTGATCGCGACCCACGTGGTCCTGGCGGGGGTGATGGCCTTCGCCGGGGACCCGCCCGCCGGTCCGCGCGAAGAGGTGATCCGCGGCGGCGACCTGATCCCGTTCTGGGCCGGGGGCGTGATCCTGGCCGAGGACGGCGACGGCGAGCGGCTGTACCAGCGCCACCGGTCCCTGCGCGTGATGCGCGAGACGTTCCCCGCCCACCCGCCGCTGTACAGCCTGGTCTACCCGCCCCCGATCTACCAGGCGGTGTCGTGGTTCCACGGGTTCCGCTACGCGACGGTGGCGGCCGGCTTCCTGCTGCTGATGGCGGCCCTGTACGCGCTCGCGGCGTGGCTGCTGGTGCGCAGCGTGCCCGCGTTGCGCGAGCGTGGCTGGGTCGCGTGGGGGCTGGCGTTCGGTTCGCCGCCGGCGCTGATGATGACCCTGACCGGTCAGTTCTCGGGGGTCTGGGTGCTGCTGCTGGCGGGCGCGGTGGCGCTGTGGCAGGGGAAGCGACCGCTGTGGGCCGGGGCCCTGCTGGGGCTGCTGTGCGCCAAGCCGCCGCTGGCGATCCCGGTGGTGGCGGGGCTGCTGCTGGCCGGTCAGGGGCGGGCCGTGGCCGGGTTCGTGCTCGGCGGCGCGGCGCTGCTGGCCGGGTCGCTGGCGCTGCACGGCACCGAACCGTGGCTGGCCTATCGCGAGATGCTGCTGCAGACCCCGGAGCTGACCCAGCGGCTGTGGATCATGCCGGAGCGCCAGATGACCGGCCGCAGCCTGCTGGGCTGGATGCTGCAGCCCCTGGTTGGAGCCGGGCTGGCCGGCTGGCTGGGGGTCGCCGCCGCGGGGGCGCTGGCGCTGTGGGTCGCCCGCGAGGCGTGGGGTGCCGACCCGGCCCGGCCCCACGGCCTGCTGGCGCTCGGGGCGGCGCTGTCCGCCGCGCTGCTGGCGGCCCCGCACCTGTTCGACTACGACCTCGGGATGCACGGGCTGGGGCTGGCCGCCGGCGCCGCGTGGCTGCTCGCGCCGGGCCGCGACGGGCGGCCGCTCGCGGCCCGGCCCGGCCTGGGGCGGTGGTGCTGGATCGCGGCGTACCTCGCGGTGGCCGGCTACCCCGCGGCGCGCTGGCTGCGCCTCGAGATCGGGGTCGTGGCCCTGATCGCGCTGGTGGCCTGGATGACGCTGGAGCTGCGCTCACTCCGGCTCGGGCAGGGGGAACAGCCGCAGTAGCGCGGCGTCGCGCGCGCCGTCCGCGCACAGCGCCGCCACGTAGCGCCCGTCGCTGGACATCGCCGGCTCCCAGCAGCCCTCCGCCACGGTCGCCACCTGCTCCTCGGTGCGCCCCTTGGTGTCCCACACCTCGATCTTGGGGCTCAACCCCCCGAGCAGGAACGCGTGGCGCGTCCCCGAGGCCGACACGATCACGTCGACCACCGAGCCGAGCACCCCGCTGCGGTTGGCCACCTTGCGGGCGGAGATGTCGGCGGTGAAGATGCCCATCGCGCCGCCGAAGCGCTGCACGAACGCCACCGTGTCGCCGTCCTGGGACAGGTCGATCGCGACGGTGTCGCCCTCGCTGTCGCTGAGGTTGTAGCGCAGCTTGCGGTCGAGGTCGGCCAGGTAGTAGTCGTCCCAGCCGCCGTGGCTGGCCTTGAACGCCACCCGCCGGCCGTTGGCGCTGATCGCGCCGACCTTGACGTCGTCGAGCCCGTCGGAGACGACCCGCGCGTCCCCGCTGGCGAGGTCGACGACCACCACGTGGCGGCGCTTGCCGACCACGGCGGTGCAGGCCACCGCGGTCCCGGAGCCGGCCAGCACCGGGTCGCGCGGCTCCTCGAGCCCGACCAGCGCCATGTCGAGCAGCTCGAGCACGTCGTACACGTGGATCGCCGCGCCGGCCTCCCCCTCGAGCACCGCCGCGAGCCGGACCCCGTCGTCGCTGAGGCTGATCCGGGAGCGGCGCACCACCGGCCGGGAGATCCGCAGCACCGTGCCCTGCTGGGCGAACAGCGCGTGCTCGACGCCCGCCTCGTCCGGGCAGACCAGCGCGAAGCCGGCGCCGAGGCCGTCGAGGTGCGGCGAGCGGCACGGCGTCGCGACCCCCTCGAAGGTCGCCAGGTCGTAGTCGGTGCTGCCCGCTGGCACGTCGCCGATCTGCATCCCGGCGAGGTCGAGGCGCTGCTGGCGGACCTCCAGCGCGACCGGCTCCGGCTCGATCCGCTCGGGCCTGCCCAGGTTGCGGATCGCCTTGACGTCGGCCGCCTGCGCGGCGGTGGCGGCGATCACCGCGGCACCCACCAGCGGACCACCCACCCGGGACCACCACCTCCACCGGAGCTCCATCGAGACACCGCCTCCCGTTCCCTGCGGCCCCGCCCGGACGCGGGGCCTCCCCATGGTACCCTGCCCGCGTGATTCGCTGGCGGCCGCTGCTGTGCATCGCCGGGCTCGGAGCCCTCTGGGGGTGTGCGCGCGACGCCGACCGCGACGGGTACCCCGAGGGCGTCGACTGCGACGACGGCAACCCCGCGATCCACCCGGGGGCCGTCGAGTACTGGGACCGGCTGGACAACGACTGCGACGGCGCCGTCGACGTGTCCTCGGAGTACCGCTGGCTCGTCGAGCAGGAGCCCAACGACACCCTGTTCGAGGAGTGCTACTACGGGCGCGGGCAGTGGCTCGGGACGCTGGCCCCGACCGGGCTGGCGACCTTCGTCGACGGGCGCGTCGACACCGTCGTGCCGCTGGACTACGACGCCGGAGACCGGGACTGCTACGCGTTCGAGCTCGCCGCTCCGGCGACCCTGCACGTCCAGATCGAGTGGCCCGAGCCGTCCACCGACCTGGACTTCGTGGTGTGGTCGGAGTGGATAGACGGCTCGATGCAGGGCTTCATCGCCTCGCAGGCGACCACGCCGTTCGTCGACGGGGGGAGCTCCGACGGCGCGATGTCGGACGGCTACCCGCTGTTCCTGTGGCTCTCGGCCTACGACGGGGCGCCGTCGACCTACCGCATCTCGCTGTGGACCACCTGGGCCACCGAGCTCGACGAGGAGGAGGGAGGGGAGGAGTGAGCACACCGCCGGACGTGCTGATCGTGGGGGGCGGCCCGGGCGGCATGGCGGCCGGGATCTGGGCGCGCAGCACCGGGCTGCGGCCCCGCCTGATCGAGGCCGGCCCGACGCTGGGGGGGCAGCTGCAGACCGTGCTCAGCCCGATCGCCGACTACCCGGGGATCCAGGACGTCGATGGCCCCGCCCTGGTGACGCACTTCGTCGCCCACTTCGAGGCGCTCGAGATCCCCGTCCGGTTCGGCTGCCGGGTGACCCGCCTGGACCCCGCGCGGCCGGCGGTGACGCTGGCCGACGGCGAGGAGCTGGCCGCCGACGCGCTGATCCTCGCCACCGGGGCGACCCGCCGCCGGCTGGGCGTGCCCGGGGAGGAGACCCTGGCCGGCGTCTACAACTCGGTCAGCCGCTACCGGGACCGGACCGCCGGCGGAGTGGCGGTGATCGTCGGCGGGGGGGACAGCGGCTTCGAGGGGGCGGTCAAGCTGGCGCAGGACTGCGCGGCGGTCCACCTGATCCATCGCGGACGCGTGCGGGCGCGCCCGGACTTCCGGCGGGCGGCGGAGCAGCACCCGCGCGTGACGATCCACGGCGGCCGCACGGTGGAGGCGCTGCGGGGGGACGGGCGGGTCGCGGCGGTGTGCCTCGACGACGGCCTCGAGCTGGCCTGCGACGGGATCTACGTGCGGGTCGGGGTCGAGCCGCGCACGGCGTTCGCCGCGGGCGTGCTGCCGATGGACCGCGCCGGCTACCTTCGCGTCGACGCCGCCAGCCGCTGCGTGCCGGGGATCTACGCGGTGGGCGACGTCTGCAGCCCCGGCGCGATGGCGGTCTCCGTCGCCGCCGGCCAGGCGATGATCGCCTGCAAGGACCTGCAGCGTCGCTGGCTGCGCGGCACCTAGCTGCCTTTGATACAATCGCGACGGCCCCCATGTGGGGGCCGGTCTCGAGGAGCACTGCCATGCGCGAGTTCGGCCTGTTGGTGGCCCTGCTGACGATGCCCAGCCTGGGGTGCTGGCTGGGCAACCCCTACGACCCCATCGAGTTCTGCTTCGAGAGCGACGCCCAGCCGGTGGACGAGGGCACCCGTCTGGTCTGGCAGCAGGCCAACTGGACGATCAAGAGCATCTCTCAGAACGACCCCGCCGAGCCGGCGGTGGGCCCCTGCGAGGAGGGGACCGACCGCCCGCTCCCCGAGTGGATCGTCAAGATGCGCGACGAGGAGGGCGGCACCGACATGGAGACCCGCTTCGGCTACACGATGCCGGAGCTCGAGATCCCGGACATCTACTCCGGCGACCTGATCTCCCTGCGGGTCGTCCAGAACAAGGACCCCGACTCGATGGGCTTCGTGATCTACCGCGGCGACTGCCCCGATCCGTCCACCGGCGACTGCATCGTCGAGATGGCGGCGGACGACGGGCTCGGCGGGCGCGTCCTCGAGGACGGCGTGATCCAGCCGTTCGTGATGAAGCGCGGCGAGGACGTCGGGCGGCGCAACGGGGACTGCGGCAAGCAGGTCTACCACCAGCTGGAGGTCCGGGGCGGCGGGGAGACGATCCTGCTCAACCCGGGGACGTTCGACTCGCTCAAGGCCGAGGAGGCCAGCGGGCAGGTGGACTACTTCGTGACCAACGTGGACAACCACAGCTGGGACATCGACAACTGCGGCGACGCGGAAGAGCGGTTCTCGTACGTGCTGATGCGCGAGGAGTGACGCCGGTCCCGTCGGGTGCGCGGCGCTGCGCCGCGCGGTGAGGTCCGGGAGCCAACTTGTTCGGGTACATCGCGAGGCGACTGCTGGCGAGCATCCCGACCCTGCTCGCGATCGTCACGATCAGCTTCGCGATGATGCACGCGGCGCCGGGCGGCCCGTTCGACGCCGACCGCAACCTGCCCCCCGCGGTGCGCGAGAACCTCGAGGCCGCCTACCACCTGGACTGGCCGGTGTTCCCGGTCTTCCGCGAGCTGGACGTGGAGACCGGGCGCTACAAGCTGCGGGTCTACACCCGGCCCAGCGACATCCGCCGGACCCAGTACGTCGACTACCTGCTGATGGTCGGCCGCGGCGATCTGGGGCCGTCGACGCGCTACCCCAACCTGACGGTCAACGAGCTGCTCGCCCGCGGGTTCCCGGCCACGGCGACGCTGGGCTTCGTGGCGCTGGTGTTCGCCGTGATCCTCGGGGTCAGCGCCGGGATCGTCGCCGGCCTGAACCGCAACACCGCGATCGACTACGTGGCGATGAGCACCGCGATGACCGGGGTCAGCGTGCCCAACTTCGTGCTGGCCCCGCTGCTGGTGCTGCTGTTCTCGCTGACGCTGGGGTGGCTGCCGGTCGCCGGGTTCAGCTCGTGGCGCCACGTCCTGCTGCCGGCGGTGTGCCTCGGCGCGCTCTACGCGGCCTACGTCGCGCGGCTGAGCCGCGCGGGGATCCTCGAGGTGATCGGCGAGGACTACATCCGCACCGCCCGGGCCAAGGGGCTCTCGGAGACGCTGGTGGTCACCCGCCACGCGCTGCGCGGCGCGCTGATGCCGGTGGTCAGCTACCTCGGCCCGGCGGCGGCGCGGATCCTGACCGGCTCGCTGGTGATCGAGCTGATCTTCAACATCCCGGGCATCGGGCGCCACTTCATCCAGGCGGCGCTCAACCGGGACTACACGCTGGTGATGGGCACGATCATCGTGTTCAGCGCGGTGCTGATCCTGATGAACCTGATCGTCGACGTCGTCTACGCCTGGCTCGACCCGCGGGTGCGCTATGAGTGACCCGAGCCAGCCGTGGGCGCGCCTGGAGGAGTCGGCGGGCGGCTCGGCGCCGGGCAGCGCCTCCTCGGGGGGCGGCGGCTCCCCCTCGGGGGGGGGCTCGTGGCGCGAGGAGGCCGCCGGGCGCAGCCTGTGGGAGGACGCCTGGCGCCGCCTGCTGCGCAACCGCATGGCGGTGGTCGGCGGGGCGGTGATGATCGTCGTCGCGCTGGTGGCGATCAGCGCGCCGCTGCTGTCCGAGACGATCATCCACTTCGGCCCCCACGACCAGGACCTGATGTTCGGGCCCCAGCCGCCGCTGACCAAGTCGGTGCCCACCGCGCCGCGGGTCAATGGCGAGCCCCACACCCGCGCCTACGTCCACTGGTTCGGCACCGACGAGCTGGGCCGCGACCTGTTCATCCGCGTGTGCTACGGCGCGCGGGTGTCGCTGCTGGTGGGGCTGATCGCCACGCTGGTGAGCCTGCTGATCGGGGTCACCTACGGCGCCGTCGCCGGCTACTTCGGCGGCAAGGTCGACGCGATCATGATGCGGCTGGTCGATATCCTGTTCTGCCTGCCGTTCATGATGTTCGTGATCATGCTGATGGTCTTCGTCGGGCGGTACATCTACCTGATCTTCCTCGCCCTCGGGGCGGTCCAGTGGCTGACGATGAGCCGCGTCGTGCGGGGCCAGATCCTCTCGCTCAAGTCGCGGGAGTTCGTCGAGGCCGCGCGGGCCACCGGGGTGGGGGAGTTCACGATCGTGTTCCGCCACCTGATCCCCAACTCGCTGGGGCCGATCATCGTCTACGCGACGCTGAACATGCCGGTGGTGATGCTGTCCGAGGCGTTCCTGTCGTTCCTCGGCCTCGGGGTCCAGCCGCCGGACGCCAGCTGGGGCTCGCTGGCCGCCGAGGGCGCCGCCACGATGGACCTGTTCCCGTGGATGATCGTCTTCCCCGGGCTGGCGCTGGCGGTGACGCTGTTCAGCCTCAACTTCCTCGGGGACGGGCTGCGCGACGCGTTCGATCCGTCGCTGAAGAACGAGGCGCCATGAGCGAGCCGTCGTCCGACCCGCGCGCTCGGGACCTGCTGCTCGAGGTCGAGGACCTGCACACGCAGTTCTTCACCGACGAGGGCATCATCCGGGCCGTCGACGGCGTCTCGCTGGAGCTCGAGGCGGGCCAGGTCCTGGGGCTGGTCGGCGAGAGCGGCTGCGGCAAGAGCGTCACCAGCCTCAGCATCCTCGGGCTGATCCCCGATCCTCCGGGGCGGGTCGTGCGCGGGCAGGTGCGGTTCCGCGGGGTGGACCTGCTGCGCCTCGGGCCGGAGCGGATGCGGCGGATCCGGGGCAACGAGATCGCGATGATCTTCCAGGACCCGATGACCTGCCTCAACCCGTACATGACGGTCGGGCGTCAGGTCGGCGAGGTGCTGGAGCTGCACCAGGGCAAGAGCCGGACCTCGGCGCGCGACGAGGTCGTGCGGCTGTTCACGATGGTCGGGATCTCCGACGCCGCCGACCAGATCGACGCCTACCCGCACCAGTTCTCGGGCGGGATGCGCCAGCGCGTGATGATCGCGATGGCGCTGGCGTGCAACCCCGCGCTGCTGATCGCCGACGAGCCGACCTCGGCCCTCGACGTGACGATCCAGGCCCAGATCCTCGAGCTGATCGGGACCCTCCGCGAGAAGTCGCGGACCTCGATCATCCTGATCAGCCACGACCTCGGCGTCGTCGCCGGCCTGGCCGACCGGGTGGCGGTGATGTACGCCGGCCGGATCGTCGAGGAGGCCCCGGCGGAGCGCCTGTTCGGCAACCCGCAGCACCCCTACACCCGGGGGCTGCTGCGCACCATCCCGCGGCTCGACGCCGCCGCGACGCACCAGCTCGAGGCGATCCCCGGGCGGCCGCCGCACCCGGTCCACCGCCCGGGGGGCTGCCCGTTCCGCCTGCGCTGCCCGCTGGCCCACGAGCCGTGCGCCGGGGCCTACCCTCCGGTGGTGGCCGTCGAGCCCGGGCACCGGACCGCCTGCTGGGCCGTGGAGGGGAGCCCGTGACCGAACGGATCCCCGGCGCGCGGGACCCGGCACCCCCCGAGGAGGCGGCGGAGCTGCTGCGCGTCCGGGGCCTCCAGGTCCACTTCCCGCTGACCCGCGGCACGGTCTTCCGGCGCACGGTGGGCAAGGTCCGCGCGGTGGACGGCATCGACTTCGAGATCGCCCGCGGCGAGACCCTGGGGCTGGTCGGCGAGAGCGGGTGCGGCAAGTCGACCACCGGGCGCGCCCTGCTGCGCCTGGTGCCCCTGACCGCCGGCGAGGTGTGGATGGACGGCAAGGACCTCGCCGGCCTGCGCGGGGAGTCCCTGCGCCAGGCCCGCCGCCGGATGCAGATGGTGTTCCAGAACCCGTACGCCTCGCTCGACCCGCGGATGACGGTGGGCAACATCATCGCCGAGCCGCTGCGGACCTTCCGGCTGGCCGCCGGCGCCGAGCTGCGGCAGCAGGTCCAGGCGCTGATGGACGAGTGCGGGCTCAACCCGCGCTACGTCAACCGCTACCCCCACGAGTTCAGCGGCGGCGAGCGGCAGCGCGTCGGCGTCGCCCGGGCGCTGGCGCTCAAGCCCGACTTCATCGTCGCCGACGAGCCGATCAGCGCGCTGGACGTGTCGATCCAGGCCCAGATCCTCAACCTGCTGCTGGCGCTGCAGGAGCGCTACGAGCTGAGCTTCCTGTTCATCACCCACGACCTCGCGGCGGTGCGCCTGGTGGCCCACCGCGTCGCGGTGATGTACGCCGGCAAGCTGGTGGAGGTGGCCTCGGCCTCGGACCTGACGGAGCACCCGCTGCACCCCTACACGCGCGCCCTGATCTCGGCGGTCCCGGTGCCCGATCCCGAGGTGGAGCGCATCCGCCAGCGGATCGTGCTCGCCGGGGACGTGCCGTCCCCGATCAACCCGCCCTCGGGCTGCCGGTTCCACCCGCGGTGCCCGATCGCCGAGGCGATCTGCCGCGTGGAGGAGCCGCCGCTGCGGGTCGTCGCCCCCGGGCACCAGGTCGCCTGCCACCTGGTCCGCGACGCCGACGAGGAGGCCGGGGAAGGGCCGATCCTGCTGCAGTCCGGTGGCTACGCCGGCCACAGCCTGACCGACGGCTAGATCGCGCTACAGCGTCTGGCGGTTCTGCAGCGCCCGCGCGATGGTCCCGCCGTCGGTGTACTCCAGCTCGCTGCCGACGCTGATCCCCTGGGCCAGCCGCGAGACGGTCAGCTCCAGGGGCTTGAGCAGCCTGGCCAGGTACAGGGCGGTGGCCTCGCCCTCGACGGTCGGGTTGGTCGCGAGGATCACCTCGCGCACGCTGCCGTCCCGCACGCGGGCCAGCAGCTCGGCGATGTGCAGCTCGTCGGGGCCGACCCCGTCCAGCGGGCTGAGCGTCCCGTGCAGCACGTGGAACCGCCCCGGGTACTCGTTGCTGGCCTCCACCGCGAGCAGGTCCTGCGACTGCTCCACGACGCAGATCAGGCCCTCGTCGCGACGCGGGTCGGCGCAGATCGCGCAGGGGTCGCTGCCGGTCAGGTCGCAGCACACCGAGCACAGCCGGACCTGCTCGGCGACGTCGACCAGGGCCCGTGCCAGGTCGCGGGGCAGCTCGTCGCGGGCGCGCAGGACGTGGTACGCCAGCCGGGTGGCGGTCTTCTCGCCGATGCCGGGCAGGCGGCTGAACTCGTGGATCAGCCGGCGGATCGGATCGGCGCCGTTCACAGCAGGTCCGACAGGCCCGGGATCGACATCCCGCCCGTGACGCCCTTCATCTCCTCGCGGACCATCTCGCGGGCCTTGCCGAGGGCGTCGTTGGTCGCCGCCACGATCAGGTCCTCGAGCATCGGCACGTCCCGCGGGTCCACCGCCACCGGGTCGATCGCGACGCGCAGGATCTCCGAGCCGCCGTTGGCCGTGACGGTGACGATCCCCCCGCCGGATCGGCCCTCCACGGTGCGGCCGCGGAGCTCCTCCTTGAGCTGCGCGATGCGCTGCTGCAGCTGGCTCGCCTGACCCATGATGCTGGACATCATCTCGCCCAGGTTGCCCAGGCTGCCCATGTCGAACGGGGTGCCGTCGTCTTCGCTCATCGGGATCTCCCGGGGCGCTCGCGGCCGGTCCGCGGCCCGGCGCCCCCACGGACGTCAGAACCGGAACCCGACGCCGAACTGGGCCATCACCCACGGGGAGTAGGCCCAGCCGCCGAGCACGTCGAGGCCGAGGAACATCGCCTTGGTCAGGTGGACCTCGACGCCGCCGAAGCCGGCCACCCCGGGCGAGGCCACGACCTCGTCCTCGGCGATGCCGGCCTCCGCGTCGCCGCCGGTCCAGACGTTGAGCAGGAACGCGGCGCCGACGTACGGCCGGACCACCTTGCTGCCGAAGCGGTAGCGCACGCCGGCCCGGACGTGGGGCAGCACCACCACGCCCCCCACCTCGGCCTCGTCGTCCCACCACTCGGCGAGGCCGATCCCGCCGCCGAGGTCGACCTCGAGGCCCTGGTACAGCCGGATGTGGCCGCGCAGCGAGAGGCTGAAGTAGCCGTCCCACTGGGCGTAGGCGATGCCTGCGGGGTGGATCGTCACGCCCCCGCCGCTCTCCCCGGCGGGGACCGGGACGCGGGTGCCGCCCCCGCCGGCGCCGCCGCCGGCGCCACCGCCCGCGTCGCCGCCGGCCTCGCGCGACGCGGCGCGGGCCCCGAGCGCCATCGTGGTGTAGGTCTCGTCGTAGCGGTAGATGTTCCCGCTGCCGTCCTCGCCGAGGATCACGACGTAGGCGCGCTTGAGGTTGCGGCTCTGGACCAGCGACCGCAGGCTGGCGCGCGCCGCGGGGAGCATCGCGGTGGAGTCGGGGCCGCCGGCCACCGCGGTGGTCAGCCCCTGCCGGGTCACCAGCGCGGCCGGCCCGTCCGGGCGGACCTCCACCAGCCGCGAGTAGGCCGCGCCCTCGGCCACGTACTGCACGACGTGCATCCCCGGGATGACGCGCAGCTCGCCGGGCGTGGAGACCTCGTGGGCCACGCCGTCGATCGCGAACCGCGTGATCCCCGCCCCCCGCACGTCGTGGCCGATGCCGACGCGGTCCAGGCTCATCGCGTCGTCCTTGGCCAGCAGGAACACCTGCTGCGGGTCGGGCGGGTAGTCGGTGTCCCACTTCTTCTCCTTGTCGATCGCCAGCGCGTAGTAGAAGCTCTGCTTGGCGCCGTCCCGGTCGCCCATGTTGAAGCTGGCGATCCCCCGGAAGTAGTAGATGTCGATCAGCACCTGGCGGTCCACCTGCTGCTGGGAGCACGGCAGCGCGATGATCGCCTGGTCGAGGATCCGCCTGCCGGCCTCGTAGTCCAGGGCGTCGATCTTCTCCACCGCCTCGGTCAGCAGGCTGGTCAGGTCGGTCTCCTCGAGGGCCGGATCGGTGCAGGGCACCACGCGCGCGTCGCCGGCGATCCACACCGGGTCGGGGGAGGGGAACGGCAGATCGAGGACGTGGACGGTGGACGCCGGGACCTCTCCCTCGCCGACGTTGGCCTGCAGCAGATCGGTCGCCACCTGCAGCTCCTCCATCCCGGCGTCCTCGGGGCCGTAGACGAGGATCGAGTCGGTGTCGGCACGGGCGGGGGACGCGGCGAGCAGCGGCAGCGAGCAGACGAGCACGAGGGCAGCGCGGTGCATGGTTGGGACCTCCCCGGGGCGCGCCGGCGGAACGTCCGCGCCCGACCCCCGAGCGGGTCTGCGGGCGGGTACCGCGGTGCGGCGCTGCCTAGAGCCTACAGCACGAACTTGAAGACCACCACGAGGGCGACGAGCGCGAAGAACCCGAGGACCGCGACGATCATCAGGATGATCCAGGGCAGGATCGACTTGCCCTTGGGCTTGACGGCCTGGATCGTGAGGGTCTCCTCCCACTGGCCGGTGGACGGGTTGTACTCGTCACCGGGCGTCTCGGCGACGGGCTGGGGAGCCGGCTCCGGCTCGGGAGCTTGCGGCGGCGTCGGGGTCACGGGGGCCTCCTGCGGTGCGGCCGGGGCCGGCGGCGGTCCCGCCTGGGCGGGCGTCGCGGCCGCAGCCGCGGGAGCCGCCGGGGCCGGGGCCGCGGGGGCCGGCTGCG